>CAJPFO010000233.1 GCA_905339255.1 Myxococcaceae bacterium
GAGGCCACGGGAGTCCCGGTCTCGAAGCCCGGGCGGCCACCGCAGCAAGGACGATGGCCCTTTGCCTCGCCCCGCGAATCCGGGCTTCGCCACGAGGCCTTCTCGCTCCTGCGCTGGCCCGTGCGGGCGCCGCTCGATGCCGAGCCTCTCGATCGGCTCACCGACGCGGCCCGCGCGGCCTCGCCCCACGCCCTCGATCGCGCGCTTCGCCGGATCGTTCGCCGCCTGCAGCGGCTCGATCACGATCTCGGCCAGCTCCTGCGCCAGATCCTCGATCGAAAGCTCTACCGCGAGCTCGGCTTCTCGAGCTTCGAGCGCTACGTCGAAGAGCGCACCGAGCTCTCGGCGCGAACCGCCCGCCGCCTCGTACGCCTCGCACGCCTCGGCAAGGTCCACGGGCCGCTCGCAAACGCGTTCCGCTCCGGCCAGGTGACGGCCCTCCAGGCCTCACGCATCGCCGAGTCGGTGGCCCCCGACGACCACGCCGCCGCGCTCGCCTTCGCCCGCAGCGTCACGCTTCGCCGGCTCGAGGACGAACTCTCGAAGCAGGCTCCCCCCGGCCTCGCCGCCGCCGTCCAGTTCTTCGCCCCCCCGGAGGCGGCCAACGTGTTTCGCCTCGCCCTCGCCGCCGTGGCGCTCGAACACGGCACCGCGAACCCGAGCGAAGCCCTCCGCTCGATGCTCGACCATGCGATCGCCGAGTGGCGCACGCAGGGCGACTCCTTCCACGACTACGCCGACTTCTCGCGCGATCGCTTCCGCTGCACCGCGCCAGGGTGCACGGCACGGCGCAACCTCCACGCGCACCACATCGTCTTCCGCTCGCACGCGGGCCCCGATACGCCACGCAACCGCACCACGCTCTGCGCCTTCCACCACCTGCGCGGCATCCACGCCGGCACCGTCTCGTGCCAAGGCCACGCCCCGGATGGCCTCGTCTTCGCGCTCGGGGTCCGCGCCACGGGCCCCCCGCTCCTGCGCGCCGCGTCGGGGGATGTCCTCATGGGCTGAGCCGACACCTCACGATGGCATGGCGCGCTCGGGGTCGCGGCTACTTCGACGAGGAGCCCGCTTCTGCGCGCAGCAGCCGGCGGATCCCGGGGCCGCCGAAGGTGGCCTCGAAGGCCGGCGATCGCTTCTCGTCGACCACGCGGAAGCCGGCGCCCTCGTACGCACGCTGCGCCGGATGGTTTCCGATGAGGACGCCGATCTGCGATCGCACGTGCCCGCGCTCCCGGCCGCGCTCGAGGATGGCCTCGAGGAGCGCCTTCACGAGTCCCCGGCCGCGATACGCCGGCTTCGTGGCGACGAACTCGACGATCCAGGTGTCTTCGGGCGACTCGGGAATGCACTCGAGGAAGGGCACGATACGCGCACCGAGCGCGGTGCGCTGCGCGTCTCCCCATCCAATGCCGGCGCACGTCTCCTGCATCGCGGCCGCAAACGCGCTGCCGCCGGTGACCTTCGGATTGTCGTAGCCCGTGAGGCCCGCAGCGGGCTCGCCATCGACCTCCGCGACCAAGAAGCCCGACGCGTGACAAAACGATCTTGCTTCGGCTCGCACCAGGCGCTCCAGCACGGGAAGCCGGAAGCCGTCGGGCCCCGGGAACGCGAGATCCCAGACGCCGAAGGGAAGGTGGGATCTCGCCGACTCCTGCAGCACCCATGCGAGAAAGGGCGCATCGGACGGGGTGGCAGGTCGGATCAGGTGCTTCATGGCGCGCAGTGTCGCATGTCCGGCGGCCCGGATCACGCGCACCCGCAGCGCCGCAAGCCCCCGGAGGTTCTGCTCAGAACCGGACTTCGATCGACCCCATCGCCGTGTAGTCGGAGTAGGCTGGCCGCTGCGTGGTGTCGAAGCGGAGCGATCCGCTCACGGGCCCGTCTCCGAGTATGCGCACCCGCACGCCGATCCGCGCGGAATCGGCCTCGACGTTCCGGCCGTCGAGCGCGAAGAGGGGACCCGGCGTGCTCGCCCCCGCGTAGATCGCGCGCACCACGCGCGAGTCCGCGTCGAAGTCGTGCCACCAGGCGGCCATCACCTCCGGCACCACCGTGACGGCGCCGACGGGGTAGGCGTGCGAGACGCGGACACCGAGCTCCGAGAGCACCGCGTTGGTCTGGCGCCCGTCCACGTCGAGGCTCACCGGCCCCGCGCCGCTCTCGCTGAAGGAATCCTGGCTCACGTAGCCGTAGTGAACACCGACGTGAGGATTGACCGTCCACTCGGCGACGCTCAGATCCACGCCGGCTCCGAGCGACGCGGCGATCGTGTAGCCGGCGTAGTCGCTCTCCGCGGTCGATTGCTGGCTTCCGATGTCGAGGTAGCGCCGGTTGTCGTAGCGATTGCGGGCGACGGTCACGATCGGTTGCAGGTATGCCCGCCCGAGCAGCCAGGTGCCATAGAGCGAAGCGAATCCGCTCTGCACATTGCTGCTGCCGACACCGCTCGAGAGCCCGACGTGGGTGTAGGCGAAGCCGAGGCTCCCGCCCGCGAGGAAGTGATCGCCGACGGTCGTGTCCATGCCGAGGGTCGTGCCGCCGAGCCCGTAGTGGTAGCCGATGTAGCCGTCGTCCTTCGCCTGGTTGCCCCATTGTCCGAAGCCGTCGAGCCATGGGCCGAAGGAGGGGCGACGGCTCGCGCGGGGCCGCTCGCTCGCAACGTCCCCGACTTCGGTATCGGGAGGAGGCGCTGCGACGTCGGTGGCCTCTCCTGCCGCTGCCTGCGCGAGGTCGATCCGCTGCCGCTGCTCGGCGCGACGCGAGAGCAGCCGGTTTCCGATGCTCTCCTCGTAGGCGCGCGTCGCGATGAGGGTGGCCGTGGTGGCGTCGTCGTAACTGTCCGCGCTCAGGCTCGAGTAGGCCCTCGAGAATTGCGACGACTCGAGCTGCTGCACGTCGCCCATCACGTCGGCGAGATCCCCCTGCGCGAGCGGTGCGAGCGCGTCGAGATAGCGCGCCACCGCGCGCTCGACCTCGTTGCTCGCCACGAACGCGAACGGTCGCGTATGCGAGGTGACCTCCACCTCGGTCGGTCCGGTCGCGAGGCTGAAGCCGAGCAGCGGGCGGGCGCTCGGGAACACGGGCTGCGAGAAGCTTCCCTCGACGGCGCCGGCGGAGAGGATCCGGTAGCTGGTGCCGTCGCGATAGAGGCCCCGCGCGGGGAGGACCTTCACGGCACCGCCGAGCGCGGCGCGTCCCGTGACACGCAGTTCGTCGTGGCCACCGTCTGCCCTCACGCGGCTCTCGTAAGCCCCCGAGGCGGACTGCACGAGGTCGCCGGTGAGTGTCGTCGCCTGCGGATCGGAGGCTCCGGACAGCGAGAGGACGCCGTCGTTTCGGAGCACGCCCGGACCGAGATCGAGGCGAGAGCCGGCGAGGAGAAGCCCCCCCTGCTGGTTGTGGAAGAGGTTCGTTCCGCCGCCGAGCGCCAGGTTGCCACGGACGATGCCCTGGTTCTCGATGGTCTCGCTTCCCGAGCCGCCGGCGACGGCGAGTCCACCGAGCGCCGAAACGACGCCGCGGTTTCGGAGCGTATTCGCGGCACCGTCCACGAAGCGCACACCGGCCCCCTCGCCGGTGCCGCCTTCGACGCGACCGCCCAGGACGTCCACGCCGAGATTGCCATGGGCCGCAGCGGAGCCGGCGGCGAGGCCGCCGCGGCTTTGCACGCGAATGCCGTCGGAGCCGACGCCTGCCACCGAGATGTCACCATCGAGTGTCACGTCGACCCGACCGCCCGGGTTCGTGTTCGTGGCGGTGGAGCCACCGCCGGCACTCTGGGCGAAGATGCCGTGCGACTCCGCGCCGAGCGTCGAGAGTACCCCCGCATGGCGCACCGCGACGTCGCCGCCGCGGCCGTCGCCGCCGATGCTGCCGAAGAAGCCGCCGGCCGCCCCGCCGCCGCCCCCCACGCTGTGTGCGAAGATGCCGTGTGCGCCGGATGCTCCCTGCGTGCGGATCGCGCCGCGCGTCGTGACGTCGATCTTGCCACCGTCGCCGGCACCTCCGCCGCTACCGGTGATGAGATTCGGCCCGCGGCCGAGATCGCCCGCGTCCCCGCCGCCGCCCCCCACGCTCTCGGCGAAGACGCCGCGTGCGCCGACGCCGCGCACCGAGATGTCGCCATCGTTCACGACGGTGATGTCGCCCCCTTTTCCGGCGTTGCTGCCGTCGCGGCCGAGGGCGACGCCGATCCCGGCGTTGATGCCGAGGCTTCCGAGCCAACGATCGACGTTTCCCGAGACGCCGCCGCCGCCGCCCACGCTCTGCGCGAAGATGCCGTGCGAGCGGTCGCCCTGCGTTTCGATCGCGCCACCATGGCGGACGCTCACCGACGCGCCGTCGCCCGAGCTACCGGCGCCGCCCGCGATCGAGAGCTTGCCCGTGAGCCCTGCGGCTCCGCTTCCTCCCACGCCGCCACCGCCGCCCACGCTCTGCGCGTAGATGCCGGAGGCGTCGTAGCCCGAGGTCCGGACCAGGCCGTCGTGGACGACGCTCACCTCACCGCCATTTCCGCTGCTACCTCCGCTCCCTCCGACCGTCGCATCCCACTCGCTCGCGAGGCCGGCGTAGGCGGTGCGGAGCTCATCGAGCTCGTCGAGGATCTCGAGCCACTCGGGAAGCTCGAGGATCCCGTCCGTCCCGAGGACGCTGTTGCCGCCGGTGCCGCCGCCTCCGCCCACGCTCTGCGCGAAGATGCCGTGCGCGTTCGTGCCGCGCGTGGTGATGGCGCCAGAGTCGAGGACCGTGACGTTGCCGCCGTTGCTGCTTCCGCCGCCGTTCCCACCGACGGTGACCGAGATCGCGAGGTCGTGGTTCGCGTCGTCGGACGATTGGCAGACGATGGGAAGCGTGCACTCACCGCTGAGCGCAAAGGAGAGCGAGTTCGCCCTGCCGCCGGCACCGCCACCCCCGCCCACGCTCTGCGCGAAGATGCCGGCCGAGTCGGCGCCCGAGGTCTCGATGGCGCCGCTGCGCTCGACCTTGACGTCGCCCCCCGTGTTGCCCGCGCCGCCTTTGCCGCCGATCACGAAGCCCGCGCTGTAGGTCGTGCCTTCCGCGCCGCCCGGGTCGAGGCCGATGACGCCCTGCACCACGGCACCGCCGGTGCCGCCACCACCGCCGATGCTGTGCGCGTACACACCGGCGGATTGCGCTCCCGAAGTCGTGACGGCGCCCGTTCCCTGAACGGTGACGCTGCCCCCCGTGCGTCCGTCTCCCGCCGCTCCGCCGACGCCCACGGTGGCGCTCACGTTGGTGTTGTTGCCGGTCATGGCGAGCGCCGCGGCGACGGTGAGGCCGCCGCTGCCGCCGCCGCCCCCGATGCTCTCGGCGTGGATTCCCTCGGAGGCGCGGCCCGCGGTGCGGATCTCGCCATGGCTCGTGACGGTGACGGCCTTTCCGCTGCCGCCATCGCCGCCCGCTCCACCGACGGAGACGGCGAGGTTCTTGGCGTCAGATCCGCCGAGCGATCCCGCGAAGCTGAAGCCGCCGTCGCCGCCCCCCCCGCCGATGCTCTGCGCGCGGATCCCGGCCGCTTCGTCGCCCGCGGTCGCGACGGATCCCGTGCTCGCGACGCTGACTTCGTCTGCGTCGTTGCCCGCTCCGGCGCTGCCGCCGATTCCCACCGAAAGCTGCGCCGAGGTATTGGCCGCGGGGTTCAGTCCGAGCGATCCCGCCACCGCGAAGCCGCCACTTCCACCGCCGCCCCCCGTGCTCTGCGCAAAGATTCCGTGCGCGTGGGCTCCCTTCGTGGAGATCGCGCTTGCGCTGCTCACGTCGACGCGGCTCCCGGTGCCGCTGCTCCCGCCCTTGCCGCCGATGGCGACGCCGAGGTTCACGGCCTTCTCGCCGGTGCCGACGGCCGCAGCGAGGCCGAAGCCGGCGTCACCACCCCCACCGCCCAGGCTCTGCGCGAGGATCCCATAGGCGCCGTCGGCCTCGGTGGCGATGCGTTCGCCGGTGGCGTCGACGCGTACCGAACCGGCGTTTCCGCCTTGGCCTCCCTTGCCGCCGACGGCGGCGGTGAGGCTCGCGCCGTCCGCGAGATTCGCCGCGACACTCCCGCTGAAGCCTCCCGAGCCGCCGCCGCCGCCCACGCTCTGCGCAAAGAGCGCGTGCGCACCGCGGCCGCGGGTCTCGACGCTCGCCTCGCTCTCGAGCACGACGCGGCTGCTCTCGACACCCGGGCCGCCACCGCCGCCGAGCGAGACGCCGAGCGCGCCGCCGCCGGTACCTAGCGCGCCCGAGACACTGAAGCCTCCCGAGCCGCCGCCGCCACCCACGCTCTGGGCCATGGCACCGTACGAGAGTGTGCCGTGGGTCTCGAGGTCGGCGCCGGAGCGAAGCGTTACCAGGCCTCCCTTGCCTCCCGCGGCGCCCGACCCACCGAGGCCGAAGCTGCCCGCGAAGCTTCCACCTGCAGCGCTCACGCTGAAGCCGCCGTCGCCTCCGCCACCTCCCACGCTCTGCGCGAGGATTGCGTAGGAGCGATCCGACCACGTCGTGATCGCCGCCGCACTTTCGACGTCGACCTTGCGTCCGTCGCCGCCGGCCTTGCCCTTTCCGCCGAGGCTCACCGCGGCCGCGAGGCCGTCGCTTCCGGCGACCGAGACCGCGAAGCCCCCCGAACCCCCGCCGCCGCCGAGGCTCTCGGCGAAGATGCCGTGGGAGTTCTTGCCGAGCGTTTCGATGCGACCCTCGGCCGCCACCTCGACCGCGTCGCCGCTTCCCGCGATGCCGCCCGAGCCCCCGATGGCGAGGCTTGCGGAGAACTCGGGCCCCGCCGCCGCCGCCACGGAGAAGCCGCCGTGTCCGCCACCACCGCCGACGCTCTGCGCGTGGATTCCGGCAGAGCCGTTGCCCTCCGTGCGGATCGAGGGTTGGCCACCGGCATCGGACGAGACGCTCTCGACGCGCACGAGTTTTCCGCTGCCACCGGGGCCGCCGCTCCCGCCCACGGAAACGCTCACCGCGGCGCCGGCTGCCACGCTGCCTCCGCCGCGTCCACCGCCACCGCCAACACTCTGCGCGAAGATTCCGCTCGAGTCGGCGCCCTCCGTCGAGAGCGCGCCGTGGTTCGCCACCGTCACTTCGGCCGCGCCACCGCCTTTCGCTCCACTTCCGCCGATCGAGAGGATTCCGCCCGAG
>CAJPFO010000234.1 GCA_905339255.1 Myxococcaceae bacterium
AGGCCACGACGCGGCTCCTTCCCGGAGTCCTCGGAAACCCGGAATCGACCGGTTCCGAGTCCTTCGAGCACGGCTTGCTGGAGGGGCCCCAGTACACGCGACCCGCGGTCTACCGTGGGATCGAGGTTCCCGAGGTGCTGCGCTCGGGAAACCACGCAGAGGTGGCGCGCTGGCGCGCTGCGAAGGCTCGCGAGATCACGACGAGGTGCCGGCCGGACCTGATCCGGGCGGCCGAAGAAGAAGGGAAGACGCGATGAGGACGATGAACGCGATCGAGCAGGGCGCTCTCCGCCGTGATCTGCCTCCGTTCCGCTCCGGCGACACGGTGCGGGTGCACGTGAAGGTGAAAGAAGGCGAGAAGGAGCGGATCCAGATGTTCGAGGGCGTCGTGATCCGCCGCCGCCGCGGCGGCGCCTCCGCGACCTTCACCGTGCGCAAGATCTCCTACGGCGTCGGCGTCGAGCGCATCTTCCCGGTCGAGTCGCCGACGGTCGAAAAGGTCGAGATCAAGAGCCGCGGGCACGTGCGGCGCTCGCGCCTGTACTTCCTGCGCGAGCTCAAGGGCAAGAAGGCGCGACTGCGCTCGAAGCTCCGCGACCTCTCGGCGCTCGTGGCCCCCGAGGTCCTCGAGCCCGGTACCGCTGCCGAGGCCGCCCCCGAAGCAGTGCCGGCTGCCGAGCCGAGCGCCGAGTAGGGATCGGCCCGCCCGCCTAGCCGCCCGCATCGAAGGCCGCTTCGAGGTGCTGCAGGTGGAATCCGCCGCCGGCGGCCCTCTCGCAGGAGATCACGTCGAAGCGCACGCGGCGCGCGGGGCGGCTTTGCGAAGCGAGCCATGCCGCCGCGCCCCGGACGAGTCGTGCGCGTTTGCGCGCATCGACCGCCTCGTGGGCGAGCCCGAAGCCGCGGCCGCTTCGCGTCTTCACCTCGACGAAGACCACGAGGCCCGCGCGCTCGACGATGAGGTCGATCTCGACGCCACCGGCCCGGACGTTGCGGGCGAGCACCCGGTAGCCCTGCGACTCGAGATGCGACGCCGCGCACGCCTCTCCCGCGGCGCCGAGCGCTCGGCGCCGATCCTGCGGTTCGATCGTCACGGAAGGCTCCGCGGGACGCGGGCAGGGTGCCGCTACAGTGTAGCTTCGTGGGGACGCTCTACGTCGTCGCGACGCCGATCGGAAACCTCGAGGACGTGACGCTCCGCGCGCTCCGGATCCTGCGCGAGGCCTCGCTCGTCCTGGCCGAGGACACGCGACGGACGCGCATCCTCCTGGATCGCCACGCAATCGCAGCCCGACCGGTTTCGCTCCACGCGCACAACGAGGCGGCTCGGTGCGCAAGCGTACTCGCGGCACTCGCCGCGGGGCAAAGCGTGGCGCTCGTCTCCGACGCCGGGACGCCCCTCGTTTCCGATCCGGGAGAGCGCCTGGTGGCGGCCGCGCTCGAAGCCGGCCACGAGGTCGTTCCGATCCCTGGCCCTTCGGCCGTTCTCGCGGCCCTCGCCGCTTCGGGGCTTCCGGCGACCGCCTTCACGATGCTCGGCTTCTTGCCGCGGCGTGGAAAGGCGCGAGAGGCGCTGCTCCGGCGTTTCGTCCGCGCGCCGGAGACGCTCGTGGTCTTCGAGGCCCCGGGTCGCGTCGCTGCGACGCTCGCGGCCCTTTCCGAGATTCTCGGAGACCGGCGAGCGTGCGTGGCCCGCGAGCTCACGAAGCTTCACGAGGAGATCGTCCGCGGCGGGCTTCGCGAGCTCGCCGCGCGCTACTCGGCAGCGCAGCCGCGCGGCGAGGTCACGCTCGTCGTCGCCGGAGCGAAGGAGGACGCGGCCTCCGATCCCCTCGAACCGGACGCCGTGTCGATCGACGACGAGATCCGCTCGCTCGTCGCCGCGGGCCGCTCTCCTCGCGAGGTCGCCGCCGCGCTCGCTCGCGCCGGCGGGCTTCCGCGCCGCGAGCTCTACGCTCGCGCGCTGCGAGCGCGGGAGGGCGCGTGAACGCGGGCCGGCTCGGACTCTGGCTTCGGACGGCCCGATACCTGCGCGCTCGACAGATCGCGGGCCAGGTCCGCCACCGGCTTCTCGGCGGCCGCGCGCCACGGCCGTGGAAGGGAGAGCCCCCGCGACTCGCGGTGGCGACGCCGGTCGCGCCGTTTCTCCCGGCGCCGCCATTCGCGTGGAGCGACGGAGCGCGCCGCTTCCGCCTCCGCCACCGCGAAGTCGGCTTCGAAGGCGCGGTCGACTGGGACCACGCCGACGCCGGGCCGCTCTGGGCCTACGATCTCCACGGCTTCGAGTGGGCGCGGCGCACCACGCTCGCACCGGGAGCGCGACGCGCGCTCGTGCTCGACTGGATCGATCGCCATCCGCGCGGGATCGGCTGGAGCCCGCATCCCACCTCGCTTCGCACGCTGGCGTGGACGAAGCTTCTCGCAACGCCCGGCGTGCTCGGCGCCGAGGGTCCGGAGCGCGGGGCGATCCTCGCGTCGCTCGGTTCGCAGCTCGAGCATCTCGGCGCGAACCTCGAGACGCATCTTCTCGCGAACCACTACCTCTCGAACCTTCTCGCGCTCACGATCGGAGGCCTGGCGCTCGATGCGCCGCGCTCGAAGGATTGGCTCGCGAACGCCCGCGCGCTCGCCGAGGAGCTCGCCGAGCAGATCCCGGACGACGGACTCCACGTCGAGCGAAGCCCCATGTATCACGCGCTCCTGCTCGAGACCGTTCTCGATGGGCTCAACTTCTCGAAATCGCGCCGCACCGCCGCTCCCGACGGGCTCGATGCGCTTTTCTCCGACACCGCTTCGCGGATGCTCGGGGCCCTCGCCGTGCTGGTGCATCCGGATGGCGGGATCGCGCTCTTCGCCGATTCGGGGCACGGCGTCGCGCAGGAACCCTCCGCGCTCGCCGGATACGCCCGAGCGCTCGGCGTCGTGGCGCGCGGCCCGGAGCGAGCGGGGCTTCTCGCCGACGCGGGGTACCTCAGGCTCGAGCGCGGCCCCTTCGTCCTTCTCGCCTCGGTGGCGGGGCCGGCTCCCGCGTACCAGCCGGGCCACGCGCATTGCGATGCGCTCGCCTTCGAGCTCTCGTTCGCGGGCGAGCGGATCGTCACCGATACCGGCGTCCACGAGTACATCCCCGGACGCCTCCGCGACCTCGCGCGGGCGACCCGCTCGCACGCGACGCTCGAGGTCGCCGGCCTCGAGCAGGCCGAGCTCTGGGCCGCGCATCGAATCGGTGCTCGCCCCGACGTCCGGCTCGAGGCCTTCGAGGCGCATCGACGTGCGCAGGCCTCTTGCGCGGGCTACGCGACTCCCGATACCCGACACGTTCGTGTGTTCGAGCTCGACGAAGAAGCGCTCCGCATCGAGGACCGGCTCGAGGGCGCTCCCCGTCGCGCGAGATTCCAGCTCCCGCTCGCTCCGGGTCTCTCGCCGCGGGTCGACGGCTCGCACGCAGAGATCCGGCTCGAGAGCGGCGACGCGCTCCGCATCGAGCTTCGTGGCGGGCCGCGGCTCCGCGTCGAAGACGCCCCGTGCTTTCCCGAGTTCGGTCTTCGACTCGAGCGGCGCGTCCTCGTCGCCGAAGCCGACCCGTGGCCGAAGACGGAGCTCGTGATCGCAAAGAGCCCGGTTGTCGCCCACATCAGACGGGAATCGCGCTGAGCCATTTCCGGCGTGGAGCTCGCGATCAGGGGGTCTTCAGGACCACCGACGTCGAGCCCTCGCAGATCTCGTCGAGGCAGCGCTCGAGAAACGGGATCCAGCGCTCGTCGGTGAACTGGTCGCAGACCCAGCGGAGGCTCTCGGCGCGGGCGCGCGCGAGTTCGTCCGGATGTTCGGCAAAGAAGCGAAGCTCGTGGCGGATCGAGTCGACGAGCCGGGTCCGGTCGAGCCATCGCGTCGTCTCGGGGGGGAGGATGCGGGGGTTCTCGTGGTGGGGCGTCGCGATGATGGCGAGGCCGCGCATCATCGCCTCGTTGGCGGCGTTCGAATGCCCCTCGCCGAAATGCGAGGTCGGGAACACGAACACGTCCATCTGATCGAGGAGCTCGCGAAGGGGGGCGGGGTCGAGGGGCCCGTGGTCGATGACTCCCGAGTCTCTCGCATCGCGGATCCTCCGCTCGAGATCGGCGTTCGTGGCGGCCCCCGCGAGGTGGAGCTCGACGCCCGGCGTCTTCGTGGAGCGAAGCCCCCTCATGGCCTCGAGCAACTCGGGGAGACCCTTCGCGGCCGAGTACGCGCCGAAGTAGACCGCGCGAAGGGGAGCCCCGGGACTTCGCGGCGGCGGCAGGTCGGCGCGGCAGAGCGCTCGCGGGACGAAGTTCGGAAACCACTCGAAGCGGACCCTCGGGTAGCGTCGCTCGAGCTCGGGGACGACGGACGCGCACTGGACCAGCACGCGGTCGGCCGCACGGAGCAGGCGGCGGAATGCCGTGCGGACGAAGGGGTCGGAATCGCGATCGAGGAAGTCGAGAACCGAACCCCCGCGAACGTCGAGAAGCAGCCGCCGCCCCGCCCCCCGCGCGAGCCGGGCCAAGGCGAGCTCGCGCCACGTGCTCCGGTAGTAGGCGACCTGGAGCACGACGGCGGGCGCCTCGCGATGCTCCGCGAGCGCGCGCGCGAGTCTCCTCCGGTCCTCGAGAAAGCGCGCCAGGAGCGACCCCTCCCCCGGATGCGTGCACGCCGATAGGATCGGCTTCGTGTGATCGAAGCGGGCCGATTCGACGACGGCGCGCGAACCGCTCACGAGGCCTCCGATTCCTGCGCCTCGCGAGCCGGCGCGCGCCGCGAACCCGCAATAGAGGATCTCGCGAGGCCGGGAACGCGAGACTTCGGCCGGATTCCCGGTGTCCGCAGCACTCACGAATGGGGCTCGCGGGTCGAAAGGAGCGCCCGGTAGGTCTCGAGGTGCCGGGCCGCGATCTCTTGCATCGAAAACCGCTCCTCGACGCGCCGTCGCGCGCTCTCGCCCATGGCACCGCGTTCGGCTGCAGTCGTCTCGGAAAGCCGCACCATCGCCGCAGCGAGCGATGCCGGGTCCGCGCGGGGAACGACGATTCCGGCTCCTGCGTCGCCGAGCACACCGCGCACCTCGCCCACGTCCGTCGCGATGCAGGGAATCCCGGACGCCATGGCCTCGAGGACGACGTTCGGAAACCCCTCGCGAAGCGAAGGCAGCACCAGCGCATCGACCTCGCGCAGAACGGCTGCCACCTCGGCGGTTTCGGGAAGGCATCGGACGACGGCCTCGAGTCGGCGCTCGCGGATCTCGCTGCGAATCGTCGAGGCGAGCGCCTCGCCTCCGCGCTCCGAACCGACGAAGAGCACCTGCCAGCCGCGTCGTCGCTCGGGATCGATCGCGCCGAGCGCCTCGAGGAGGCCGCGGTGGTTCTTCGCGGCACGGAAGCTTCCGACGAGCGCGAAGCAGAAGCCCGTCTTCTCGACCGTGAAGGGCGACGGATGCTTCGAGCGCTCGTCCCAGTCTTCGAGATCGATACCGTTCGGAAGGAAACGGACGCGGTCGCGCGGAAGTCGCAGGCGCGTCGCGATCTCGTTCGCGAGGCTCTCGACGTTGACGGTCACGGCGTCGCTTCGGCGCAGAACCCCGCGCTCGATGAGTGCGCTCGCGAAACCCTCGGAACGCTCGCTACGAAGCCCCGCGATGCAGACGGGACGCTCCTTCGCCGGCAGGCCGCGGCACGCCGCCACGCCCCACGCGGCGGGGTGGAGCTGGAAGGCGTGGAGAACATCCGGGCGCTCGGCCCGGATCCACGAGCGCAGTCTCGCCGGGAAGCCCGGATCGAGGCGACCACGCTTGGAGATCGAGGTGATCGGGATCCCGGCCGCCCGAAGCCGCGGCCCGAAGAAGTCGAGATCGTGATACACGACGACCGAGACGCGCGTTCCGTCGCGCCCTTCGAGGTGGCGAGCGAGCTCGACGAGCTGGCGTTGCGCACCGCCGCTCGTGAGGCTGTCCGTGAGCAGCGCGACGTGGATGGCGACCCCCGACGCGATCAGGCCGGGAGGCCGGTCACGTCCTTCGGCTTGCGGCGAGGACGTCCGCGCTCGTCCATCTCGAAGACCTCTTCCCAGCGGTGCCGATTCGCCCAGCGGCTGTTCTTCTGGATCTCCGTATCGAAGATCACGAAGCAACCGTCGCAGAAGTGCTTGCGGAGCTCGGGCTCGCGGTTCACGACCTCCGGGTTCGAGACGATCCGGCGTGCCTTTTGATACTCCTCGTTGTTCCACACCTCCGCAACGCTCGTCTCGAAGGCGTTACCGAACACGCGAGCATCGCCCCCTTCCATGTGCTGCGCCGCCATGCGGTGCTCGCAGCAGGGGATCACGTCGCCGTTGTACTTGATCACCATCGAGAAGTGCGGCCAGTAGCACTGTGGGAGGAGCTGGTTCGGCTTCGGCCGGAGCGTCTCGTACTGGTCGGGCTCGCGGTCGGCGTAGTTGTGGAGGGCCCCCCAGAAATCGGAGAACTGCTCGACGCCGAGCTCGGCCGCGAGGCGCCGCGCAGGCTCGACCTCGTCGAGGTTGTGCTGGTATTTGATGTACTGCATCTCGAGCTTCGGGTACTCGCGGCCGAGCTCCTTCCGGAGCTCCGCGACGCGACGGAGATTGTGGAGCACGCGATCGATGCGGCCGCCGACACGGGTCTTCTGGTACTTCTCCTGCGAGAGCCCGTCGACGCAGACGGTGAGATGCGTGAGGCCGCTTTCGACGATGCTCCGGAGCCGATCCTCCTTGAAGCCGAAGCTGAAGTTCGTGCTCACGTGCACCTGCAAGCCGGCGTCGGCGGCGATCCGGCACATCTCGTCGAGATCGGGATGCGTCATCGGATCGCCCCACGTGTAGAGCGAAACGGTCGCCGTCTTCCCCGCGATCTGATCGATGATCTTGCGGAACTGCTCGACGGTCATCTTGTGGCCCGGGGCGAAGCGCTGCCGTTCGAGGGCGTCGTTTCCGTTGGGGTCGGCGTGGACGCAGACGGTGCAGCTCAGGTTGCAGATCGGGCTGATGTCGATCTTGACCACGCCGGGGAAGCTCGAGACCCGTTCGCGCTTGAGAACGAGGTGGAAGGCCCCGACGAGGTAGTTCCAGATCTGTCCGGGCGAGAGGCGGAAGAGCCAGTGGCGTCGACGCCAGGTCGTCTCGATCATGACGCGGGTGTTCATGCGCTTCGGCCTCGGCCGGCTCGTCCGGCCCCCACCTGGATCGGCAGGACGCGAGCGATCGAGCAGCTCGAAAGAATCGCATGCGCCCGGGCGGGAATCAAACCGGATCGGTCCTCATCGCAGCGCCGCGGCGCGCGAGATGACTGCGCGGCTCCCGACCCGGAAGATCGCGGCCTCTTCTTCTACGGTCCGGAGCGGGTTCAGATGCACGAAAGACGGATCGGGAGTCGATCCGCGTGCGAGACGCAGCACAGGATGCGGGCCGCGCCTCGGAGGGCTCGGCGGCGTGAACGAGAAGACTCTGAGCGGCGGGCCCTCGAGGTCGACGTAGTAGGCACCGGCATCGAACTCGGCGAGGCCGACGAGCCCGCTCCGGGCGTCGAGCGGGTGTGCGTAGAAGGCCGGAGCGGGCAGGGGAGGGCTCGCCTTCGTGATCCGTGAGTCGCTGCGTTCGTAGCGGAGCAACGAAGACTCGGCGTGGTCGGCGTCCATCCCCCAGGCCACGATCGGTTCGAGAAAGAGCAGGCTGCAGGCGCGATAGTCCTGGCTGTTCTCGCCGATCCACTCGAAGCTCTTCGCGCCGTCGCGAGAAAAGCCGATCCGCGAGCCGGCGTCGCGATCTCCGGTCGAGACCCAGATCGCGCGACCGACGGGATCCCATTGCACGCCGTGGATGTGCCGCACCGCGCCGGGAGCGAACTCGAAGGCGACCTCGAAGCTTCTACCCTGATCGTCGCTCCGCCAGATGCGGGCGGTCCGCGTCTCGTAACCGGGACCGGTCGCGTACTCGCCGTAGTAGATGCGGCCGCGATCGTCCTCGGTGAGCCCGTGCGCCATGACCCCGCGACCCTGGCCACGACCGAAGAAGCGGAGCTCGGCCACGCGCTCCTGGGTCGCGTTCGAGAGGTCGATCCGGTGGATGTCTCCCCCGGCGAAGGCGATCAGGAGATCCTCCGAGAGCGGCAGCACCTCGACGAGCTCCTGGTAGCCGAAGGCGCGGCGAAGCGTGGCCGAGAAGCCGGCCCATGCCTCGCCGAAGCGCGGCAGGACCGTCACGACCTTTTCGAAGTCTCCACCGTTCCGGCTGCGGTAGATGGCGTAGCCCCGGCTCGCCCAAACCTCGCCGGGCTCCTCTTGCTGGAGCACGAGCCCTTCGGCCCGCTCTGCGGGGACACCCTCCAGAAGCGTGGGCTCGAAGGCGACGACGGCCGGCGTGTGGACGTCGAGCGCAAGGGCGGCGAGCGCCGCCGCTGCGACGAGCGCGAGGGCGAGACGCGTCCGGGTCCGCACGGGTGCCATGGCGCCGCTACTCGGCGAGCAGGCGGAGGAGGCCTGCCTCGTCGATCACGGCGATCCCGAGCTCCTGCGCCTTGTGGAGCTTGCTTCCGGGCTCGTCTCCCGCCACGACGTAGTCCGTCTTCTTCGAGACCGAGGTCGCGACGCGCCCTCCTTCGGCCTCGATTCGCGCCTTCGCCTCTTCGCGGGTCATCCCGGCGAGCGAGCCCGTCAGCACGAAGCTCTTGCCGGCGAGCGCTCCGTCGCGCTTGCGGCGGGGCGCGGCCTTCTCGAAGTGGACCCCGAGATCGGAGAGCCGCGCCACCTCGTCCCGGTTGTGCGAGTCCTCGAAGAAGCGAACCACGCTCTCGGCGATCGTCGGTCCGATCCCGGCGACGGCCTCGAGATCCTCGCGCGACGCCTCCATGATCGCTTCGAGGCCACCGAAGTGGTTCGCGAGGAGATCCGCGACGCCGGCTCCGACGTGCCGGATGCCGAGCGCGATCAACAGGCGCGCGAGCGTCGTCCGCTTCGCGCGCTCGATCGCGGCCGCGAGATTCGCCGCGGACTTCTCTCCCATCCGCTCGAGCCCTTCGAGCGTCTCGCGGTCGAGCGTGAAGAGATCGAAGGGACGGCGCACGAGCCCACGCTCGACGAGCTGATCGACGAGCTTCTCGCCGAGGCCGTCGACGTCCAAGGCCTCGCGGCTCGCGACGTGGAGGAGATTGTTCTTGAGCTGCGCCGGGCAATCGAGGTTCGGGCAGCGCGTCACGACCTCGCCGTCGAGTCGGACCGTCGCAGCGTCGCAAACGGGGCAGTGCGCCGGGAGCCGGAATGCGCGCGCACCGCGAGGACGCTCGGAGCGCACGACCTCGACGATCTGCGGAATCACGTCTCCGGCGCGCTGAACCACGACGGTGTCGCCCGGACGGACGTCCTTGCGATCGACCTCGTCCTGGTTGTGGAGCGAAGCATTCGAAACCGTCACCCCGCCGACGAAGACGGGCTCTAGCTTCGCCACGGGCGTGAGGGCCCCCGTGCGGCCGACCTGCACCTCGATCGCCTCGACGACGGTCCGTGCCTGCTGCGGCGGGAACTTGAAGGCGATCGCCCAGCGCGGCGAGCGCGGAAGCTCGCCCACCTCGGCCTGCAGATCGAAGCGATCGAGCTTGAAGACCGCGCCGTCGACCTCGACGGGGAGGGATTCGCGTCGCGCGAGGAGTCCCGCGTGATAGTCGATCGCGGCATCGACATCCGGGCATGCTTCGCATTCCGGGCTCACGACGAAGCCCCAGTCCGCGAGGCTTTCGAGCAGGCTCATCTGCGTGCGGACGTTCCGAGGGATCCCCTCGGCCAGCGCGTAGGCGCGAAACTCGAGCGCCGCGAGGCGGCGGCGGTCGATCTCATGGAGCTGCCGGAGGGCGCCGGCGGCGGCGTTGCGGGGGTTCACGAAGGGCTCCTCCCCGCGTTCGATCCGGGCCGCGTTCAAGCGCCGGAACGCGGCGAGCGGGAGCACGACCTCGCCGCGAACGGAAAGCCTTCCTTCCGGCGCGCGGTTGCTGAGCCCCACGGGGATGGAGAGGATCTGCCGCAGGTTGGCGGTCACGTCTTCGCCGACGCGGCCGTCCCCGCGGGTCGAGCCGAGCACGAGGCTGCGGCCCTCGTAGACGAGCTCGACCCCAGCGCCGTCGAGCTTCGGCTCGCCGGCATAGGCCACGGGCTCGGTCGTGCCGAGGACCCGCCGGACGCGCTCGTCGAAGGCACGCATCTCGGACTCGTCCATGGCGTTTTCGAGTGAGAGCATCGGAAAACGCCGTTCTACTGTGCGAAATCCCCCCATCGGAGGGGTGCCGACACGGCGAGTGGGAGAGTCGGGGGCTCCAAGCGCCGGATGCTCGCGCTCCAGGGCCTCGAGCTCGCGGAGCAGCGCATCGTAGGCCGCGTCGGAGATCTCGGGCCGGTCCTCGAGGTAGTAGAGCCGGTTGTGCCGCTCGATCTCGGCGGCGAGCTCGGCCATGCGGCGTGCGACCGCTTGCCGCATCTCACGGCTCTCGCTCAAGAGCATCTCCGGGTACGCGGGAGGCAGGTAAAGGCACTCAAAGAAGCGGGCGATGTAGCTGGGGGCAGGCGGAACGCCCGGAACCCCGCCGCACGATACCACGCACGCCCGACTCGAGATGCGCGGGTCACCCCGGAGGGGCGATGATTGAGCGGCTGGCCTTCGAGCGACGCGGCGCGCCGGACGTGCCGGAGGAGAAGGCCCTGCGTCGCGTGGGGGATGCGCTCGCCGACGCGCTCGTCGGGACGCGGGCCGGGCGCGTCGTCTGGGCGACGCGGCGCCTCGCCGAGCTCGCCGCCGAGCCGGACGTGACCGCATTTCTCGGCTGTCCTTTCCCGGCGATCTTCGAGGACTCGGGAGAGGGACTCCCGAACGACGATGTCCCCGAAGCCGTCTCGTGCCGGCTGCGTTTCGACGCGGGCGAGCCCGTGGCGGTTTCGGTGCGCTGCCTCTTCGGTGCGGAAAGTGAAAGCCCCGACCGCATCTGGCTCGTTCGCGATGAGAGCCGGCTCCGGACGCTCGAGGCGGAGCTCCTGCGCGCGAGCCGCGAGCTCCACGCCGCGAACCGAGAGGTCGCGACGCTCCGCGAGCGGCTTCGTCGCGAGCGAGACGACCGCGAAGAGCTCCTCACCGTGGTGAGCCACGAACTCCGCACTCCCGCCACGGTCATCCTCGGCTACGCGAAGCTCCTGCTCTCGGGCCGGGTCGGCGAGCTCAACGCCGACCAGCGCCGCTTCATCGACGAAACCCGCAAGAGCGGAGAGCGGTTGAACCGTTTCATCGAGGACCTCCTCGAGAGCGCACGCTGCCTCTCGGGCGAGCCCGTCCTCGAGGTCTGCGAGCGGAGCGTCCTGCCGACCGTGAGGTCCGTCGCGAACATGCTGAAGCCCCTTCTCGACGAGCGGCGGCTCGAGCTGCGAATCGACTGCGCAGGGCCGTGCCGCGCGCGCTTCGACCCCGCGCGGATCGAGCAGGTGCTGACGAACCTGGTCGGAAACGCGATCAAGTTCTCCGCCGAGGGCGGCACGATCGAGGTCGGTGCGCGCGAGATCTCCCGGGCGGACGAGAGCTTCGTCGAGATGGAGGTCTGCGACTGCGGCCCGGGAGTCGAGGACGCCGACCGCGAGCGGATCTTCGAGCCGTACGTACGAGCCGGCGAGACGCGCGGCGCCGGGGGCCTCGGCCTCGGCCTCGCGATCGCACGCCGGAGCGTCGAGAGCCACGGCGGTTCGAGCGCGTGCCTGCCTCGCGAGGGCGGTGGGAGCCGCTTCGTCTTCACGGTTCCCGCGGCGAGCGAGGGGGAGTAGCCGTGGCCCGCTCCCGCCCCGCGCCGCGAGGTGCCCTTCGAGTGACCGAACGAAGCGTCCGGCCGCTCGCGGGCGGGCGCGCCTCACGCAAGCCCCGGCGTGTCCTCGTCGTCGACGACGCCGAAGGGGTCCGAACCTGCGTCGCGAGCCTCCTCGAGCTTCGCGGCTACCAGGTCGACAGCGCCGATGGGGGCCGTCGTGCGCTCGAACTCCTCGAGGCCGGCGCGGCGCCCGACGTGGTGCTCCTCGACGTGATGATGCCTGGAATGGATGGCCTCGAGACCCTGCGGCGGATCCGCGCGGGGTGGCCGGAGCTCCCGGTCGTGATGCTCTCGGTCGTCGCGCGCACCACGACGATCGTCGAAGCCATGCAGCTCGGGGCGGCGGACTACCTGAACAAGCCCTTCGAAGAAGAGGATCTCGACGCCGCGCTCCGGAGCGTCCTCGAACGGAGCGATCTCGAGCGCGAGCGCGAGCGGCTCGTCCGCGAGAGCGCGGACGACGCGGTCGCGCTCTGGGAGAGCGAGCCGATGCAGCGCATCGAGCACGTCCTCGAACAGAT
>CAJPFO010000235.1 GCA_905339255.1 Myxococcaceae bacterium
CGGGTTGCCGAGCACCCCGGGAAGCAGACGCGCCACGGCCTCGATCACGACCATGGCCGGCACCTCGCCGCCCGAGAGCACGTAATCTCCGATCGAGATCTCCTCATCCACTGCGAGGTCGATCACCCGCTGATCGACCCCTTCGTACCGTCCACACACCAGCACGAGGTGCGTCCTGCTCGCGAGCTCCGTCACCCGTGCTTGATCGAGCCTCTTTCCCTGCGGCGTGAGCAGCACCACGTGCGCGCTCCGCCCCGATCCTTTCGGCCCCGCCAGCGCCTCGATCGCCTCCACGAGCGGCCCGGGCTTCATCACCATGCCGGGCCCGCCGCCGTAGGGGGCATCGTCCACCGTACGGTGTCGATCGTTCGTGTAAACCCGCAGATCGTGGAGCCCCACCGAGAGAGCCCCCTTCTCGCGAGCGGATCCGACGAACGACTCGCCGAGGAATGCCTCGAAGAGCCCCGGAAAGATCGTGATCACGTCGATCCGGAGCACACTCTCCTCAGGCGGGATCGAGGAGTCCCGGGATCTCCTCGATGCGAAGCCTCCGACCCACGACGTCGATCTCCCGAAGGATGCCCTTCGCCGCCGGCAAGAGGATCTTGCGTCCTCGTTCGTCCGTCACCACCAGGACGTCGTGCGCCCCGGTCTCCCAGATCTCCTCCACGAGGCCGATCGTCTCTCCCGAGCGCGTCTCCACCCGGCAGCCGATCAGCTCGTACCAGTAGTGTTCTCCCTCCGGAAGCTCCGCGAGCCCCGTGGCCTCCGCGAAGACGTATGCCCCTCGAAGCGCCTCGGCCGCATCCCGATCTCCGATGCCCTCGAACGCGATCCGCACCTCGCCCGCTCTGCCGGGAAGCCGCGAGATCACGCGATGGCGCGTCGTTCCTTGCGGCTCGAGCGAGCGGCCGATCGCGAGTTCCCTCGCTTGCATCAGGTTTTCGGGCCCGTCACCGAGCCATCGGATCCGGACCATCCCCCGAAGGCCGTGCGCTCCGAGGACCTGGCCCAAGACAACCGCACCTCCTAGTCGATGATCTCGAGCCGCCAGGTCGCCCCCACGCGGGACGCCGCGAGGACGGCGCGCATCGCCTTCGCCACCCGTCCCTGCCGGCCGATCACCCGGCCCCGGTCTGCCTCGGCCGTCTCGAGCTCGAGGGTCTGCTCGTTGGCGAGAACGCGGATCTGGACGGCGTCGGGCTCCGAGACGAGCGCCTTCGCCATGTACTCGACGAGCTCGGCTGCCGTCTGCGTCTCGGTCACGACGCCGCGCTCCCGGCCGCGCGCCGCGCCTGCGCGAGCAGCGAGCGGACCGTCTCCGAGAGCTGTGCGCCCTTTGCAACCCAGGCGTCGACCTTCGCCACGTCGAGCTTCACGGTCGGCGGATTCGTCTTCGGCTCGTAGGTGCCGAGGAACTCGAGGCAGCGGCCGTCGCGCTTGTCGCGCTCATCGATCGCGACCACGCGGTAGAACGGGCGCTTCGTCGCACCTCCGCGCGTCATGCGGATCTTCACCATGGCATCGGGCTCCTTCGGGGAAGCGGGCGGGCGCGGCGCGAGGCGGCGCATCCCGGTCGTAAGCGGCGGCAAAATCTAGGGAAGCAGCCCCGTGGGGTCAACGGGGAGGCAGCCCCTTGCGGGCCTTCTCCTTGGCCTCCGAACAGGGCGGGCAGGCGTAGAGCTCGCGGTGCGCGGGCGCCGCGAGCCGATCGTAGCCACGGTCGAGGGCGACGCGGCGCACCGTCGAGGCGCGCTGGCCGCAGAAGTCGCAGACGAGGCCGGCGCCGGGCAGGTTCGAACTCTGGCTTCGCATCGCGCCGGCGATCATAGCCGCTCCGGCTCCCGTTGGGACCCGCGCCCGCGGGGCGCCTCGTCGTCGGATCCGGATCGTCCGATGCGGACCCAGAGCTCGCGAGGGGCCTGCGGTCCGAGCAGGTCGGCGAGGCGGGCGAGGATCTGCGGCGAGCGAAGTCGCAAGGTCTGGACCCAGACCGGCGAGTCGGCGTCGACGTCGAGCGTGGCGCCTCGGATCCGGCAGGGGCTGCTGTGCGCGGCGGCTTCTGGCCCGACGAGATCGGGCCAGCGTTCGGCGATGCGCAGGATCGTCGGCGCGACGTCGAGCCCGAGGTCGCCGAGGACTCCTTCGACCAGGCCGGCCATGCCCTCGGGTCGGGTGCGTCGGCGGCGGCGCGGATTGAGCCCGCCGCCCCGCCCGCTCAAGCCGACTCCTCGAAGCTTCGAAAGACGAGGCCCGTCGGAAGCTTCGGCAAGAAGAAAGTCGACTTCTGCGGCAGCACCTCGCCCGCGCCCGTCACGCGGAAGACGTCCTCCGGGGTGAGCGGGTTCAAGTAGAGCGCCACGGACCCGCGGCCCGAGCGGACGTCGTGCGCGGCGCGGGCCGTGCTCTTCGGGAAGTCGAGCGCGCCCTCGCGGACGGCCGCCTCGCCGAGGCCGAAGACCCCCTCGACGACTTCCCGATGGAAGACCCGGATCGCGAGCTCGTCGCCCGAGGCCTCGCGCCAGAAGATGCGAAGCGTCCCCGAGCCGTCGTCGGCCGCGAAGCAGGGCCGTCGTCCGAGCGGCGCAAGGTGTTCGGCGAGGAGCGTCGGGAGCTTCTCCACGTCCGACACTTCAACGTGTCGTTCGCTCCAACCCGCGAGCCGTTCGCGCCAGACGGCGTCGGTCGGCGCGGCTCCGCGCCGAACCACCCGATGGATCGGCAAGAGCAGCGTCCCTTCGCCGTAGGCATTCGCGAAATACGCGAGCGTCGCCTCGAACGGCGCGTCGGGTCCCGCGCCGGGCTCGGCGCTACGGCGTTCGTCGCGGTACGCGAGCGCCGTCTCGTAGCGATGGTGGCCATCGGCGATCACGACGGGGCGCTCGGCGAGAAAGCGCCGCACGCTCTCCTGCGCGTCGCGATCGTCGATGCGGCCGAGCGCGTGTTCGACGCCGCCGTCGTCGCGCGCCACGCCGAGGGGCCCCGCGTCGAATCCGCTCGCGATCGCGCCGCCGAGCGAGTTCTCGCGGTCTTCGTAGAGGAGGAAGACGATCGAGAGATTGGCGCGCGTCGCGCGGAGCATGCGCAGGCGGTCGGCCTTCGGACCTGCGAGCGTGCGCTCGTGCGGACGCACGATGCGGCGCGAGTAGTCCTCGAGGTGGAGAAGCGCAAAGAACCCCTCGCGGACGCAGACGCCGCCATCGGGTACCGCGAAGCGCTGCCGGAGCGCGTAGAGCGCCGGCGAGTCGTCGTGGCGGAGGATGCCCTCGTGCGTCCAGGCCGCGAGGGTCGCGGCGACGTCGTCGTAGCCTCCTTCGGATCCGACCTCGCGGGGAAGTTCGATGCGGATCGCGTTGTGCGGATCCCGCCCGAAGAACGCCACGCGCTCCTCGGGGGTGATGACGTCATAGGGGGGCACGATCACCCGCGAGAGATCGACGCGCGAAAGGTCGTAGCGGAGCGCACGGAAGGGTCGGACGTCGGTCATGCGGCCTCCAGCGCGGATCCGAGCACGCGCTCGAGCGCCTCGCGCGGCAAGGCGCCTTCACGAACGAGCCGGGGCGCGGCGCCCGAGAGATCGACCACGCTGCTCGCGGTCCCCGACGGCTCGGGCGCTCCCGCGACCTCGACGAGAAGCGGTGCGCGCGGCCCGCTGCCGGTGCAGGCGCGGGCCTCGGCCGCGGTTCGTGCGGGCGCGTCTCCGCTGCGGTTCAAGCTCGTCGACGTGATCACGAGGCCCTCGCTCGCGAGGCGGGCGGCGAGCGCCGCCGCCACGGGATGCGACGAGCAGCGTACTCCGACGGCGCCGTCTGCGCGCCCGACGCCCTTCGCGAAGCCGCGGCC
>CAJPFO010000236.1 GCA_905339255.1 Myxococcaceae bacterium
CGGGGGGCCCTGATCGGCGCATTCGCGACGCCGCTTGACCCCCACCTGAGCGGGTTGCGAAACATGACCGTGGGTCAGCTTTTTCAGATGATTGGGGACGAGCCTGGTCCTGTCAATCCCCGGCCCCCGCGCCGCGTGCCCGCCGCGCCGCTCGGACGATCCGGGCGACCCGGTGGGTCGCCCCTACCCCAGCAAGAGACACCGCACGTCTGCCGTATCCGGACGACCACGGGCGCGCCCCGACCCACGGCGGGCCGCGCAGCTCCGTGTAGGGGCGACCCGGTGGGTCGCCCCCGTGCGGAGACCGCGGCATCGGATGTCGATCCGGTGCCGGCCTGATCGAGTCGCCTAGCCCCGCGGCGCTTCGATGGGGCCGCGCGTCATGCCGCGGAGCACGAGCTCGATCGCGTCGTCGAAGACGCGATCGAGCTCGCGGCGACGCAGACGGCGCCGTGACGGCGCGTGCTCGCTCTGGATGAGACCGTTGGCGAGGGTCCAGAGGATGTTCGCGACCTCCCAGGGATCGCAGTCGCGGAACGAGCCTTCGCGAACCCCTGCCGCGATCACGTCGGAGAGGATCCGCAGGCACTCTTCCCAGAGCTTCGTCACTTCTTCGACCAGGCCGTCGGGGATCTCGCCGATCACGGCCTGGTTCTCGAGCGCCCAGAAGATCGGGAAGTACTCGCGGTTGCGGATCCAGTGGTCGAAGTAGAAGCGCGCCGTCCTGCGAACCTGATCGGGCGGAGCGATGCCGGGTTCGACGGTCGCGCGAAGCCGATCCTCGAACAGGCGGCCGTCCCGAGCGAGCACCGCGACGTAGAGATCGGCCTTGCTCTCGAAGTAGCGGTAGAGGGTGCCCTTGGCGACCTCGGCGCGCTCGGCCACTTCGTCGAGGTTCGCCTCCATGAAGCCGTCGCGGAAGAAGACGACTCGCGCCGCCTCGAGGATGCTCGCCCGACAAAGGGCCTTCTTCTCCGACCGGCGCGGCTTCGAGCCCGGCTCGACGTCGCGGCGACCGCGCGAGCCGCTCCCCGGCACGTCGGCGCTCACGGAGCGCCTCCCCTCGCATAGCGCGCGGCCAGCTCCGCGTAATGACGCGCCTGTTCGCGTTGGAGCTCACGCTCGGCTTCCGAGAGCGTACGGACGACCCGCGCCGGCGAGCCCATCACGAGCGCACCATCGGGCACCTTCATCCCGGGCGGAACCAGCGCTCCGGCGGCGACGAGCGCTCCCTCTCCGACGTCGGCGCCATCGAGGACGATCGCCCCGATTCCGACGAGCGCACCGTCGCGGACCGTACAGCCATGGATGGTGGCGTGATGCCCGACGGTGACGTCGTCGCCGACGACGGCCGGAAACCGATCCCGTGTCACGTGGACGACACAGAGATCCTGCAGGTTCGTTCCGGCTCCGATCCGTACCGCGTGGACGTCGCCCCGCACGACCGTACCGAACCAGATGCTCGATCGCGGTCCGACGTGCACGTCCCCGAGCACGTGTGCTCCGGGTGCGATCCACGCCTCGGGATCGATCTTCGGGCCGGAACCAGCGCCGGTCATTCGCTGCGGCTCCTCATGCGCCGGGGTCGTCGCTGCCCTCGTAGCGATACGGCGCGAAGAGATCGGTACCGAGGTAGCGCTCGCCGAAACTCGGGATGATCACGACGACGAGCTTCTTCGCGTTCGCGGGCTGCTTCGCGTACTTGATCGCGGCCGCGACGGCCGCCCCCGAAGAGATGCCGCAAAGCAGGCCCTCTTCTTTCGCGAGCCGCCGTGCCATCTCGAACGCCTCGTCGTTCGAGACCGTGACGACCTGGTCGACGAGATCGCGGGCGAGCACCTCGGGGACGAAACCCGCGCCGATTCCCTGGATCTTGTGCGGCCCCGGCGCTCCGCCGGAGAGCACCGGGCTCGCCTCGGGCTCGACCGCGACCGCCTGGAAGGAGGGCTTCCGGCTCTTGATCACCTGCGCCACGCCGGTGATCGTGCCGCCCGTTCCCACGCCGGAGATGACCGCATCGACCTTGCCGTCGGTATCGCGCCAGATCTCCTCGGCGGTCGTCTTGCGGTGGATCTCGGGGTTCGCCGGATTGCGGAACTGCTGCAGGATGAACGAATCCGGGATCTCGGCGGCGAGCTGGTTCGCCTTGTCGATCGCGCCGCGCATGCCCTTCGCCCCCTCGGTGAGCACGAGCTTCGCGCCGAAGGCACGAAGCACGACGCGTCGCTCGGGGCTCATCGTCTCCGGCATCACGAGGATGCAGCGGTAGCCCCGGACGGCCGCGACGAACGCCATCGCGATCCCGGTGTTGCCGCTCGTCGGCTCGATCAGCACGGTCTTGCCCGGGCGGATCAGACCCTCGCGCTCGGCGGCCTCGACCATGCTGAGGCCGATCCTGTCCTTCACGCTGTTCGCGGGGTTCTGTCCCTCGAGCTTGGCGACGATCTCGGCGTCGACGCCGGCGGTCACGCGGTTCAGGCGCACGAGCGGGGTGTTGCCGATGAGCTCGGTCACGTCGCGGGCGATCTTCATGGGGGCCTCCTCCGTCTGCTTCCAAGCTAGCGCGCGGGGCCGAAAGCTTCATACGCAGCCTCGCCCTGGCCCCCCGATCTCGAGGACTTCGTCGAGAAGGACGCTCGCGTAGCTTCCGGCGGGCAGTGTGAAGCCGAGCCGAAGCACTCCCGCCTCTGCGGTCGCTTCGACCTCGGAGGGAAAGACGCGAAGCGAGCGTCTCGCTCCGCGCAGCCGAAGGCCCGGAAGGCTCGGCAGCGGACGATCCGGATCGATGCCGTTCGCCCGGAGCGCCGCCCGCTCGCGTTCGAGCGGTGCGCCACTCGGCTCGAGGCTCCGCGAACCGAAGATGGGCCCGGTCGCGCTGATCTCGCCCGCTGCTGCGCGCGGGCCTTCGCGCTCGGGATCCTCGACGCGGAAGACGCCCCCCGACGCATGGACCTCGGCCAGGTCGCCGGCTTCGACGGCGTCGAGCGGGAGCGTGCGACTCGCGAGCGCGTCGTTGAAGACGGCCGCCTGCAACGCCGAGACGGCGAAGCGGATCTCGCGACGATCGGGAGCGCGGCCGCCCTGCCGCTCGCCGCGAAGAAAGGCGAATCCCCGCGCCGCATTCGCGCCGTCGCGGCCGAAGCGCTGCTCCCCGAATCGGTTCGGCATCCCCGAAAGCCGAAGCGCTTCGAGATGGCGGACGGCCCGCTCGGCGCGTGCGGCATCGACGTCGCGAACCAAGATCTGGAACCGGTTGGCGCGGAGCTGGCCGGTGCGGAGCTTGTGGCCGTGGCGAGCGGCCTCGAGCACCCGCACCCCCGGCGCCTCGAAGCCGAGCGCGCGCGCCGGGTCGAGCGCGGGGACGGAGAACCATTGGCGCGTGACGGCGACGCGGTCCTTGCGTCCCGCGTAGCCGACCTCGCGAGGCGAGACGCCCGCGAACCGCGCGAGGGCTCGCGCAACGTCCTCGGTGTTGCGAAGCCTCTTCTCGACGAAGACGAAGGTGTGCTCCCCGCTTCCACTCGGTGCGTAGAGCGGGACCTCCTCGACGAGAAAGTCCTCGGGCTCGGCGCGAAGCCTCGGCTCCGCGCTACCGGGAAGCGAGTGCACTCGCCTTCGCGACTTGCGCGAGGACGCTCTCACGTAGCTCGTTCGTGAGCCGCTCACGGTCCTCGAGTCCGAGCCCCTCGGTCTCGATCGCCTTTCCGATCGAGACCCCGATCGTCCCACCGCGCTTGACCTCGTAGCCCGGCGGCAGGATCTCGAACGAGCCGGAAACCCCGATCGGGACGAGCGGAATCCCTGCCTTGATCGCGAAGACGGCTGCGCCCTTCTTGAAGTGGCGGGGCTTTCCGTCCGTGCTGCGCGAGCCCTCCGCGAAGAAGAGAACGGAGATCCGCTCGACGAGCACGGAGCCGTCGGCATCGAGGCGCTCGACGTCCGCCGAGGTGTCGCGCCGGCCGACGAAAACGTTGCCGGTCGCACGAAGCGCGGCCCCGAAGAGCGGGATCCGACCGAGCTCCTCCTTGGCGACGAAACGCAGGCCATGGCGCGGAAGCGACGCCAGGATCGCCATCGCGTCGAGATGGCTCTGATGGTTCGACACGAAGACGTAACGGCGTCGTGGGTCGAGGTGCTGCTCTCCTTCGGTCACGAGCGACGCTCCGCATCCGAGCAACGCGACACGCGCAAAGTCGCGATAGAGCCAGCTCACGGCGTCGTGCGAAGGCCCGAGCGCGAGTCCGGCGAGGATCGCCGCGGGCGCATGGACGAGGGTATCGGCCGCGACCACGCCACTCGCGACCACGCTCCGGATCCATCTCTCGATCATGCCGTCGCCCCACAGGCCGCCACCGGTGCGAACGATCGCCGGTGCACGGGGGAAGGGCCGAGACGCGCGAGCGCCGCCCGATGCGCCGGCGTCGGGTAGCCCTTGTGGACGGCGAAACCGTAGCCCGGATGCGCGCCGTCGAGAAGCTTCATCACGGCGTCGCGATGGACCTTCGCGACGATCGACGCCGCGGCGATCGTCGCGTCGGTCGCATCGCCATGGATGATCGCCGTCTGCGGCGCGAGCAGGTCGGGGATCGTCCGCGCGTCGACGAGGACGTGATCGGCCCGGACAGCGAGGCCCTCTACCGCGCACCGCATCGCGACGAGTGAGGCTCGAAGCACGTTCAGGCGGTCGATCTCCTGCGGGGACACCTCGGCGACCGAGACCGCGAGCGCCTGCTCGCGGATCGCGGCGTCGAGACGCTCGCGAGTCGCGGCATCGAGCCGCTTCGAATCGTCGAGCCCCGGCAGGACGACCTCGTCGGGCAGCACCACCGCCGCCGCAACGACCGGGCCGGCGAGCGGCCCGACTCCCACCTCGTCGACGCCCGCAACGAAGCGAGCGCCCGCCGCGCGAAGCGCGCTGCGTCTCGCGAGCAAGCCCCGAAGCCGCAGGGCGTCGGCCTCCGACGAGGCGAGCCTCTGCTCGGCGCGAGCGCAGAGCTCCTTCGCCCCCCTGCGCGGATCGGCTCGCAACGCAGCGACGATCTCGGCGAGGGCGGTCGCCGACCGGGCCGCGCGCAGCCTCGCGCGCCAAGCATCGAGCGACTCCGCCGGTGCGCCCCTCATGGCTTCTCGCCAGGATCCGCCGCGAGCCCGATCCCGAGCCGCTTCTCGACCGCACGAAGCCTGCGAAGCGCCTCGGGCAGGCGTCCGAGCGCCGACATCACGCGATGCCAGCGTCGCTCCTCCATCGGAGGGGCGCCGAAGACCCGCGCTCCGGCGTCGATGTCGCGGTGCACGCCCGAACGCGCCGCGAGAAATGCGCGCTCGCCGATCGTGAGGTGCCCGGCGACGCCGACCTGCGCCATCAAGATCGCACCCCGACCGAGCTTCGTGCTGCCGGCGACACCCGATTGCGCGACCACCACGCAGTCCTCTCCGACGTCGCAGTTGTGCGCGATCATCACGAGGTTGTCGATCTTCGCGCCGCGGCGAACCCGCGTCACCCCGAGCGTCGCACGGTCGACGGTCGTGTGCGCGCCGATCTCGACGTCGTCCTCGATCACGACGCGCCCCACCTGCGGGACTTTCTGCAGCCCGCCCTGCGCATCGATGGCGTAGCCGAAACCGTCGCCTCCCACCGCGACCGCGGGCTGCAAGGTCACGCGGTCTCCGATCTCCGTGTGCTCGCGAACGACGCAGCCGGCGTGCAGGGTCGAATCTGCGCCGATCCGGACGCCGGGATAGACGTGGACTCCGGCGTGGAGGACCGATCGCGGCCCGATCCGCGCTCCCGCTCCGACGCTGCACAGCGGACCGATCGATGCCGAGGAATCGACCTCCGCCTGCGGATCGACGCATGCGGTCGGGTGCACACCGGCGGCGGGCCGATGCGGAGGCAGCAGGATCGAAACCGCTCGCGCGAAATCGAGACCGGGGTTCGGAGAGACGATCGACGGGCGAGCCCCCGTATCGACTCCTTCCGGAACGACCACGGCGGCGGCCCGCGTCGTCGCGAGCAGGTGCGCCCACGCATCCGAACGCACGAACGAGAGCTCGGACGCGTCGGCGCCGTCGAGGGGGCCGACGCCCGCGACCTCGACGTCGCCGTCCCCCCGCAGCTCGCGGCCGAGCTTCTCGGCGAGATCGCGAAGCTTCAACGTCGCCCGCTCAGCGCGCGAGCAGAACCGCGACCGGCGAGGTCCGAACCACGGCGGCCGCGTTGCTGCCGAGGAAGTACTCGTGGATGCGGTTGCGAGCGAAGGCGCCCATCACGATCAGGCCCGCGCGAACCGAACGCGCGGCGTCGACGATCTTCACGTCCGGACGCCCGAGCGTCGAAGACGTCTCGCGACCGGCGACCGCGAGCGGGCCGAGAAGCTTTCGCACCTCGTCGAAGCGGCTCGCTGCACGGCCCTTGTCCTTCGAGTCGACGAAGACGTGGACGCTCGTTGCGAGGCGCGCTGCGATCTCGACGGCGAGGCGTGCGGCGATCGAAGAGCCGGGCGAGCCGTCGAAGGCCAGCAACAAGGGGCCGCCGAGTTCGGCGCCGCTCGGCACCACGATCGCGGGTCGCGTCGTCTTTCGCAGGACGCCGTCGACGGTCGGCCCGACGAGCGCGGTCCGCCACGCCTGGTTCTCACCGTCACGACCGATCACGAGGAGGTCCGAGCTCTCGGCCCGCTCGACGATGCGATCGTCGGCGGTTCCCGAGACGCACTCGACGTCGATCTCGAGCCCCGCCGCCCGCGCGCGCTCGCCGAGCTTCTGGCAGACGGCGTCGGCACGCGCCTTCAAGAAACCCTCGAGCGCCTCGAGCGGAGGCGGCGCGACGCCGAGCGACGCCACGCGCAGGCTCTGCACGCGAGCCGTCTCGATCACCGTGAGCCCGCGCACGCGAGCACCGAGCGGCTTCGCGAGTGCGAGTCCATAGCGTTCGGCGGCCTGTGCGCCTTCCGATCCGTCGCTCGCGATCAGGATGGTCTGGATCATGCCGGTCCCCGCCTGCCCGGGCTCGAAGCGCCCGGATCGCTCAAGAGAGCCATCGCCCCAGCGGCGTCCCCCAGACCCAGCGCATCGCACGCCGGAGCCAGGCGAGTTTCTTCGCCGAATAGGGATACCAGAGGAACTCGCTCTTCGCGCCGAAGCGATCGACGATGATCGACTGCGCGTGGCAGAAAGAACGAAGCCCCGTTTCTCCGTTGACCTGCCCGATTCCGCTCTCCTTGACGCCGCCGAACGGAGACTCGGTCGCGCCGTAGGTGAGCATGCAGTCGTTGATGACCGCGGATCCCGACTGCACGGCGCGCGCGAGTCGCTCGCCCTTGCGGCGATCGCGGGTCCAGACGTTGGCGTTCAGGCCGTACCGGGTGTCGTTCGCGAGGCGGAGCGCCTCTTCCTCGTCGCGGACCCGCATGATCGGCAGTACCGGGCCGAAGGTCTCCTCGCGCATCACGGCCATCTCGTGGTCGACGTCGACGAGGACGGTCGGCTCGTAGAAGAGCCCGGAGAAGCTCGGGTTCCTCCGCCCCCCCGTGAGCACCTTCGCTCCGCGCGCCTTCGCCTCCTCGACGTGGCGTTCGACGATCTCGAGCTGCGCGGGCCAGATCATCGGGCCGATCTCGAACTCGCCTCCATCGCCCTGGCGGAGCGCCGCGGTCTTCTCGACGACCTTCCGGGTGAACTCGTCGGCGACCGAGTCGACCACGTAGACGCGCTCCGTCGAGACGCAGACCTGCCCGGAGTTCGAGAACGCGCCGTATACCGCGCCGTTCGCCGCCCGCTCGAGGTCTGCGTCGGCGCAGACGATCATCGGATCCTTGCCGCCGAGCTCGAGCGTGAATGGCACGAGGTTCCGTCCGCAGGCCTCGCCGACCCGCCGCCCCGTGCGAACACTCCCCGTGAAGCAGATCTTCTGGACGCCGGCCTCGACGAGCGCAGCTCCCGTCGTCCCGTCTCCGAGCACGACCTGGAACAGATCGTCCGGAATCCTCGCCGAACGCAGCACCTCGCGAACCAGGAGCCCCGAGAAGGGCGTCACCTCGGAGGGCTTGAGCACGACCGCGTTGCCCGCGACGAGCGCCTGCACCGTCGGGTTGAACGCGAGCATGAAGGGGAAGTTCCAGGGTGTGATGATCCCCACCACGCCGAGCGGCCGGTACGCGATCCGGAGCTTCTTGTTGCGGAGCAGGTGCATCGCGAGCGTGCGGTCCGAAAGGAACTCGGGCGCTCGCTTCGCGTAGAACTGGAGCGCGTCGCAAGCACCCATCACCTCGGCGAGCGCCTCGGGCTTCGGCTTGCCGGTCTCGCGAACGATCGCGTCGACGAGCTCCTCCTGGCGATCGATCAGATGGGGGATCGCACGGCAGAGGATCCGACCGCGTTCGGAGATCTTGAGCGCCGCCCACTCGGGCTGCGCCTTGCGCGCGCGCTCGACGGCCGCGCGGACATCCTCTTCGGTCTCGACTTCGAACTCGTCGAGCGGCTCGAGCGTCGCAGGATTGCGAAGCCGCAGGCGTCGCCGACCGCTTCCCCCCGAGCCTGCGGGCTCGACGATCGCCATGGAACCTCCCGAGCCCGCCACCGCTTCGATGCGAGCCGTTCGAGGGTACGAGAGCCCCGCGGGACATGTCAATCAATCCCTGCGAGGAGGCCGAGCGCTTGCGGCAGCGACCCGACCATGCGATAGGGGGGCGTGGCCGACGCCGGGCTTCCGCTCTTTCGCGCCCATCCGATCCTCGCGCGACACCTCCCGCGCCAGCCGTTCCTGGAGTCCGCGACTCCGGTCGAACCGCTTCCCCTCGCCGGCGCCGCGCCCGGTGCGCTCTACGTGAAGCGGGACGACCGCTCCTGCCCGCTCTACGGCGGAAACAAGCCTCGCAAGCTCGAGTTCGTGATCGGCAGGGCGCTCGCGCGCGGCTCGCGCCTGCTCGTGACGACGGGCGGGCTCGGCACGAACCACGGGCTTGCCACGACGATCCTCGGCCGCTCGGTCGGCCTGCGCACCGCCCTCGTGCTCGTCGACCAGCCGGCCACCGAGACCGTCCGCGAGACGCTCCGCCTCCAATGCGCCTACGGCGCCGAACAGATCGCGGCACGCAACGTGGCGGGCGCTGCAGCGGTCGTCGCGGCGCTGCTCGCTCGCGCGACGCTGCGCGGCGATCGACCCACGTTGGTGCCGACGGGCGGATCGTCCGCGCTCGGCGACGTGGGCTTCGTCTCGGCCGCCTTCGAGCTGGCCGAGCAGATCCGCGCCGGCGCACTTCCCGAGCCGCAAACCATCGTGGTGCCGATCGGGAGTGGAGGGTCGGTCGCCGGGCTCGTCCTCGGGCTCCGGCTCGCGGGCCTCGAGAGCCGCGTGCTCGGCGTGCTGGTGACGGACATCCTGCCGCCCTCGCCGGCGCGCCTCGCGCGCGCAGCGCGAGCGACTCTTGCGCTGCTGCGAGGGGCCGATCCCTCGATTCCCGCCGCGCGGTTCGGCGCACGGGACTTCCCCGTCGTGCGCGACCAACTCGGCGCGGGCTACGGAGCCCCCACCCCGGCCGCGCTCGAGGCCGTCCGGGAGGCGGCGAGCCTCGGAATCCGCCTCGAGACGACGTACACCGGCAAGGCGCTCGCAGAAATCCGCGCACGGATCGATCGCGGGGCTCTCGGAGCGGGTCCGACGCTGTTCTGGAACACCTACAACGGGATCGACGTGGCGAAGGCCGCGCCGGGCAACATTGGCGAGACGGCACTTCCGGCGGCGATCCGACGTGCGCTCTCGCGCTGCACCGTTTGAGACCCGCGAAGTGGCCCGGTACCGTCCCCGAGCGATGTCCGTTCCCCGACCCGCGCCGCTTGCGATCACCCGCCGCGGATTGCTCGGCATGGCCGGCGTTGCGTCCGCGCTCGGCGCGCTCGCGCAGCTTCGGGCCGTGCCGGCACGGGCCAGCGCGCCACCGGCCGACCAAGGCACGAGCTTCTTCTCGCCACCGGAGAACGAAATCCTCACGCAGATCGTCGAGCGGATGGTCGCGAGCGACGACCCGAACGCCCCCTTCGTCCGCGACACGCTCGCGATCCGGACGATCGACGCCCTGTGCGGCTCGCTCGATCCTTCGATCACGCGGCCGCTTCCGACTCTGCTTCGCGTCGTCGAATGGTCGCCTTTCGTCTTCGACCTGCGCTGGAAGCGCTTCACCGAGCTTTCGCCGACCGAGAAGGACGCCTCGCTCGAGGGCTGGATGCGGAGCCGCTTCGCGCTCCGGCGCATGGCCTTCGACGCGCTCCGCAATCTCGCCTTCCTCGGCTACTACAGCCAGGACGAGACCTGGCCCGGGATCGGCTACGCCGGGCCACTGATCCGCCCCGGATCGGGGGCGGCGTGATCCAGAAGCTCCTCGAGCGCGGCGGAGACCTCGTCGAGCGCGCCGACGTCTGCGTGATCGGCAGCGGAGGCGGAGGCGCCGTCGTCGCGGCGCTCCTCGCCGAGGCGGGACTCGACGTCGTGGTCCTCGAGCAGGGTCATTTCTGGACGAGCCGCGACTTCGATCAGCGCGAAAACGAGATGATGCCGCGGCTTTTCGAGGAGGCCGGAATGCGGCTCACCTCGGACGGGAGCATCACGATCCTCCAGGGTCGCAACGTCGGCGGATCGACCGTCCACAACCTCTGTTACGCGTTCCGGGCTCCGACGCCGATCCTCGACCTCTGGCGCCGCGACCACGGTCTCGACTCGATCTCGGAAGCGTCGCTGAAGGCATCCTTCGACCGCGTCGAGAAGTCGCTCAAGGTCAAGCCCATCCGTGAGGACGAGGTGAACGAGCTGAACCGCCGGATCCGCTCCGGCGCCGAGAAGCTCGGCTACTCGGGTTTCGTGACGAAGCACAACCGCGAGGGCTGCGTTCGTTCGGGCTACTGCATCCTCGGCTGCTCGTACGACGCGAAGCAATCGATGCTCGTGACCTACGTGCCGCGCGCCGAAGCTGCGGGCGCGAGGATCTACGCCAACGCCCGCGCCGAGCGGATCGAAACGCTCGCAGGACGCGCCGCGGGCGTCTCGGGCCGCGTCGTCGATCACTCCGGCCGACCGCTCGGGCACGTCTCGGTCCGGGCACCGGTCGTCGTCCTCGCGGCGGGCGCGATCAACTCGCCGGACCTCTGGCTCCGGAGCGACCTGCCGAATACGAGCCGCCAGGCCGGACGCAACCTGCACCTGCATCCCTCGGTGATGGTCGCGGGGTTCTTCGGCGAGCCGATCGACGCGTACCGCGGAATCCCGCAGAGCTACTACGTCGACGAGTTCATCGATCTCGCGAAGGATCCGCATTCGGGCTACGTGCTGATGCCGATCGTCGGCTTCCCGGTGCTGACGGCATCGAGCCTGCCCGGGTTCGGAAAGCGCCACTCGCGCTGGATGCGCGATTACGCGAGGCTCGGCGGTCTTCTCGTCCTGCTCCACGACCGGAGCGCCGGAAGTGTCGCACCGGGAAGCGCTCCGGGACGGCCCGCGATCTCGTACACCCTCGAGCCGGGCGATGCGACGCTCCTCGCCGACGGGCTCGCGCGAAGCGCCGAGGTGCTCTTCGCGGGAGGCGCCGAACGCTGCCTCGTTCCCTTCGTTCCGGATGGTCTCGAAATCGGCCCCGACGACGATCTCTCGGTCGTGACCGGCCGGGGGGTTTCGCAGGGGGGAATCCTGATCGCGTCGACTCATCCGCAGTCGACGCTCCGCATGGGCGGCGATCCCGCGTCCTCGGTGGTGAACGACTTCGGCGAGAGTCACGAGGTGCCGGGACTCTTCGTCGCCGACATGAGCGTGTTTCCGACCTCGCTCGGGGCGCCCCCGCAGATCACGACGGCGGCCCTCGCCGACCGGACCGCGCACCACATCGTCTCGCGCTCGGCCGAGCTCGTTCCGAAGCGTTCCTCCTGATCGCGTCGGGGCGCGCGCCGCCCATGGCATCCGACAGGGTGCGGAGCCGGAGCTTCGGGAGCGTCGGCGCGAGAATCGCACTCGCGCGAATCGCCCTGCGAAGCTCGCCGGCCGAGCGCACGGCTCCGCCGGCGAGGATCCGGTTGTGGTAGCCATCGATCGAGATCGAGACCGTGGTGCCCAGGAGCGTCCGGACGCACTTCGAGACCGCGCGAGCCTCGTCGATGGTGTTGCTCGAGAGCACGCCCCCGGGCGCGATGCGCGCGGCAGCGAGACGCAGCCCCGGCTCGGGAAGCCAGTCCGGCTTTCGCACCCGCTTCGCGGGGCCGATGAAGACGTCGTCGAGGACGGCGTCGAAGCGCCGGCGCTCGCGCTCTAGGTACTCGCGAGCGTCGGCGATCACGACCTCGACGCCGATCGAGTCGAGATCGAACCAGCGCCGTGCGGCGGCGACGACTTGCGCGTCGAGCTCGACGCCGACGATCTCGGCCCGTGGTGCGAGGGCACGGACCACGCGCGCCGCGCTCCCGCCGCCGAGACCGATCACCAGCACCCGCCGCCGGCGCGCCGCGGGGAGCGCGAGCAGCGGCGCCGCGAGCGCGTCCCAGACCGAGCCCGTCGTCGCCTCACCCGGCCGGTAGAACGACGCGAAGGTCCCGTCGACCAGGAGCTCGCGGCCGCGCGGTCCGTCTCGAACCACGACGTGCGCCCCGACGCGATGCCTGCGCGCGAGCGCGCGAGTCCCCATACTTCCCCCATGGTGACGCCGGAGCGAGGTTTCGACGAGCGGGTCGCGGTGGCGCTGGCGCTCCCCGTCCCCGTGTATCGGAGCTTCGACTACGCCGTGCCTCCGGCGCTCGTGGCGAGCGTCGGGATCGGGCGCCGCGCGATCGTACCGTTTGGCGCGCGCCGTGTGGTGGGCGTGATCGTCGGACCGGCCTCCGGCGAAGTCGACGAAGGGAGCCTGCGCGCGATCGAGCGGGTGATCGACGAGCGTCCCGCGATCGCTCCCGGTCTGCTCGCCGTGCTGCGCGAGGAGGCCAGTGCCGTGCTCTGTCCACTCGGCATCGC
>CAJPFO010000237.1 GCA_905339255.1 Myxococcaceae bacterium
CGTCAGCGGCCCTCGAACTTCGGCTCCCGCTTCTCGAGGAAGGCGTCCATGCCTTCCTCCCGATCGTGGCTCGCGAAGACGAGCCCGAAAGCCTGCTGTTCGAGCGCGTGCGCCGTACGGACGTCCGCGTCCTGGCCCTCCTGGAGGATCCGCTTCGCCTGAGCGACGGCGAAGGGGCCCTTTCGTGCGATGGTCTCCGCCGCACGCAACGCGGCCGGAACGAGCTCCTCGGGCTCGAAGACGCGGTTCACGAGCCCGATCCGAAGCGCGGTCTCGGCATCGATCGGCTCTGCGGTGAGCACGAGCTCACGCGCCCAAGCCGCCCCCGTCCGCCGCAGCAGCCGGCTCGTTCCGCCGAAGCCTGGAACCAGGCCGAGGTTCACCTCGGGCTGTCCGAAGCGCGCCTTCGACGAGGCATAGATCCAATCGCACGCACAGGCGAGCTCGCACCCACCCCCGAGCGCGAAGCCGTTCACCGCCGCGATCGTCGGAACGCGCAGTGCTTCGAGTGAGCCGAGCGCCTCGTGCCCGAGTCGGCTGAAGGCCTCGCCGCCGAGCGGATCGAGCCCGCGCATGGCCGCAATGTCGGCGCCCGCGGCAAAGGCCCTCCCCTCTCCCGTCAGCACCACGGCGCGGAGCGTCGGATCGGATCCGAGCGCGCGCGCGTGTGCCAGCAGGGCTTCGAGCGTCGCGCGGTCGAGCGCGTTCAACACCTTCGGCCGATCGAGGACGAGGAGCGCCACGGCTCCCCGCCGTTCGAGGCGGACGGGACTCGTCATGACCGGATCCCCCCTCTACTCCGTGAACGGATCGATGATTCTCGGAACCCCGGAAAGCGCGCTCTCGAAGAAGGCCTCGCGCTGACGGAGCGCTTCTTCCGCACTTTGCGCGCAGTAATGCCCTTCGGAGCCGCTCGAAGGCGCCAGCGCGGCGCATCCCGGAGTCGGCGGGATCCCTGCGACTCCGGTCGGGACGAACTGGAAGAAGCCCGCCGTCGTGAGCGGATCGACGTTCGCCTCGAGTGGCCCAGTCGCCGTCGGCAGGAAGGCCACGGTTCGCTGGATGGGAAGGAGATGAGGGATCGGGCCGATCTCGTACGCGAGCGACTCCGTGGCATGGTTCGGGACGAGCGAGTCGTCGAGCCCCTCGGTCACGAGCACGCTCGCTCGTTTCGTGGTTCCGGCCACGGGGAACGGGTCTCGGTAGATGAAGCGCGCGTGATTGTGCTCGTCCTGCACGTCGAAGATCCCCTGAAAGAGCGCGAGCGCCGTCCAGATCTCGGCGGGCGAGAGGCTCTGGAAGAGACCCCCGAGCTGCGAGAGGATCGTCGCGGCCTGCTGATGGATCATCACCTCGGTGAAGCGCCTTCCGCCGACGACGAGCGCCGCGGCTTCGATCTCGGGCGCATAGGGAAGCAGGCCCGGTCCGTGGTTCGCTCCCTCGCTGATTCCGACGTAGGTGAGCGGGAGCGTCGGATCGAGATCCGGAACGCCGTCGGGTGCACCGATGGGAAGCAGATCGAGGCTTCCGAGCGACGAGATGAGCCGGAGGAATGCAATCTGCTCGGCATTGGTCTGCACCCAGTAGTCCGGGAGGCGGCGGTACTGCGTGAGCGGCAGGAACACCGCGAAGACCTGCGCCGTGATGCGCGCGACCGTATCGGTCTCGCCGGGAGCGACCTCGCGGTTCAAGGGATCGGTGAACCCGATGACGGCGAAACCCGATCGCGCCGAAGTCTTCCGGGCCTGGCTCGGCACCTCGCGCTCGGCACTTCCCGGGTTTCCGTGCTGGTACATGGTGATCGGAACCGACCCCTCGAGCGCCGCCTTCGGCAGCGCGAGGACGAAGCCGACGCTTCTCGTCGACTGCTGCACGGGCTCTCCCGCGCCGTCGCGGACGAAGAAGCCGTTGCTCCGCCAATCGGGCGCCTGCCAGGTTCCTTCGACGATCGCGGCTACGTCACTCGTCGGACTCGTCTCGGGCGTCACCTTCGTCACCGTGAACGCCGGAGCCGGCGCTGCGAGCATCTGCTCCTTCACCGCACGAAGGTCGTTCGGGATGGTCTCGACGGAGCGGACCGAAATGCGAAGCGCGAGCGCGACGTCGTCGGCGAGAAGCGGCGGCGAGACCTCACTCGCGACCGCGAGCACCTCCGCCACCAGATCCCGGACGCGCGTCACGTGCTCCGCTTCGCCCGGGGCGAGGGGTGCGAGCGCGGCGGCCAGGAAGGGCGACGGCGCGAACGGTCGCTCCGGCGATACGAGCACCCGCCGCGTCACGACGAGTCCGTAGCGTCCGTGGGGCGCGAGCGGAATCGACGGAAAGACGAGGAGCGAATGCGAGACGACTCCCACCACGCTCGTATCCGTCCGAGGCTCGCATCGGAAGGGAATCCGCTGGCCCCGTCCGGGACCGCTCGAGAGATCGAGGAGCGCGACCGTCGCGAGAGGATCGAGCGATTCGGCCGGCGTCGCCGGCAACGACCCGGGGTCCGGGGCGTCCGAGAGCTCGACGACGAAATGAGCGATCGGGCTGAAGCCATCGAGACGGTTGGTCTCGGGCCGGAGCATCTCGACGATGAACTGCACGTCGGCCGGCGCCTCGACCGATGGCACGTCGATCCGGAGCCCCGTCGGCGTCGAGGCATCCTCGACCAGGAACGCGTCGTCGGGCCACGGCGCGAGCGCACGGCGGTCGGTCCGGTCATAACGGATCTCCGCGGGCGCACCGGCAGCGGCCGTCTCGAAGAGCAGCACCTCGAGGCCCGCCTCTCCCGGCCACGAGAGACCGCAGCGCGCCCCTGCCGGAAGCTCTCCCGCGGGGTTCACGACGACGCTCTCCGCGGAAACCCCGGCGACCGAGATCTCGCGCTCGCTCCAAGGCTCCGCGGCGCTCCCGCAATCGAGCCGGAACGCTGCGCGTGTGGGCTCGGCCACGGCCGCCGCGAAGTCGAGTCGCAGCCAGGCCGTCCGCGGAACACCCGAGGCGCCCTCTGCGGGATCGCTCGAAACGAGAGGCGGCGCGGGGACCGGCGCCGTGAACGCTCGGCTCGCCGAGAAGACTTCCTCGTTTGCGCCTCGCAGGAATCGCGCGGAGGCGGAAAGTGTGGCCGAGGTTCCGGGCGCAACCGGAACCGAACCTCGCGCACCCCAGGCGAGCGAAGCAAACGACGACGTGACGGGAACGCCATCGAGGCGGACTTCGAGTGTTCCCGGCACGTGATCCGCTCCGATCACGATCTCGAACTGCGCGCTTCCAGCGCCGAAGCTCGGAGCGCCGATCTCGACCGGATCGGGCGCCGGCGAGCACGCCATCGCCGTGAGAAGCCATGCGGCGAGCCACGCACGGCGGCGGCGTCCGTGGGAGAATCGCGCCCTGCCCGCTCCGCTCCGCATCCTGCGCCCCTGGCTCCCGGACCCTCGGGAGCGCCCATCGTACCACGGGGCGCCCCCGCCCGTGGTAGTCTCGCCGAGGAGGCTCGATGCCCGAAACCCGCTCGAAGCTCGCAGCCCTCGCGCAGGCGCTCGCGATCCTGCTCGCCGTCGCGGCGATCTCGGGCCCTCTCGCGATCCATGCCGGTGTCGCGTCGCCGTATGCAGGATTCCGGATCTTCGGTGCCGCGCTCCTCGCGTCGATGCCCCTCTTGCTGCTCTCGCTCGCAGCGCTCCTCCTGGCGCGGCGCCGATCCGACGCGGCGGGCGCCGCGGCCGCGCTCCGCGCGAGTCTCGTCTCGGGACTGCTCGCGGCCTTCTTTCTCGCCATGGCGCTCCCGGCACGGGAGTTTCCCACGATCAACGACGTGACGACCGACCCGAGCGACCCTCCCGCGCTCGTCGCCGCTGCGACGGATCCGGAGAATGCCGGCAAGGATCTCGCCTATCCGCCGGAGTTCGCGCAACCACAGCGCTCGGCGTACCCCGACGTCGCGCCGCTCCGGATCGAGAAGCCGCCGGCCGAGGTCTTCGCGACGGCCGCGGCCGTCGCCGAGCGACTCGGCTGGCGGATCGTCCGCAGCGACCCGATCACCCTCTCCTTCGAGGCGACGCACACCTCGCGCAGCTTCCGTTTCGTCGACGACGTCGTGGTCCGCGTTCGAGCAGAGGGCGACGGCGCTCGAGTCGACGTCCGCTCGCGATCGCGAGTCGGCAGGAGCGACATCGGTGCCAACGCGGCCCGGATCCGCGCCTTCGCAGCCGAGCTCGTACGCGAGACGTAGACGTCCGGAAATTGCGAGCCGCCGCCGCGTTCGCGATCTAGCCTCGACCGCACATGCCGCTCGATCCCGCGCTCTGCTACCGCGCGCTCGCGAGCCGCGACCGCCGCTTCGACGGGCGCTTCTTCACTGCCGTCACGACGACCGGGATCTACTGCCGGCCGGTCTGCCCCGCGCGCACCCCGCGCCGCGAGAACGTCCGCTTCTTCGTCTGCGCGGCCGCCGCCGAAGCGGCCGGCTTCCGACCCTGCCGTCGCTGCCGGCCCGAGAGCGCTCCGGGAACGCCCGCATGGATCGGAAGCCCCGCGCTCGTCGCGCGTGCCCTGCGATTGATCGAGAGCGGCGCCCTCGGCACCTGCGAGGGAGCGACCTTCGCACGACGTCTCGGGGTCGGAGAGCGACAGCTTCGACGCCTCTTCGCGATCCACGTCGGAGCCGCTCCGGGGGCGATCGCCCGCGCGCGCCGAGCGCACCTCGCACGGCGCCTGCTCGGTGAGTGCGACCTTCCGATGACGGAGGTCGCCGCGGCCGCAGGCTACGAGAGCCTCCGGCAGTTCAACCACGACCTCCGCCGACGTTACGGTGCACCTCCCCGCGCGCTCCGCGCGGGACGCGTCTTGCGAGGCAACCGCGAGGCGCTCGAACTCCGGCTCTCGTATCGCCCGCCGTTCGAGGCGGGTGCGCTCCTCGACTTCCTCGCGCGACGCGCCTTTCCCGGTGTCGAAGCGGTGAGCGCTTCGGTCTGGCGTCGAGCCGTCCGCACGCCGGAAGGCCCGGCGCTCGTCGAGGTGACGCCCGACACCGCAACGGGACACGTCCACCTCTCGCTCGGCATGCGCGCCGTCGGATCACTCGCGGCGATCGTCGGCCGCGTGCGGCGTGTCTTCGATCTCGACGCCGATCCGGCGCTCGTCGAGGGAACGCTCTCGACCGATCGAAGACTCGCGCGTCTCGTCCGCGAGCGGCCCGGGCTGCGGGTCCCGGGCGCCTTCGATCGCTTCGAGTGTGCGGTCCGCACCGTCCTCGGCCAGCAGGTGACCCTGCGCGGTGCGACCACGCTCGCCGGCCGCCTCGTCGAGCGCTTCGGGGTCGGCCTCGAAGCCGATCTCGCGCCCGGCATCACGCATCTCTTTCCCGACCCGGCCGCGCTCGCCGACGCCGACCTCGAACGGATCGGCCTTCCGACCGCCCGTGCGGCCTCGATCCGCGGGCTCGCACGCGCCTTCTCGCGCGGCGAGATCCCCCTCGACGAAAGCCTCGGGCTCGACGAGCTCGTCGCTCGGTTCCGATCGCTTCCCGGGATCGGCGCGTGGACGGCGAGCGTCCTCGCGATGCGAGCGTTCGGCGAGCCCGACGCGCTTCCGGCGCAGGACCTCGTGCTCCGCAAGGCCCTCGGTCGCGGAACTCCCGTCGCCGCGCGGGCGGTCGAATCGGCAGCGCAGGCCTGGCGCCCCTGGCGCTCGTACGCCGTCATGCATCTCTGGTCGAAAGGAGCCGCCCCGTGACCGAACCCCTCCGCATGTTCTCCGTCTCGACTCCCATCGGCGAGCTGCGCGCCGTGCTCCGCGGCGAGCGCCTCGTCTCGCTCGCCTTCGCCGACACCGCGTCGCGCGCCGGCGCCGACCTCTCGCGCCGCTTCGGGAGCGCCGCATCGCTCGGCCCGGCTCGGCCCCGGGTCACGGCGGCACTCGGTCGCTACTTCGACGGCGACCTCCGCGCGCTCGAGAGCATCGAGATCGACCCCGGCGGGACTCCGTTCCAGCGCGCCGTATGGGATGCGCTTCGCGAGGTGCCCGCGGGACGCACCGTCTTCTACGGCGCAATCGCGAGACACATCGGCCTTCCGACCGCCGCGCGAGCGGTCGGCGCCGCCTGCGGTGCGAATCCCGTCTGGCTCGCGATCCCCTGCCATCGTGCGATCGGCAACGACGGAAGGCTCGTCGGCTATGCCGGCGGGATCGCGAGAAAGCGCTGGCTCCTCGAGCACGAGGGCGCGCTGCCGCGACCGCGCGGTCACGACGACGAGGCGGGCGTCCTCTCGAGCGCGGCGGCCTTCGCCCAGCGGTAGTCGGCCTTGCCGCTCGGCGAGCGGACGATCTCGGCGACGAAGAGCACGATCCGCGGCAGCTTGTAAGCCGCGAGGTGTGCGCGAGCGACCTCGCGAAGCTCGTCCGCCGTCGCCGTTGCGCCCTCCCGGAGACGGACGAGCGCCGTCACCTGCTGTCCGAAGCGTTCGTGTGGCGTCCCGACCACCACGGCGTCGAAGACGGCGGGATGATGCTTGAGCGCTTGCTCGACCTCCTCGGCGAAGACCTTTTCGCCCCCGGTATTGATCGTCACCGAATCGCGACCGAGCAGGCGTAGCGAGCCGTCCTGCTCGATCCGGGCGCGATCGCCCGGCACTGCGAAGCGGCGTCCCTCGACGATCGGAAACGTGCGTGCCGTCTTCTCCGGGTCGCCGAGGTAGCCGAGCGGAATCACCCCTTCACGGGCGAGCCAGCCGGTCTCGTCCGAGCCCGGCTCGAGGCGTCCCCCGAGATCCTCCCGGAGCACGACGTTCCCCGACCCGAGCGAGAAGTCCCCGGTCGAAGCCCTGCGTCCCGCCGCGGAGATCTGCGAAGCCTGCGCTCCACTTTCCGACGATCCGAGCGCGTCGAGGATGCGAAGCTGCGGAATCCTGCGAAGGAACTCCTGCTTGAGCGCCGCCGTCAGGATCGCGCCGCCCGACGAGACCAGCGTGAGCGAGGAGAGGTCGTACTCGCGTCGCTCGAGTTCGTCGAGCAAGGGCCGGCCGAAGGCGTCTCCGACGATCGTGAGCACGTTCACCCGCTCGCGCTCGACGGTCGACCAGACGTCCCGTGGATCGAGGTGTCGGGTTTCCGATTGCACGACGATCGTCGATCCGACGTTCCAGAACGTGAACGCCGCCCAATGCGCGGCGCCGTGCATGAAGGGCGGGGCCGGAAGCGCGCGAAGCGCCGGCTGCAGGGAACGCGTCACGATCTCCTCGACCGAGTCGCGGGGCTTCTGGCCGCCGAGCGCCGCGCGATAGATGTCCTCCTGACGCCAGAGGACCCCTTTCGGCATCCCGGTCGTCCCTCCCGTATAGAGCACGTAGAGATCGTCGGACGAAAGGCCCTGCGGCGGTTCGGGCTCGGCCGCTGCGAGCGCTGCCTCGTAGTCGATCGCGCCCGGAAGCAGGGCCTCGCCGCTGCCATCGGCCACCTGCAGCCAGAGGCGGATCCCGGAGAGTCGATCGCGGAGCCTCGCGAGCGTCGCTGCGAAGCAGGCGTGGTAGACGATCGCACTCGCCCGGCAATCGCCGAGCAGGTACGAGAGCTCCTCGTCGACGTAGCGGTAGTTGACGTTCACCGGAACACAACGCGCCTTGAACGCCCCGAGCATCCCCTCGAGGTACTCGACCCCGTTGTAGAGGTAGAGCGCCACGTGATCCTGCCCCGACTCGTGGTTCGCGAGCTCGTGACGCTCGCGATGGCAACCGAGGCCGTGAGAGCGAAGCAACGAAGCGAGTCGGCGGGTACGGTCGGTGACTTCCGCGAAGCGGAGCCGCCGCTCGCGGTGGACGATGCACTCGCGTTCGGGGATGGCGGCCGCGATCGCCTCGTGGATGTGGCCGAGGTTCATGCAGCGATCCATCTCGAGTTCCGACCCTCCGCCCGTGCCGCGCGAACCTACCCCGGGATCTTCGTGGCCGCGCCCCCTCGCCCGAAACGTCGGATCGACCGCAGGGCGAGGAGCGTCGCCTCGATGCGCACGGGAGCCGGGTCCCGGGGATCTCCGAATCCGCCGTCCGGCGCCTGCTCGACGGCGAGCAGGGCGAGCAGCGTCGATGCGTCGACGCGAGCCCCGGGGAGCGTTCGAGCATCGCAGACGAGGAGCGTTCCGAGCGCGTCGATCGTACGCCAGGCGCCGCTCCGAACGCCCTTCTCGAGCGTCCTGCCGCACCATTGGAGGGCCTCGTCCGCACGTTCGAGCGCGCCATGGGTCGCCGGCGCCGCGAATGCGACGACCGCGGCAGGCCCTCCCGTCTCGACGCGTTCGGGGCTGAAGACGGCGTCGAGGAACGCGCCGGCGCGGGCGATCACGCGCGGGCTTCCGACGCGAAGCCTCGCGAGTTCGGCGAGCACGCGTCCCGTGAGAAGGATCCGCTCGTCGTCGGATCGCGTCGCGCCGCCCGCCGGGCCGCCTTCGCGAGGCGCCGGGTCGAACGATCCGTCGTCGCACTGTGCCCGCGCGAGCCAGGCTGCGGCATCGCTCGCGAAGGTCCCGCTCCGCACGGCCAGCTCGTCGAGAAGCTCGAGAACGGCGAGCGATCCTTCCACGCTCGCGCCCGATCCGCCGCCGACGGACGTGAAGCCTCCCCCGGGCGCGCGTCTCGACTCGAGGTGGGAATCGATCGACGCCGCGTCCGCCTCGCCGCGAAGTGCCGCGAGCCTCGCTCTCGCGAGCGCATCGCCGTTTCCGGCGACGAACGCGGCAGCCCGCTCGACGAGCGCTGCTCCCTCTCGTGCCGGGGCATTCATGCGCGGAGCAGGAGGCCGCCGAGGTACGCCCCCTCCGGATGGTCGATCGAGACGGGATGGTCGCTCGGCGGACCGAGTGCCGCGAGCACCTGCGGGCTACGACCGGCATCGAGCGAGGCCCCGAAGACGATCTGTCGGAAGAGCACCGGGTCGATCGCATGCGAGCACGAGAACGCGAGCAAGAATGCCCCCGGAGCTGCCCTCCCGAGGGCATGGAGCACGAGATCCTTGTACGCGCGCGAGGCATGCGCCACGTCGCCTCTGCGCTTCGCGAGCGGCGGCGGATCGAGAACGAGGAGATCGTACATCCCGGGATCCGTTCGCAGGAAGCGGAAGCCATCGGCCTCGACGCTCCGGATCGCGATCTCGCCCGCTACGGGTTCGAGGTGCCTCGCCGCGACGGCGAGCGCTCCGGCGGAGGAGTCGACGAGGCTGATCTCGCTCGCTCCTCCGCGCGCGGCCGCGACGCTGAAGCCGCCCGTGTACGAGAAGAGGTCGAGGACGCGGCGGCCGCGGGCGAGGCGCTCGACGAGGTCGCGGGCGTCGCGTTGATCGAGATAGAAGCCCGTCTTCTGACCGTGCAGCACGTCGACCAAATAGCGACGCCCGCGCTCGTCGATCGCGATCGGGCCCTCGGGAGCCTCTCCGAAGAGCACTTCTTGCCTCGCCTCGAACCCTTCTCGTCTCGCCGCGACCGAATCGTCGCGCCGCACTCCGGTCCGCACCCCCGTGGCGTCGCGAAGCGCCGCCGCGAGGAGAGCGGCGCGGGCGACCATCCCGGCCGACGAGCAGCGCATCACGACGCACTCGGCATAGCGGTCGACGACGAGGCCCGGAAGCCCATCACCCTCCGCGTTCACGAGACGGATCGCGTCGGTCCCGAAGAGCAGCGGATCCGAGCGGCGGCGCTCGACTGCGCTCCGTACGCGCTCGACGAGGAGGCCCTCGTCCGGCGCTTCTTTCCCGAAGCCGAGCAGGCGAACCCGGATCTGCGACTGCGGCGAGTAGTGGCCGAAGCCGATCCGCTCGCCTTCGGCGGAGCGAACCCCCACGGTGTCCCCCGGGCCGGGTGAGCCTTCGACGCGGGCCACCGACCCCGAGAGCACCCAGGGGTGCCGGCGCCGCACGGATCGGTCTCGTCCCTTCGAGAGGATCACCTCGTCCATGGCCCGACCTTCGGGCATCCCCCGTTCGCCGTCAAAGCGCGCATGCCGCCGGGAGATAAGCTCCCCCCACCGGAGAGGAGCCGATGACACAGCCTGCGGACCGCCCCACGAACCGACTCGCCGCCGAGACGAGCAGCTACCTCCGCCAACACATGCACAACCCGGTCGATTGGCATCCGTGGGGCGCCGAGGCGCTCGAGCGCGCGCGCCGCGAGGATCGCCCGCTGCTCGTCTCGATCGGCTACAGCGCCTGCCACGGGTGCCACGTGATGGAGCGCGAGTCGTTCGAGGACGAGGAGACGGCGGCGCTCATGAACCGCCTCTTCGTGAACGTGAAGGTCGATCGCGAGGAGCGCCCCGACGTCGATCAGATCTACATGGACACGGTCGTCCGCCTGACGGGCCACGGCGGCTGGCCGCTCACGGTCTTCTGCACACCCGACGGAAGGCCCTTCCATGCGGGGACCTACTTCCCCCCGCAGCCTGCCCATGGCAGGCCCTCGTTCCAGCAGGTCCTCGCGGCCGTCGACGATGCGTGGCGGACGCGGCGAGCCGACGTCGAAAAGAGCGCCGGCGAGATCCTCACCCTGCTCCGGGAGCGGCCGGCGGGAGTCGCCGAACGCCCTCCCGGATCGCACACGCTCGCCGAGGCGGCCACGCGCGTCCTGCGAGGCGCCGACCTCGAGAACGGCGGCTTCGGCGGTGCCCCGAAGTTCCCCACGCCGACGAACCTCGACCTCCTGCTCGCGGCATGCGACGTGCTTGCGCCCCCACGCGCAGAAGAAGCCCTCGCACACGTGGTCCGCTCCTGTCGCGAGTACGCGCGCCGCGGTCTCTACGATCAGCTCGGAGGCGGTTTCCACCGCTACTGCGTCGATTCGACCTGGACCGTGCCTCACTTCGAGAAGATGCTCTACGACCAGGGGCAGCTGCTCCGATGCTTCGCCGAGGCCGGGCGGCGTTCGAATCGGCGAGAAGCCGACCTCGTCTGGCCCATCCTCGAGAGCGCCGAGTACCTGCGGCGCGAGATGCGGGCGCCCGAGGGCGGCTACTACGCGAGCCAGGATGCCGACAGCGAGGGCGTCGAGGGGAAGTTCTTCGTCTGGACCCCCGGCGAGGTCTCGACCGTGCTCGGCCCCGACCGCGGAGCAGCCTTCTGCACGGCCTATTCGGTCACGGCGCAAGGGAACTTCGAGCACGGAACGAGCCAGCTCGTCGACGTCGAGCGAGCCCCTCGCGAGCGCTTCGCGACCGAGCGGGCAGCGCTTTTCGCGGCCCGCTCGAAGCGGGTGCCTCCGGCCACCGACCGCAAGCGCGTCGCCGCCTGGAACGCCCTCGCGATCTCGGGTCTCGCACGCGCCGCGAGCGTTCTCGGGTCCCCCGACCTCCTCGCCGATGCCGTCGCTGCCGCAGACTTCCTGCTCTCGAACCAGCGCGACACGAAGGGTCGCCTGCTTCGCGTCTTCGATGCGGGCGTGGCGAAGGTGCCCGCCTTCCTCGACGACGTCGCCGGCGCGCTCGAAGCGTGCCTCGATCTCCATCGCGCCGGAGCCGGTGATCGTTTCCTTGCGAGTGCGCTCGACTTCGCTCGCGACATCGTCGAGCGCTTCTTCGACGAAGCGGAGGGGGACTTCTTTCTCACCGGCTCGGACGCGGAGCGCCTCGCCACGCGACCGCGCGCCGAGCACGGGGGAGCGATCCCCGACGCGAGCGGCCAGGCGGCCCTCGGACTCCTGCGCGCCTCGACGCTCTCGGGCGAGAAATCGCTCGCGCGCGTGGTCGATCGCGTACTCCGCACGAACGCGTTCGTCCTCGAGCGCGCCCCGCACGCGCTGCCGGTGCTCGCGCGAACGGCGGCGGCCGCCGAGCGCGGACTCGCCGTGGCGGTCGTGATCGGCGACCCCGCCGCGCGCGAAACGACGGCACTTGCCGCTGCGGCGCGGATCGCGCTCACCCCGGAGGACGCCGTGATCGTGAGCGCTCCCGGAAGCGTTCCCGAGGGCTGCGACCGGACGTGGCTCGAGGGCCGCAACGGAGTCGATGGACGGGCTGCCGCGTATCTTTGCTCGGGAACGACCTGTTCGCTTCCGGTGACGACTCCCGAAGCGCTCTACGAACTCACGAGCTCGTCGAGATCGAGCGGAAATGGCCCTTCGTAGCGCTCGCTCCGACGCACCAGCAGGTAGCCCGAAGCGTTCGACGTGCCGACCGGCGCCTCGTCGAAGCGGCCGAGGGCGAAGCCGCGGAGCGCGGCCATCACCGCGCCGTGCGAGACGACGAGCACCTCCTGGCCGAGATGCGCCGCGGCGATGTCGTCGAGCGCCTTGCCGGCCCGGAGTGCGACTTCCTCGAGCGTCTCGCCACCGGGCGGTCGATGCGTCCAGCGCCCGAGCCCCTGCGCGGAGGGATCGTTCGAGTAATCCGCGTACGAGCGGCCCCGAAGCTCACCGAAATCCTGCTCACGGAGATCCGGAGCGATACGCGGCTCGAGGCCGAGCGCCGCGCCGAGGAGCCGCGCCGTCTCGAGCGCGCGAACGAAGGGGCTCGCGTAGAGGGCGACGGGGTCGTAGCGACCGACGAGCCTTCGTCCCGTCTCGAGCGCGTGCTCACGCCCTCGACGCGTGAGGGGTTCGTGGGGTCCGTGCGTAAAACGCCTCTCGGCGTTCGCGACGCTCTCTGCATGTCGGATCAGGATCAGACGGGCCACGGCTCGCTCCGCCGCGAGGATCGCGTCGCTCGCGAGCCCCGGCAACTCCCCGACGCGCCGGGCCCGAAACGGTCGCGTCCGGGCGAGGCTCCCCCGGAGGCTGCTACGGTGACGTCGCGTCGACGCGACGGGCGTGCCGGCGCCTGCATGAAAGCTCCGAGGTCGCTCGAAGGTTCCGATGGAAGAGCGCGATCGAGCGCCGACACGCAAGCCGCCGGTCGGCCACGCGCAACCCGGGCTCTTCGACGGCGAACCCGCGCCGCCCGAGGAGACGCTCGACCCCGCCGACTGGGGCGCGCTTCGCGACCTCGGCCACCGCATGCTCGACGATCTCTTCGATCATCTCGAATCGATTCGCGAACGACCGGTCTGGAGGCCCGTGCCGGAGGAGGCGAAGCAGCGTCTCCGGATTCCGCTCCCGCGCTTGCCGACCGCGCCCGAGCAGGTCTACGAGGAGTTCAAGGAGTCGATCCTCGCGTATCCGACCGGCAACGCGCATCCGAGGTTCTTCGGATGGGTGATGGGCACCGGGACCCCGATCGGAATGCTCGCGGACCTGCTCGCGTCGGGAATGAATGCGCACGTCGCCGGCTACGACCAGGCCGCGCCGATCGTCGAGACGCAGGTGATCGAATGGATCCGGGAGATTTTCGGCCTTCCGCCCGGAACGAGCGGACTCCTGGTGGGAGGCGCCTCGGTCGGAAACCTGATCGGGCTCGCAGTGGCGCGCCGCGCCGCGTGTGGGCCCGATCTCCGTCGCGATGGCCTGCAGGAGCGCGCTTCGGGACGCCTCGTCGTCTACGCCTCGAGCGAGACCCACAGCTGGGCGCAACGAGCCGTCGAGCTGCTCGGGCTCGGCCACCGATCGCTTCGCCGCGTACCGGTCGATCCGAACGATGCCATCGACCTCGACGCCCTGCGCGTCACGATCGCAGACGACCGCCGGAGGGGATGGCGGCCTTTCTGCGTGATCGGGAACGCGGGAACCGTGAATACCGGGGCGTTCGACGACCTCCGCACCCTCGCCACGATCTGCCGGCAAGAGGACCTCTGGTTCCACGTCGACGGCGCCTTCGGTGCGTGGGCGAGGCTCGGAAGCCTCGCGCGAGATCGTGTCGACGGGCTCGAAGAGGCCGACTCGCTCGGCGTCGACCTTCACAAGTGGCCGTACCTGCCTTTCGGGGTCGGCTGCGCTCTCGTTCGCGACGCCGAGATCCACCGCGACACCTTCGCGATCGCTCCGGCCTATCTGGCCTCGGCCGCTCGCGGGATCCTCCGGGAACCGATGCGATTCGCCGATCTCGGAATCGATCTCACGAGGAGCTTTCGGGCGCTCAAGGTCTGGATGTCGATGCGGGTGCACGGGGTCGACACCTACGCGCGACTCATTGATCAGAACGTCCGACAGGCCCGGCATCTCGCGGCGCTCGTCGAAGCGATGCCCGAGCTCGAGCTCCTCGCCCCCGTCGCGTTGCACATCGTCTGTTTCCGCTTCCGGAGAGCGGGACTCGACGATGCCGACCTCGACGCCCTGAACGAGGAGATCCTCTGCCGCCTGCAGGAGAGTGGCGAGGCCGTCGCTTCGGGCACCCGGATCCGCGGACGCTTCGCGCTCCGCGCCGCCATCAACAACCACCGCACCCGCAGCGACGATCTCGACGCGCTCGTCGACGCGGTGGTCTCGACGGGTCGCCACCTCGCCGGATCCGGGCCTTCCGCGAAAGAGGCCGACTGACGGCGAGCGCCAGGGCGCGGCCGGAACGACGATCGGACGACCGATCCCGCCCCGGAGGCCTACGCGTTCCTCCGGACGAACGAGCGAAGCCATCCGGGAGCCGCGATCGCGGCGCATGCGTAGAGCCAGTTGCGCGGGGAGAACGGTGCGAGCCGGAGCGCGCGCAGCAGGTGCTCGCGGCTCGCTGCGCTCTCACCGGCGCTCGCCCGCACGAGGCCGTAGCCCCGGTGGAGTTGCGCGAGTCTCGCGATCCGCAGCGCCTCGGCGTGCCCCGCGAAGCGGCGTCTCTCGAGCATCCCGATCATCGATCCGAGCACGTGAGGGTTCGACCACGGCTTCATCGTGACGCGCAGCGCGGCATCGTGGAAGCGGAACCCGAGGAGCACGCGCGGCAGGTAATGGGCGCGCGCCCCGCGCTCGCCGAGCCGGAGCAGGAGATTGAACTCGAACGGGAAGTTCCCACGGCACTCCTCGTCGACGAAACCCGAATCGCGAAGTGCCGCCGTCCGGAAGAAGGTCCCGGAGATCGGGATGAAGCCCGACTCGAGCAGTGGCTCGAGAACCGGGATCGCCCCCTCCGAGCGTCCCGCCCGACCGTGCTCGGCCAGGTAGTGCGCGGTGGCGTCGGCAGAGGTCACCCCTTTCGCATCGAAGACGTAGGGGTCGGCCACGAAGCAGGCGAGCGCGGCGTCGGAGTCGAGCCGGGAAAGCGCCGTCTCGAGGTAGGTCGGCTCCAGGCGATCGTCGTCGTGGAGGATGACGAAATACTCTTCGCGGCAGCGCTCGAAGAAAAAGCGCCCCTGCCCCGTCTCGTGGATGTCCTCGGGTTGCAGGTGGAGTTCGATCCTCGGATCGTCGAGCTCCTTCACGAAGGATTCGAGCGACTCGACGACCTCGGGCTCGGAAGCGTTGTCGCTCACGACGATCCGGACGTCCCGGAAGGTCTGCTCGACGACGCAGCGGATCGCCTCTCGCACGTAATCGGCGCGGTTGCGGGTCGGGATGCCGACGAAGATCTTCGCCACGCCTAGTCCGCAACGGCCGCCGAGCGCGCCGCATGACGGAGCCGTTCGGCGCGATACCACTCGATCGTCTCGGCGAGTCGCTCGTCGAGCGAAGCCCCGGGGCGCCAATCGAGGAGCCTCCGCGCGAGATCCGAAGAGAGGTACTGCTCGGGGATCTCGCCCCGCGCCTCGTCGAGGATCTCGGGCTCGAGATCCTCCCGCTTCATGAGACGCAGGATCCGGCGCGTCAAATCGAGCACCGAGACCGGCTCGCCCGTGCCGAAGTTGAAAGCGCGGCCGTGGAGCTTCGCGTCGTCCATCCGCTCGGCGAGACGCAGGTACGCGTCGACGACCTCCTGCACGTGGATGTAGTCGCGGACCGGAGAGCCGTCGCTCCGGATCACGGGGCGCTTGCCGTCGAGCACCGCGAGGATCGTCCCGGGAACGATCCGGCTCGTGTTCGGATCGCCCCCTCCGAAGAGGTTTCCGCATCGCGTGATGCAGACGGGAGTGCGGTAGGTGTGGTGGTACGTCGCACCGATCAGGTCGGCGCAGCTCTTCGAGACGTCGTAAGGATGGCTTCCCTGGAGCGGAAACTCCTCGGTGTAGGGAAGCTCGGCATGGATCCCGTACGCCTTGTCGCTCGAAGCGAGCACGATCCGCGAGACGAGCGGCGCACGCCGACACGCCTCGAGGACGTTCCACGTTCCCTTCACGTTCGTCTCGAAGGTCGCGAGCGGATTGCGGTTGGCGACTCCGACGAGTGCCTGCGCGGCGAGATGGAAGACGGTGTCGATCTCGTATTCACCGAGGACCCGCTCGAGAACGCCGTAATCCTCGATGCTCCCCTGTACGGTGTCGATCCGGTCCGCGATCCCGTGGCGGAAGAACATCGTCCGGGGCGTCACGTCGCGAACGATCCCGGTGACCCGCGCGCCTCGGTCGACGAGCGCATCCGAGAGCCAGGCGCCGAGAAAGCCGGTGCAGCCCGTCACGAGAACCCGTCGGTCGCTCCAGAAGGTCATCGGGAGGTCTCCGACGGGATCATCCAGGGCAGCGTCCCGCTTCGGACGAGCTGCTCGAACTCGATCTGATCCTTGTAGCTGTCCATCGACTTGAAGAATCCGTCGTGGCGGTAGCCGTAGACGAGCCCCTTGCCGGCGAGCTTCGGAAGCACCTCGCGCTCGAGATCGTCCCCCTCCCAGTGGTCGAAGATCGCGCGGTCGAGAACGAAGAAGCCGGCGTTGATCCAGTGCTCTCGAAGCACCGGCTTCTCGCGGAACGAGAGCACGCGGCCCGATTCGTCGGTCACGAGCGTTCCGTACTGCGATCGCAGCGGAACGGTCGTGATCGTCACGAGCCCCGCATGCGTTCGATGGAAGTCGACGAGCTTCGCGAGCGGGACGTTCGAGAGGCCATCGGCGTAGGTCGCCATGAAGGTCTCACCGACGACGTCTCGGCAGCCGAGGATCCTCCCTCCGGTATTGGTCTCCGGACCGGTGTCGACGATCTCGATGTTCCACTCCGTGCGCTTGCCGTGGAAATAGTCCTCGATCACTTCCTTGCGATGACCGACCGAGAGGACGAAATCGTGGATCCCCTGCGCGGCGAAGAGCCGCATCACCTGGACGAGGATCGGAGTCCCGTCGACCGGCAGCATGGGCTTCGGGAGGTACTCGGTGAAGGGATACGCCCGGGTCCCCTTCCCGCCGCAGAGGATGATGACCTTCATTGCCCCTCGCTCATCGGCCGCTCGCAACTCGCACTGTTGCCGCCCGAGGCCGGGTCCAGCCGATGGTTCTCCCCCTCGATCGCGACCCGGCTCCGGGAGAGGTGGGGCGAGGAGGGCTTGCAGGACGCCGGTCCGACGCGATCGTCCCCTCGGGCTCCCGCGTCTAGGGGATAACTCGGATCCGGTCGGACGCTACCCGGGCCAGCGCCACCCGGCGATCTCGGGCTTATCGACCCCGTGCTCGTAGGCGTGTCGCTGGCAGTCGATCTGCTCGTTGCGGAAGCGCTCCTTGGCGTGCGCGCCAGCGACCCGGATCCGGGGTACGCGGTCGATCACGTCCATCGCCAGGCTGAAGCGATCGATCTGGTTCTGGATCGCGAGGTCGAGCGGCGTGTTGATGCTGCCCTTTTCCTTGTAGCCACGGACATGGAGGTGGGGGTGGTTCCGGCGCCGATAGGCGAGCCGGTGGATCAGCCACGGATAACCGTGGAAGTTGAAGATCACGGGGCTCTCGACCCCGAACAGCGAATCGAAGTCGCGATCCGAAAGCCCGTGCGGATGCTCGGAGGGCGGCATCATGCGGAACAGATCGACGACGTTCACGAAGCGGATCCGCAGATCGGGGAACGCCTCGCGCAGGAGCGCCGTCGCGGCGAGCGCCTCGAGTGTCGGGACGTCGCCGGCGCACGCCATCACGACGTCGGGCTCGCTTCCCTCGTCGTTGCTCGCCCAGTCCCAGATCCCGACCCCCTTCGTGCAGTGGACGATCGCCTGCCGCATGTCGAGGTATTGCAGGTGGTTCTGCTTGTCGGAGACGATCACGTTCACGTAGTCCTCGCTGCGAAGACAGTGATCGGCGACCGAGAGCAGGCAGTTTGCATCGGGCGGGAGGTAGATCCGGACCACGTCCGGGCTCTTGTTGAGAACGACGTCGAGAAAGCCCGGATCCTGATGCGTGAAGCCGTTGTGATCCTGGCGCCAGACGGTCGAGGTGATGAGCAGGTTGAGCGACGCGATCTCCTCGCGCCACGAGAGCTCCCGGCAGATCGAGAGCCACTTCGCGTGCTGGTTGAACATCGAGTCGATCACGTGGACGAAGGCTTCGTAGGTCGAGAAGAAACCGTGCCGACCCGTGAGGAGATAACCCTCGAGCATCCCCTCCATGGTGTGCTCGGAGAGCATTTCGACGACGCGGCCGTCGGGAGCGAGCGCGCCTGCATCCTCGTCCTCCGGGAAGCGTTCTGCGAGCCAGAGCTTGCGGCTCACTTCGTAGATCGCGTCGAGCTTGTTCGAGGTGTTCTCGTCGGGACCGAAGACGCGGAAGTTCGTCGGGTTCTTCCGCATCACGTCGCGGAGCAACGCGCCGAGCGGCCGCGTGTTCTCGGCGCGCTCGCGTCCCGGCGCAGGGACCGGGACGGCGTAGGCTGCGAACTCCGGCAGGTGGAGCGGCTTCTTCGAGAGTCCGCCGTTCGCGTGCGGGTTCGCTCCCATCCTGCGATGGCCCGCCGGCGCCTGCGCGCGGATTTCGGCGCGCGGCGCCCCGCTCTCGTCGAAGAGCTCGTCGGGGCCGTAGCTCCGCATCCAGCGCTCGAGGATCTCACGGTGCCGGGCATCGGTCTTGACGCCTGCGATCGGCACCTGATGCGCACGCCAGGAGCCCTCGAGTCGGCGGCCGTCGATCGCTTCCGGCGCCGTCCAACCCTTCGGAGTGCGCAGCACGATCATCGGCCAGCGCGGCCGGGAAACGCCGCCGCCGTCGCGAACGGCTCGCTGGGCGGCGCGGATCGCGTCGACGCAATGGTCGAGCGTGGCGGCCATCGCCTGGTGCATCGAGTGGGGATCGGAACCTTCGACGAAACAGGGGCTCCAGCCGTAGCCTCGCAGCAGGCTCTCGAGCTCGTCGTGCGGAATCCTCGCGAGCAGCGTCGGGTTGTTGATCTTGTAGCCGTTCAGGTTGAGGACGGGGAGCACGGCGCCGTCGCGCCCCGGATGGAGGAACTTGTTCACGTGCCAGGAGGTTGCGAGCGGCCCCGTCTCGGCCTCGCCGTCGCCGACCACCGCCACGACGACCAGATCGGGGTTGTCGAAGGCCGCTCCGCAGGCATGCGAGAGCACGTAGCCGAGCTCTCCCCCTTCATGGATCGAACCGGGAGTCTCGGGCGTGCAGTGGCTTCCGATCCCTCCCGGAAACGAGAAGTCCTTGAAGAAGTCGCGCAGGCCCTCGAGCGAGAAGTCCTTGCTCGGATAGATCTCCGAATAGCTCCCTTCGAGGTAGAGCGGAGCGAGAACCCCCGGAGCGCCGTGGCCGGGCCCCGCCAAGAAGATCGCATCGAGATCACGCGCGCGGATCACGCGATTCATGTGCGTCCAGACGAACGAGAGCGCGGGGCTCGATCCCCAGTGGCCGAGCAGGCGGTTCTTGACGTGCTCGGGCTCGAGCGGCTCGCGAAGCAGCGGGTTCTCCTGCAGGTAGATCATCCCGGCAGCGAGGTAATTGCACGCGCGCCAGAAGGCGTGGAGTCGACGAAGCTCGTCGGGCTCGAGCGGCGCCCCTGCAATCGTCGATCGAGCCGGCCCGTACGCGGAGATTTCTGCGAGGGTCGTCGCGGTCATGGACCTTGCCTCCGCCGCCGACCATAGCCCGCGCGTCGCAGGAACGACGCGCGAAGCCGAACGAGCCGATCGTGTCGAGCGCCTCTCGCGCGGACGGGGCACTCCGTCGCACGGCGGGTCGCGGCCGTGGCGTCGGTTCGCGCTATCGTCGGCAGCGATGCCCCCCCTCACGATGCGCGCTGCCGTCGCTCGCCGGCGACACGAGATCGTCATCGAGCCGGTTCCGCTCCCCGAGCCCGGCCCCTCCGAGGTCCGGGTCCGGATCGAGGCCTGCGGACTCTGCGGAACCGACCTCCATCTTCGGGCTGGGGGCTTCGCCGACGGCCACACCCCCGGCCACGAGATCGCCGGTCGTATCGACGCGATCGGTCCCGGTGTCGAAGGGCTCACGCGCGGAGCGCTCGTGGCCATCGAGCCGCTCGTGACCTGCGGCGCGTGCCCGTCGTGCCGCTCCGGAAAGGACAACGTCTGCCCCGAGCTCCGCCTCCTCGGCGTGCATCGGCCGGGAGGCTTCGCGGAGGCCGTGGTGGTCCGGGCGGAGAGGGCCTTTCCCGTCGCCCGGGATCTCGAACCGCGGATCGCGGCGCTCGCCGAACCCGTCGCCGTGGTCCTCCACGGGCTGCGGCGCGGAGGCTTCGAACCGGGAAGGCGCGTCCTCGTCCTCGGCGCCGGGAGCATCGGCCTGCTGTCCGTTCTGGCGGCTCGGCAAGCAGGAGCGAAGGAGGTCTTCGTTTCGGCGCGACACGCTCACCAGGCCGCGCTCGCGCGGGAGTTCGGCGCCACCCGGGTCCTCTCGGAGGCCGACGCCTCGGCCGGCGGCTTGATGGCGCTCGGTCGCGAGGCCCCGGCAGACCTCGTCGTCGAGACGATCGGGGGGCATTCCGATGCACTCCGTGCCGCCGCGTGGGCGCTCGCACCCGGCGGCACCATCTCGGTGCTCGGCGTCTTCACCGCGCCGATCACGCTCGACGGCTACCCGCTCCTCGTCCGCGAGGGCACCCTCGCCTTCTCCAACTGTTACGGGCGCGAGCGCGGCCGCGCCGACTTCGCGGACGGCGTCGATCTTCTCGACCGCGAACGCGAGAGGCTTGCGAGGCTCGCGACCCACGCCTTCCCGCTCGACCGTGTCGCGGACGCCTTCGCCGCGGCGAGCGACAAGAAGGCCGGGGCGATCAAGGTCACCGTCGTGCCGCCGCTCGCGGCCTAGAGGAGCGCCATGGACTTCGAACCGTCGGAAAAGGTCAAGCAGATCCAGACCCAGCTCGAGCGCTTCATGGACGAGTTCGTCTACCCGAACGAGCGCCCGATGTTCGAAGCGGTCGAAAAGTCCGGCGATCCGCATCACGAGCCCCCGCTGCTTCGCGAGCTCGCCCAGAAGGCGCGTGCCATCGGGCTTTGGAACCTCTTCCTCCCCGACGCCGAACACGGCGCGGGCCTCACGAACCTCGAATACGCACCGCTTTGCGAAGTGATGGGTCGGAGTCCGATCGCTCCGCGGATCTTCAACTGCAACGCTCCCGACACCGGGAACATGGAGATCCTCGCGCAGTTCGGGACACCGGAGCAGAAGAAACTCTGGCTCCAGCCTCTCCTCGACGGCGAGACCCGCTCGTGCTTCTCGATGACCGAGCCCGAGGTCTCGAGCGCCGATCCGACACAGCTCCAGACCCGTGCGGTCCGCGACGGCGACGATTACGTGATCAACGGCCACAAGTGGTTCACGTCCGGCGCGATCGGAGCGCGCTTCGCGATCGTGATGGCCGTGACCGATCCGAAGGCCGCGCCGCACGAGCGCGCCAGCATGATCATCGTCCCGACGGATGCGCGGGGTTTCGACATCGTCCGCGCGGTTTCGGTGATGGGGCACGCCGGCGGAGGCGGACACTGCGAGATCCGCTACGACGATTGCCGGGTTCCGGTGGCGAATCGGCTCGGCCCCGAAGGAAGCGGCTTCATGATCGCGCAGGCCCGGCTCGGGCCGGGGCGCATCCACCACTGCATGCGGACGCTCGGCATGGCCGAGCGCGCTTTCGAGATCATGTGCCGGCACGCGAACACGAGAAAGCTCCAGGGATCTCCGCTCGGCGACAAGCAGTTCGTACAGGAGTGGATCGCGACCTCGAGGATGGAGCTCGACCAGGCGCGGCTGCTCACGCTCTACGCCGCCTGGAAGATGGACACGCAGGGAAAGCACCGTGCGCGGCAGGAGATCTCGATGATCAAGGTGGTTGCACCGAACGTCTGCATGCAGGTGCTCGACCGGGCGATCCAGTGTCTCGGAGCGCTCGGCGTATCGGACGACACTCCGATCGCGGCCTTCTGGCGAAACGCACGATCGCTGCGGATCGCCGACGGTCCCGACGAAGTCCACAAGATGGTGATCGCGAGGCGCGAGCTGAAGCGCTTCGCCTGAACCGGACGCCCACCGGGCCGAGGAGATCGATGCCGGTTCGCGGGAGCTGTCTCTGCGGAGATTTCCGCTTCGAGATCGAGCCGCCCTTCGAGATGCTCGCGAGCTGTCACTGCTCGATGTGTCGGAGGGCGCACGGCGCGGCGTTCGCGACCTACCTCGTCGTCGGGGCGGGCGCGCTTCGCCGGACGGGCGAAGCCAGGAGCGTGCTTCGCTACGACTCCTCCCCCGGCGCGCATCGCTCGTCGTGCGCTCGCTGCGGATCGGTCGTCCCCTACGAGGCTCCGGACGGCCGGCACTGGTACGTGCCGGCGGGTCTCCTCGACGACGATCCGGGGATCCGGCCGCAGGCGCACATCTTCGCCGATTCGAAGGCGCCCTGGCACGAGATCTCGGATGCGCTGCCGCGCTTCGAAGGCTATCCGCCGGGGATGGGCGAGGCGTTCGCAGCGAAGCGGACCACGGAGCCTTCGCTCGGTCGCGTCCGCGGGGGCTGCCTGTGCGGAGCGGTCGCGTACGAAATCGATGCGCCGATCGAAGGCCCGCTCGTCTGCTGTCACTGCTCGCGCTGCCGAAAGGCACGCGGCGCCGCGCACGCCTCGAATCTCTTCACGGGCACCTCGAGTTTCCGGTGGCTTCGGGGCGAGGAGCGGCTGCGGGCGTACCGAGTCCCCGAGGCGCTCCGCTTCACGCACGTCTTTTGTGGGGTCTGCGGCTCGAGCCTGCCGCGGGTCGATCCGGAGCGCGGTCGGACGGTCGTCCCGGCCGGGACGCTCGAAGACGACCCCGGGATCCGGGAGGGGCTCCACATCTTCGTCGGCTCGAAGGCCCCGTGGTTCGAGATCGTGGACCACCTCCCGCGCCACGATTCGTACCCGCCGGGCGCCTTCCCGCCGCCCGAAACACGCTGAGAACCGCCGCGACCGGCAAGCCGTCGTATGGCATGATGATCGAGCGGAACGGAGGCGTTCCATGATCGATCCCGACCCGCGCCCCGGGTGCCTCTCCGATGAGCCGCCGGTCGACCTCGACGCGGCCACGCTCGATCTCGTCTCGCGACTGCGCGAGGCGGTCGTCGTCCATCGCGGGGCGCGCATCGTCTTCGCGAATGCTCGCGCGGCGCGCATGCTCGGCGCGCGGGACGCGGCGGCGCTCCTCGGTACACCATGGATCGACGAAGGCGCCGGAACGGCGCCGCCTCCCGGAGGCTGCGATTCCGACGATCTGCTCCGGGACGCCGTCCTTCCGGGGGGGCTCGCGATCCGTTTCTCGACCCTCGCCGTCCGGTACCGGGGAGAGCCCGCCTGGCTCACGACCTTCCGCTGCGCCTCGGGTGAGAGGCGCGTGATCGAGGAACTCGAGGCGAGCGAAACGCGCTACCGCACGCTCGTCGACCTCTGCCCCGAGGCCGTCTGGGTGAACATCGACGGGATGCTCGTCTTCGCGAACTCCGCCGCAGCAGAGCTGGTCGGAGCGGCGCGTCCACAAGAGATCGTGGGCCGCTCGGTCTTCGAGATCCTCCATCCTCGTTACCACGAAGCGATCCGCGAGCGCATGAAGCGCGTCGTCGACCACGCCGAGGTCGTCGGCCTGCTCGAGGAGGAGGTGGTGCGTCTCGACGGCAGCACCGTCGCGGTCGAGATCACCGCGGGCCCGGTGCGTTTCGGGGATCGGATGGGGCTCATGGCGGTCGCCCGCGACATCAGCGCACGAAAGCGCGCCGAAGCGAGCGCCCTCGCCTGGCGGCGGAACTACGAAACACTCCTGCATGCGAGCCGGGCGCTCTTCTACGACCGCGATCTCCGCACGGGCTCGATCCAGTTCGCAGGAAATGCAAGAGCCCTGCTCGGGGTGAGCGAGCAGGAACTCGGTTCCGACCCCGAGCGCTGGGCTTCGCGGCTCCACCCCGACGACGTCGAGCGGCACCGCCTGGAGCTCGACCGCGTGCGCGACGGCGCGGACGGTCTGCAGATCGAGTACCGCATCCGACGAGAAACGGGCGACTGGATCGTCGTCGAGGACGAGGGCGCGCTCGTTCGCGACGCCTCGGGCGCCCCCGAGCGGATCGTCGGGGTCGTCGCCGACGTGACGGCCCGGCATGCGGCCGAGGTGGCGCTCCGCGAGAGCGAGGCGCGCGCCCGCGCCATCCTCGATGCGGTTCCCGACGGGATCGTGACCCTCGGCGAGGACGGAAGGATCGAATCGATGAATCCGGGCGCCGAGCGGATCCTCGGCAGCACCGCTTCGGACGGTGTCGGGATCGCGTTCCCGGAGTTCGTCCCCGAGGTTCGCGTCGGCGAGGCCTCGGCCGGCTCGCTTCCCGACGCGCTCGGCCGGCGCTTCGAGACGCGCGCGCGGCGACGGGACGCACGCGAGGTTCCCGTCCTTCTCTCTCTCGACGAAGTCCGGCTCGCGGATCGCAGGATCTTCCTCGCCCTGCTCCACGACCAGACCGAGCGCAAGGCGCTCGAGGAGCAGTTCCGCCATGCGCAGAAGATGGAGGCCGTCGGGCGTCTCGCGGGAGGCGTCGCGCACGATTTCAACAACCTGCTCCTGACGGTGCAGGGGCGGACCGAGATGCTCCTCGCCGGTCTCCCCGAGCCGCATCCGATGCGTCGCCAGGTCGAGGAGATCCAGGCCGCGACCGAGCGCGCCACGCATCTCACGCGCCAGCTCCTCGCCTTCGGCCGCCGTCAGCCGCTTCGCCCGCGCCTCGTCGATCTGAACGCGCTCGTGCTCGACCTCGCCGACATGCTGCGCCGGCTGATCGGCGAGGACGTCGAGCTCTCGCTCTCGCTCGAGCCCGCACTCGACCGCGTGCGCGCGGACCCCGGAGTGCTCGACCAGGTCGTGATGAACCTCGTCCTGAACGCGCGCGATGCGATGCCCGGCGGCGGACGTGTCGCGATCGAGACCGCGAACGTCGGCGAGTCATCGCATCCGCGCGTCTCGCTCTGCGTTCGGGACACTGGCGTCGGAATGGACGAGGCCACGCGAGCCCGGATCTTCGAGCCCTACTTCACGACGAAGGAGCCCGGCCGGGGAACGGGGCTCGGGCTCTCGACCGTCGACGGCATCGTTCGACAGAGCGGGGGCGAGATCGAGGTCGAGAGTGCGCGTGGCCGGGGATCGTCGTTCCGCGTGCTGCTGCCGCGCGCCGAAGGAGACCTCGAGCCCCCGGCACCCGAGCCGGTCGAGCCCGCGAGGGTCGGTGGCGGCGAAGCC
>CAJPFO010000238.1 GCA_905339255.1 Myxococcaceae bacterium
CCCCCCTCGCCCTCGGGCGGGGTGGCGTTCAGGCCGAGGCGCTCGACCTCGGCGGCCGCCTCCTCGGGCGTGAGCGCCTGGCGGCGCGAGAGCTTGATCTTCCCGTTGACCGGGTCGATCGCGATGATCTTCACCTTCGCCTTGTCGCCGAGCTTCACGACGTCGGTCGTCTCGCGGACGCGCCCGGGGGCGAGCTCGGAGATGTGGACGAGGCCGTCGAGGCCGGGAAGGATCTCGACGAAGGCGCCGTAGGGCTCGACGCGCTTGACGGTCCCCTCGTACTCGGTGCCGATCTCGGGGACGGTCGTGAGGGCCTTGATCGCCTCGATGCACTTCTCGGCCGAGGCCATGTCGACGGAGGCCACGGTAACGGAGCCGTCGTCCTGGACGTCGATCTTGACCGAGTACTCCTTCTGGAGCGCCCGGATCGTCTTGCCGCCGGAGCCGATGACGTCGCGGATCTTCTCCTCGGGGACGTGGATCGTCAGGAGGCGCGGCGCGTAGGCCGAGATCTCGGGGCGCGCCGTCGGGATCGCCCTCTCCATGATGTCGAGGATGTGCATCCGGCCGGCCTTCGCCTGCGCGAGCGCCTTCTCGAAGACCTCGCGGCTGATGCCGGAGACCTTGATGTCCATCTGAAGGGCGGTGACGCCTTTGCGCGTGCCGGCGACCTTGAAGTCCATGTCGCCGTAGTGGTCCTCCTGGCCGGCGATGTCGGTCAGGACGGCCCACTGGTCGCCTTCCGCGACGAGGCCCATCGCGACGCCTGCCACGGCGGCGTCCATCGGGACGCCGGCGTCCATGAGGGCGAGGGAGCCGCCGCAGATCGTCGCCATCGAGGAGGAGCCGTTCGACTCGAGGATGTCGGAGACGACGCGGATCGTGTAGGGGAACTCCTTCGGCAGGACCGCGTCGATGGAGCGCCAGGCGAGGCGGCCGTGGCCGATCTCGCGCCGGCCCGGGGAGCCGAAGCGCTTCACCTCGCCGACGGAGAACGGCGGGAAGTTGTAATGGAGGAGGAACTTCTTCTCGAACTCGCCCTCGAGGTCCTCGATGAGCTGCGTGTCGTCCGAGGTCCCGAGCGTGACCGTGACGAGCGCCTGCGTCTCGCCGCGCGTGAAGAGCGCGGAGCCATGGGTGCGGGGGAGGACGCCGATCTCGACCTCGATGGGACGGACCTCGTCGAACGCGCGGCCGTCGAGGCGCTTGCGGTCGCGGAGGATCGTCTCGCGCGTCATCACCTCGACGAGCTCGGAGATCGCCCGCTTGACCTGGGCCTTCTTCTCCGGCTGGTCGTCCGGGA
>CAJPFO010000239.1 GCA_905339255.1 Myxococcaceae bacterium
CTCGACATGGACGAGCGCCGGCTGGCGCTCGCCGACCGGATCGAGCTCGTGTTCGGCCCGCTCGTCGACGTGAAGGAGTTCCCCGAGAACGTCGACGTGACGCTCGTCGAAGGCGCCGTCTCGACGGACGCGGACCTCCGCAAGATCCGGCAGGTGCGCGAACGGACGCGACTTCTGGTGAGCTTCGGCGACTGCGCGGTCACGGGGAACGTCCCGGCGCTGCGAAACCTCCTCGCGCCCGGAGCCGCCTTCGACGTCTACGAGACGCCGCCGACCGAGGTCGTTCCGGAGTTTCTCCGCGTGCGCCCCGTCCACGAGATCGTCCCGGTCGACTTCTATCTTCCCGGATGTCCGCCTCCGGCCGATCTGATCCACGATACGCTCGTCGCGCTCGTCGAGGGCCGCAGGCCCGAACTCGGCGCGCCGCGCTTCGGCAACTGAAGGGAGCGGACGTGCGCGTGATCGAGATCGAGCCCGTCACGCGGATCGAGGGTCACGCCCGCATCACGCTCCATCTCGGCGAGGACGGGCGCGTGGCCCGCGCGCGCTTCCACGTCGAGCAGTTCCGGGGCTTCGAGACGATCGCGCTCGGCCGGCCCTTCCACGAGATGCCGGCCCTCATGGCGCGTACCTGCGGCATCTGCCCCGTGAGCCACCTCGTCGCAGCCGCGAAGGCGGGAGATGCGATCCTCGCGGTCGAGGTTCCCGAAGCCGCCGAGCGGCTCCGGCGAATCGTCCATCTGGCGCAGGTGCTGCAATCGCATGCGCTCTCGTTTTTCTATCTCTCGGCTCCGGATCTCCTGCTCGGAATGGACGCCGATCCGGCGCGGCGAAACGTCCTCGGGCTCCATGCCGCGGCGCCCGAGCTGGTTCGTAGCGGCGTCGCGCTCCGCGCCTTCGGCCAGGAGATCATCGCGAGGCTCGCGGGAAAGCGGATCCATCCGAGCTGGGTCGTTCCCGGAGGCGTCTCGCGTCCCATGACGCGCGAGGCGCAGAGCTTCATCCGGGACGGGATCGCTGCGTCCGTTGCGCGGGTCGAGTCGGCGCTCGATGTCTGGAAGCGCGGCCTCGAAGGCCACCGCGAGGAGATCCAGACCTTCGCGAACTTCCCTTCGCTGTTCTTCGGCCTCGTGAGCGACGCGGGAACCCTCGAACACTACGACGGCCGGATCCGCGTCGTCGACGCGAGCGGGCACCGGGTCGCCGACGGTCTCGATCCCTCGCGTTATCTCGACTACGTCGCCGAATCCGACGAACCCGACACGTTCATGAAATCGCCGTGGTATCGCCCGCTCGGCCCCGAAGCCGGCATGTACCGCGTCGGCCCGCTCGCGCGGCTCAACATCGCCGACTGCTGCGGAACGCCGCGCGCCGACCGCGAGCTCGCCGAGTTCAGGACGCTCCAGCGCGGCGCGCAGCTTTCGAGCTTCTACTACCACCATGCCCGGCTGATCGAGATGCTCCATTGCCTCGAAGCGATCGAGGCCCTCGTCACCCATCCCGACGTGCTCTCCGATCGCGTTCGGGCGCAGGCCGGGCCGAACCGCCTCGAGGGTGTCGGAGTGGCCGAAGCGCCGCGCGGCACGCTCATCCATCACTACCGGATCGACCCGAACGGCCTCGTCACCTTCGCGAACCTCGTGATCGCCACCGGCCACAACGCCCTCGCCATGAACCAGGGGATCCTCCAGGCCGCGCGCCACTTCGTCGACGGCGAGAGGCTCCGCGAGGGGATGCTGAACCGGGTCGAGGCCGTGATCCGCTGCTTCGATCCGTGTCTCTCCTGCGCCACGCACGCCGTCGGAAGGATGCCGATCGAGCTTCGTCTGCTCGATCCCGAAGGGGCCTGCGTCGCCGTCGCGCGCCGCGATCCGTGAAGACGCTCGCATTCGGGATCGGGAACCCGCTTCGTGGCGACGACGGAGTCGGCGCAAGGGCGGCCCTTGCGCTCGCCGCGGAAGGCTTCGCGGCGCGTGCCGTCATCCAGCCACTTCCCGAACACGCGCTCGAGCTCGCGAGCGTCGACCGCGTCGTCTTCCTCGACGCCGCGCTCGATTCGCCCCCGGGCGTGGTCCGGGTGCGGCGGGTCTCCCCGAAGCGCGAAGCGACCGACCCGCATGCGCTCGACGTAGCTTCGGTCCTCGGCCTCTGCGAGGCGCTCGAGGGCCGCGCGCCCGAGGCCTTCTTGGTCGGCGTCGGGGTCGCCGATCTCCGTTTCGGCGAAGTGCTCTCCCCCGCCGTCGAGGCCGCCCTTCCCGAGCTCATCGCTCGCGCGAGAGGCCTGCTCGGCGGAGGCGGACGCGGCCGCCGGATCGCGACGCGCGCGCTCTGGGTCGTCGCGGTCGCGCTTCTCGCCTGGCTCGTGCTCGAGATCGGCGTCCGGGCATACCTCGAAGGGCCGCTCGAAGTCGACTTCTACGGCTCGATTCCGCGCGAGGCCGTTCGGGAGAAGCAGGATCTCCACGGTCTCGTCGTGGCAGCGGGGCCGCGATTCGCGCACCTCGGCTTCATCGCAGATCCGGAGCGCGAGACCTACACGATCGAGCGACGCCTCGACGACGGGAGCCATCGCGAGATCGGCACGACGCGCTTCGGATCGTTCGTGGTTCGCGAGGCGGGGACCTACCGCGTGCGGATCGATCCTCGCGCTGGCGGCGAGGCGCGCTTTCTCGGTCCGGTCGAGGCGATCCCGCTCGAAGCCGAAGCGCCCGTCCTCGCGCCGCGAATCGCCGGGCCCTGGCGCCCGCTCGTCCGGCCGAGCATCGCGGGCGATTACGTGAACGATCATACGATCTACCGCGACGCCACCGGCCGGTGGCGGCTTCTCGGAATCACGGCGCGCGGCGAGGGCGACTACTCGGCCGAGGTCCGCTTCGCGGCGGGGGTCGCGCAGGCGTTCCCGCCCGATTCGATGATGCGCGAGACCGACCCCGTGGCCGATTTCGGCGAGATCGCCTGGGCGCCTCACGTGATCGAGGCGAAGGGCGGGTTCCGACTCTTCTGGTCCCCGCATCGACTGATGGCGATGACGTCTTCCGACGGGATCGCCTGGCGCGACCCCCGCGTGGTGATGTCGGCTCCGGCGAGCCCGTTCTTCCGCGATGCGATGGTTCACGAGGTGGCGCCCGGGCAATGGCTCCTCTACGCGACGGCTCGCGGGCGCTACTTCTCGCGAGTCGATCTCTATCAGTCGTTCGATCTCGAAGGCTGGCAGTACATCGGCCCGGCGCTCGATGCCGGCTTCGGTAGCGAGCGCAACTCGATTCTCTCGTCGATGGAGTCGCCGGCGCTCCTCGAGGTGCGGGGCCGCTACTACCTCGCGATCACGTACAACAACGACTCCGGAGTCCTCGCCCCGCTGCTCCTGCCGTTTCGCATCTGGCTCGATCGCGCCTCGTACAACGACACGCTCGTCTTCGAGTCCGACCATCCGTACGCGTTCGGAACCTACCGGGGGGCGTCCGCGACGCCGAATCTCGTGGCGCGGCTCGCGGCGCACGCGGCCGAGTGGGTCCACGTTTCCGAGCGGGACGAGTGGTACGTGACGACGGCGGGCTGGCCCTTCGTGGCGACGCTCACGTCGGGAGAGGTGGCGGTCGCGCCACTTCGCTTCGAACCCGTCGTGGTTCCGCATCGAGACTAGAAGTCGATCGCGCGCCTGCTACACGCGGGGCGGCGCGAGCGCGAGCCTTCGTCTGCAGCGCGCAGCGATCTCGTCGCGAGTCCACGGGATCGTCACGCCAGCGCCGGCGAGCCAGTGTGGCAGGAGATCGTCGTAGTGCGGTGAGCACGGGTTTCCCGATTGTCCGCCCGAGAGCACGAAGCGAGCGCGAGCCGGGTCGGCCAGGTCGACCACCATCCGCAGCGTCGCGATGTAGACCGGGTTTCCGGTCGGGTCGCTCGGATCGACCGAGGCCTGCGAGATGGTGTGCGCGTCGCCTCCCCACGCGAAGGGCCCACAGTGGAAGATGCGATCGAGCGGCTTCTTCTCGCCCGCGGGATGACGAAGCGTGAGCGTGCGCACGCGACCGAAGGGCCAGCCCGACGGATCCACACCGTGTTGCGAGCGAAGGGTCGCGACGGCCGCCGCGAGCGCGCCGGTGATCTCCGCGCCCCAGCCCTTCGCGAAGTAACCCTCGGGTTGCTCGCGAAGGAGCCCGACGAGATGCCCCGTCCGCCGCAGCGCATAGGTATGCGCCGGGCCGCCGACGGGAGACCCCCCGCGCCCGAGCGCGGCCTCGGCGGCACCAGGTGCCTTGGCGGTCACGACGCGCCGCGTGAGATCGGCCATCGCGAGCGCGAAGACCGATGCCGCGGGCGAGCCCGCGCCGACCACGCCGTCCCAGTCGGAAAGGAGCCTCCTCGCGAGCTCGGCGTCGGGGCCTGCTGCCGGGACGCCGAGGAGCGCGTCGCGAACGTCACGGAAGACGAGCGATCGCTGATCCATCTGCAACGCGAGCGTTCGCGTCACGTCCCAGTCGCTTCGCCCCGCGAGCGCTTCGCAGATGGCCGCCTGGCGGTAGCCATCGTTCCAGTCCTGCCCGATCCACGGGCCTGCGCCGTCGCAGAGCGGCTTCGCGTTCGCGGTGGCGACGTATCCGCATTCGGGGTTCGACGCCCGTGGCATCTGCGCGTAGGCGACCGGGTCGTCCTCCCAACCCGAGTCGAGCATTGCGCCGGGGATCGGAAGCGTCCCGTGTCCCCGCTTTCGTCTCGGCACCTGGCCGACGAGCTGCCAGCCGATCCCGCCTTCGCAGTCGCCGAAGACGATGTTGAGGCTTCCGGCCGGATAGACGGCGAAAGCGCGCCGCACGTCCTCGGCGTCGTTTGCTTCGTGGAGCCGCGGCACGCGGAGCGCTCGCGGCTCGATCGAGCACGAGCGAAGCGAGATCGCACGCGAGACTCCAGGAAGCGCCGGCGTCACGATCGGACCCCGTCGCGTCACGAGCACACGCTCGAGAATCGGAGCGGCACCCTTCACCACGATCGTCTCGTCCCGCACTTCGCAAGCCACGAACGACTCGCCCTCGCGAACGCTCGTGCCGTCGGGCCCGATCTCCTCGAAGAAGAGATCGGTATCGTCGGCCTGTCCGGAGGTCACTCCCCACGCGGCGCGTCCGTTGTGGCCGACGGCGATTCCCGGGGTTCCGACGACCGCGGCACCGGCCACTGCGAACGACGGTGTGCGAACGTGCGCGAGATACCAGAGCGCCGGAAGGGTCGGCGGAAGGTGCGGATCGTTCGCGACGATCGGCTTTCCGCTCGCCGTCCGCGAGCCGGCGATCGCCCAGTTGTTCGAGCCGCCGCCGATGCCGAGGTGGTTGCGGAGCAGCGCGAGATCGTCGAGCAGGTGCCCGATCGAGACGCCCGCGGGCGGATTCGGCGGCAGCGCGACCGGGAGCCAAGCGGGGTAGACGGGATCGAGCGCGAGCAGCGCAGATTCACCGTGCGCCTCGAGGATCGCGAGGCGTGCGAGCTTGGCCTGCCAGGGCGCCGAAAGCGCGAAGCCGATGAGCTTCAAGCACCCGAGCGCGTCGGCTGCGTCGAAGCTTCCCGGCCGGATTCCGAGGAGCCGCATCTCGTGGGGCCGTCGCGGGCTTCCGACGCTGCTCCTTCCCGCCTCGACCCCGCGTGCGAAGGCTTCGAGCGTGCGGACGTCCTGCGGCTCGAGTCGAGCGAGCTGTGCCTCGGCCGCGCGCCGAAGGCCGATCCGGCGCAAGAAGCGGTCGGCGCCGACCAATGCAGGCCCGGCCATCTCTGCGAGCGTTCCGCGAAGCGCGCGTCGCATCTGCTCGATCTGGAACGAGCGATCCTGCCCCTGCGCGAAGCCGAGGCCGAACCAGGCGTCCTCCTCGTGCTCGGCTTCGATCACGGGGATCGCGTGTTCGTCGCGTCCGATCTCGAGCGGGCCCCGGATTCCCGCGACCGCGATCCTTCCCGTCGTTCGCGGAAGGCGCCGGCCGAGGAGTGCCCCGAAGGCGCGCCGCCACGGATTCAAGGCCGGACCCGATGCAGGCCGAGAAGCCGCGAGACCAGGAAACGCTGGAGCCTCGTCGGGAGCTTCCCGCGAGCGACGTGTCCGATCCATGCGTCGGGGCCGACCGGGTAGCGGAAGCGCGGCCGCGAGGCGTCGATCGCATCCGCGATCACCTTCGCCACCTCGCGAGGGTCCCGGGCGCTCGCGAGGACCTTTTCGTCGATCACCTTCTCGAGGTGCCGCATCATGGTGGCGTAGGCGCTCTTCTCCGGGAGGATCCGCGGCGAGCTTCCCCAGATCTCGGTCTTGTACGAGCCCGGCTCGACGAGCACGACCTCGATGCCGAAGGGGCCGACCTCGAAGGGAAGCGACTCGGCGAAGCCCTCGATCGCCCATTTCGACGCCACGTAGATCGAGTTGGCGGGCTCTCCGGCATAGGCCGAGTTGCTCGAGACGATCACGATCCGACCGTGTCGTTGCGCGCGGAACGACGGCAGGAGCGCACGCGTGAGGCGCAGTACGCCCCAGAAGTTGGTCTCCATCACGCGCCGCGCTTCGGCTTCGGGAACGTCCTCGAACGCTCCGCCGACGGCCACGCCCGCGTTGTGCACGACGGCGTCGAGGTGGCCGCCCGCGCCAGCGAGGACCTCACCGACGCCGCTCGCGATCGAGTCGGGATCGGTGACGTCGAGGCGCACGAGATCGACGCGGCTCGCCACGCCGGCGTCGGCGATCGCGGAATCGAGCGCACCCCGGCGGCCGAGATCTCGCATCGTCGCGTAGACGCGGCGGCCGCGCCGCGCGAGCTCGACGACCGTGTGGAGGCCGAATCCCGACGAGGTTCCCGTGACGAGCACGCCCGGCATTGCTTCTCCCTTCGCGTCCCGCGCGGCTTCGATGCCACTGCCGGGGCCGTACTCTAGCGAGGACGCGCGCGGAATCCGCGCGACGCGCGGGCGCGCGCGGCTACGCGCTCCTCACGCGCTCGAGATGCGCACGGATCGCCTCGAACCACGCGGCCGGGGTCTCGATCTGGGGGCTGTGACCGGCGTTCGGGATCGTGATGCGGCGTGCGTTCGGGATCGCCCGTTCCATCACGTTCGCGGGATCGAGAAAAGCCGCGTCCTCGGCGCCGACCATCACGAGCGTCGGGCAGCGGATCTCGCCGAGGCGCTCCACGAGCGATTCCTGTTCGGAGAGTGCGATTCCGAGCGCGACGAAGGCCTCGGGATCCATCGAGGTGAGCCGCATGCGATGCCGCTGCCAGTAGCGCTCGCCCCACTCCTTCTCGAGGCGACGATCGGCGGGAGTCCGTGCGGGATTCTCGGCCGCGCGTTCGCGCAGGATCTGGTGGAGCTTCTCCATCCCGGCGGCGCGCGCGATCTCTCCGCCCTTCTCGAACATCTCCCGCGGCACGTGTCCGAGCGGAGCGGGCGCGGTGTCCATCGCCACCAGCGAGAGCACGCGATCTGGGTGCGCGAGCGCGAACCGCAGTGCGACCATTCCTCCCATCGAGTGGCCGAGGAGATCGCAACGTTCGACGCCCGTGGCATCGAGGAACGCCGCGAGGTCGTCGACGAGCTGCGCCAGGTGGTAGCTGCTCCGCTCCCCCGTGTTCGTCGACTCTCCGTGGCCTCGCTGGTCGGGCGCGAGGGTTCGGCCGAGCGTGGCGAGGCCCGGGAGCTGGCCGGAGAAGTCGTCCCGGCAGCCGGTGAAGCCGTGGACGAGGACGAAGGGGCGTTCGCCACTTCCGGCCTCGTCGTAGCGGATCTCGATCCCGTTCACGTAGACGCATTTCGAAGTCGGCATGCGTCGATCTTACCGCGTGCGGCGGGGTAGAATGCGACTTCCTTTCGAGGAGCGCCGATGGCGCCGCGGGCCCCGGCGAGCCGCGGGGCCGAAGCCGGGGAGGGATGCGATGGCGGGACGGAGCTACGAGAGGCTCGAGATCGAACACGAGGGGCCGATCGTTCGAGTCTGGCTCGGGAGGCCCGAGCGGAGGAACGCGCTCGACACCACGGCCCTTTCCGAGATCGAGTCGTTCTTCGGCGCCGCCAACCGCGACTTCGAGGCCCGCGTCGTCGTCCTCGGAGGCCGCGGGCCGTCATTTTGCGCCGGCGCGGATCGGCGCGACCCCCCCGGCCGCGAGCGGCTCTCGGCGACGTCGGGAGCGAGCGAGCGCGAACGCCGGCACGTGTCGCAGCTCGGCCTGCGCGCCTCTCGCGCGATCGAAGATTGCGAGGCCGTGACGCTCGCGAGGCTCCACGGCGCGATCGTCGGCGGCGGCGCTGCACTCGCGCTCGCCTGCGATTTCCGTCTCGCGTCCGAGGACGCCTTCTTCCACGTTCCCGAGGTCGATCTCGGGATTCCCTTGAGCTGGGGCGCGGTCGCGCGGCTCACGCACGAGGTCGGCGCGGCGCGGGCGCGCGAAGCGATCCTGCTCTGCGAGCGTTTCGATGCGCGGCAGGCGGCGGCGTGGGGGGCCGTGCACCGCGTGGTCTCGGCGGGCGAGCTCGATGCGCTCGTCGGCGATTGGGCGCGACGCCTTGCGGCCAAGCCCGAGGTGGCCGTGCACATGACGAAGACGCAGCTCCGGGCCTACTCCCGGCTCGCGCGCCTCGGCGATGTCGCGGAAAGCGACGGAGATCTCCTGCTCGGCGCCTCGCGGCTCGGCAATGCGCGGCAGAGCTTCCCGTCGGGCTGAGCGATCCGCTCCCGCGCTCGGCTACCGTGCGCATCGCCGATCTAGCGCCCCCAGGAGGAAGCCGACCGTGCCGCGCCTTTCGCCGATGGACGAGTTCTTCGTACACCAGATTCCCGAGCCGTTTCCGAACGTCGTCACGCACCACGCATTCTGGCGGGACAGTCTCTTTTTCGTGATGCATCCCCGGGATGCCGAAGGCGACGTCGTGATCCTCACCATGGCGAGCTTCCCGGCCCGCGGCGAGCTCGACTCGCTCCAGCTCGGTCGCGTCGGCGGCGTCCTCCAGTACGCGCGCCACTCGCGTCCCTTCGATGGAGACCCGCACACGATGGCGGTGGGGCCCGTCACGATCGACATCGTCGAGCCCTACCGAAGCGTGCGGCTACGGGTCGCCGACGTTCCCGAGGCACCCGTCTCGATGGACGTGACCTTCACGGCTCGTACGGCCGCGTATGCGCTGCGCCGTGGGACCATGAAGGCGGGGCACGAGCTCATCTGGGACCAGAGCCACATGGTGCAGTCGGGCGAGTACCGCGGCTGGTTCCGTCGCGCGGGAAAGACGGTCGACGTCGATGGCTGGTGGGGGCAGCGCGATCATTCGTGGGGAATCCGCGATCACGCGCGCTGTCCGATGTGGCAGTGGTTCGCGATCCAGCTTCCGGACGGCATGATCGGTGGCTGGCATTGGGAGTATGCGAACGGCGCGCGCGTGTTCACCGACGGCTGCTTCGCGCCGGCGGGAGGCGCGGAGCCGGTGCCGGTGATCGACTACCGGCACGATCTCCACTGGCTCGACGCCGGGGGCCGGCGAACCAGCTACGGGCGCGACGGCGAGAACGTCGACGGCCTCGAAGGTCGGCTCGAGTTCACGCTCGAAGGTGGGCGCCGGATCGGGGTCGAAGGCCGAGGCCGCTGGGCGGCGCGCTACGGGCCTTATGGGGGCGGCCAGAACCTGCTCGCGGTTCGCACCGACGACGGCCGCGAGGGCGTCGCGATCCACGAGATCACGGGCGGCCATCACCACCACTTCTTTCCGGTGCCTCGCGCCGAGAAGTTTCCCCCCGACGGCGAGTAGCGCGAGTCGGAGCGCGCCCCTGCGCACGAACGACTCGGCGGCGGCACTACAGTTGGTAGGGGCTCCGGTATTCCTGCAGGATGTGGAGGTAGTTGCCGCGCTCGAACGCCTCGGGGTTCGCGACCTTGCGCTGACTCATCGACCCGCGCACGTCGTCGACCGAGCGACAGCCGCGCGCTTCGAGCCAGTCGCGAAGTCCGTCGACGAGCGCACGAGCGTGCGCGGGGCCGTTGCGAAGCAGCGCAGAGGTCGTCATGACCACGTCCGCCCCCGCGAGCAGATACTTGACCACTTCGTCGCGGCTCTCGACCCCACTCGTTCCTGCGAGCGAAGCGCCGATCCGGCCGTGGAGCACCGCGATCCAGAGCAGCGGGAGCCGCATCTCCCACGGCTTCGAGAGCTCGAGGCTTCGTTCCACCTCGAGCTTCTCGAGGTCGAAGTCGGGCTGGTAGAAGCGGTTGAAGAGCGCGAGGCCTCGAGCGCCTGCGGCGACGAGCCGCTCGGCCATCTCGCCGATGGCACTGAAGTAGGGACTCAGCTTGACGTTCACGGGGATCGAGACGCTCTTCGCGACCGCGCGAACGACGTGCTCACAGCGATCCTCGACGGCACGTCCGCGCCAGCCGGCTGCGACGGGGAGATGGAAGAGGTTCAGCTCGAGGGCGTTCGCTCCCGCCTCTTCGAGGAGCTTCGCGAAATCGGTCCAGCCGGTCTCGGTGACCCCGTTCAGGCTCGCAACGATCGGCACCGCGACCGCCTCCCGCGCGCGCCGGACGAGTTCGAGATAGCGATCGGGGCCGGTGGGCTCGCGGCCGACGGCCGGGAAGTAGCCGAGCGATTCGGGATGGCTCTCGCTTCCGGCGCTCGAGAGGTGGAGCGTGGCCTCGTTGTCGTGGAGGATCTCCTCTTCGAAGAGCGAGTGGAGGACGATCGCCGAGACTCCGCCGTCCTCGAGACGGCGGATCCCGTCGAGAGTCCTCGAGAGCGGCGATGCCGACGCGACCACCGGATGCGCGAGCCGGAGTCCGAGCCACGGGGTCTCGAGATCCATCGCGGGGTCACTCCTTCAAGTGTTGCGCGGCCATCTGCCGATAGAGCCAGACGCGGAGCGCGTTCGACTTCTCCGCCTGCGCGAGAAGCCGCTCGGCGGTCTCGGGGTCGGTGCGCGCGAGCAGCCGGAAGCGGAGCTCGCGATCGGTGAACTCGCGGAGCCTGAGCGTCGGCGCTCCCGAGTCGAGCGAGAGCGGGTTCTCACCGATCGCGAAGAGTCCCGGGTTCCAACGCATGAGCGGCCAGTAGCCGGTACGAACGGCTCGCTGTTGCTGATCGAGACCGTACTGCATGTTGATCCCGTGTGCGATGCAATGGCTGTAGGCGAGGACGAGCGAGGGCCCCGGATGCGCCTCGGCCTCGCGAAGCGCGAGGAGCGTCTGCTGCGGGTTCGCCCCCATGGCGACGCGCGCGACGTAGACGTGACCGTACGCGATCGCGTGCAGCGCCAGGTCCTTTCGCTCGACGCGCTTTCCTCCGCTCGCGAACTTCGCCACCGCACCGAGCGGTGTCGCCTTCGAGGCCTGCCCACCCGTATTCGAGTAGACCTCGGTGTCGAGGACGAGGAGGTTCACGTCGCGGCCGCTCGCGAGAACGTGGTCGACGCCACCCGAACCGATGTCGTAGGCCCATCCGTCCCCCCCCATCACCCAGACACTCCGGCGAACCAGGTGATGCGCGATCGAGAGGAGCTGCGCGGCTTCGGGCGACGCGTCTTCGCGGAGCCTCCGGCGGAGCTCGGCCACCCGCTCTCGCTGGTCGCGAATCTCGGCTTCGCTGCGCTGCGGCGATGCGACGAGCGGGTCGGCGAGGTCGGCGCCGATCCGCTCGCGGAGCGCGCGGACCCGGGCGAGCGCGTGTCGCTCGTGGTGTTCGGCTGCGGCGCGCATGCCGAGGCCGAACTCGGCGGCGTCCTCGAAGAGCGAGTTCGACCAGGCGGGACCGCGGCCCTCGGCATCCTTCGTCCACGGCGTGGTCGGGAGATTCCCGCCGTAGATCGACGAGCAGCCGGTGGCGTTGGCGACGATCAGCCGATCTCCGAAGAGCTGCGAGACGAGCTTCACGTAGGGGGTCTCGCCGCAACCGGCGCAGGCCCCCGAGAACTCGAAGAGGGGCTCGAGGAACTGCGTCCCTCGAACGGTCGAGAAGTCGACGCGCGAGCGGGGCGTCGGCGAGAGGGTTTCGAAGAACGAAACGCTCGCTCGCGCGGAGTCGAGGATCTCCTCGCGAGCGGTCATGTGGAGCGCGCGCCGCTTCGTCTCGCGCGGGCTCTTCGCGGGGCAGACCTCGACGCAGAGCGCGCATCCCGTGCAATCGTCGGGGTAGACCTGCAGCGCGTAGCGAGTCTCGGGAAAGCCTCGCGTCTCGATCGGCGCCGAACGGAAGCCTGCAGGAGCCTCTCCGAGCCGACTCTCGTGGAAGAGCTTCGCGCGGATCACCGCGTGCGGGCAGACGAAGGCGCAGTTTCCGCACTGGATGCAGAGGTCGGGATCCCAGGCCGGGACGAAGGCAGCGATTCCGCGTTTCTCAAAGCGCGCGGTGCCGCTCGGGAAGGTGCCGTCGACGGGAAGCGCCGAGACCGGAAGCTCGTCGCCGCGACCCTCGAGGAGCGTCGCCGTCACCCGGCGAACGAAATCCGGAGCATCGTCGGGGACGAGGCGCGTGCGCTCGTCCGTCCGTGTCGGTCGCGGCGGGAGCGGCACTTCGCGGAGGTTCGCGAGCGTCGTGTCGACCGCGGCGAAGTTCTCCTCGACGACGCGCCCCCCCTTCCGACCGTAGGTCTTGCGGATCGAATCCTTGATCTTCTCGAGCGCGGCCTCGCGGGGCAGCACTCCGGAGATCGCGAAGAAGCAGGTCTGGAGCACCGTATTGATCCGCCCAGCGATCCCGGCCTCGCGGGCCACGCGGGCGGCGTCGATCACGTGCAGCCGGAGCTTCTTCGCGAGGATCTCCTCCTGCGCCCGCCGGGAGAGCCGATCGAAGACCTCGTCGGGACCGTAGGGGCTATTGAGCAGCACGGTGGCGCCGTCGGCCGCCGAGCCCAGCACGTCGTGGCGCTCGATCATCGCGAACTGGTGACAGCCGACGAAATGCGCCTCGCGGATCAGGTACGACGAGCGGATCGGCGAGTGTCCGAACCGCAGGTGCGAAACGGTCTGCGATCCCGATTTCTTCGAATCGTAGACGAAGTATCCCTGCGCGAAGATCCCGGGATCGTCGGCCAGGATCTTGATCGTGTTCTTGGTCGCGCCGACGGTTCCATCGGATCCGAGGCCGAAGAAAAGCGCCCGGTGGCCGTCGGCGGGCTCGGTCACGAAGCCGGGATCGACGGTGAGGCTCGTTCCCGAGACGTCGTCGACGATCCCGACCGTGAACGGGTTGCGCATCGCCGGCTCGGCGAGTCCATCGAGGACCGCCTTCACCATGGCGGGCGTGAACTCCTTCGAGGCGAGGCCGTAGCGACCGCCGGCGAGCCTCGGAAGCTCCCCACCGCGCGCCGCGAAGGCGGCGACGACCTCGAGGTAGAGGGGTTCTCCCGACGCGCCCGCCTCCTTCGTCCGGTCGAGGACCGCCACGGCGCGAACGGTCGGCGGAATGGCCTCGAGCAGGTGCGAGACCGAGAAGGGGCGGAACAGCCGGACGCCGAGAACACCGACCCGCTCGCCGCGCGCGACGAGCGCGTCGACCGCCTCGCGCGCCGCCTCCATCCCCGATCCCATCCCGACCACGATCCGCTCCGCGTCGGGAGCCCCGTGGTACTCGAAGAGCCGGTAGCGGCGCCCGGTGCGATCGGCGAGGCGTTCGAGGACGGAGTCGACGATCGCGGGCAGCGCCGCGTAGAAGGGATTCGCCGCCTCGCGCGACTGGAAGTACACGTCGGGATTCTGCGCGGTTCCGCGGACGAACGGATGGTCCGGGTCGAGCGCGCGACCGCGGTGGAGAAGGACGTGCGCATCGGGGACGAGTGCGCGCAGATCTTCGTCGGAGAGGAGCTCGATCTTCTGCATCTCGTGCGAGGTGCGGAAACCGTCGAAGAAGTGGAGAAACGGCACGCGGCTTTCGAGGGTCGAAGCCTGCGCCACGGCCGCCATGTCGTGCGCCTCCTGGACGGAGGCCGACGCGAGGAGCGCGAATCCCGTCGAGCGCGCCGCCATCACGTCCTGATGGTCGCCGAAGATCGAGAGCGCATGCGAGGCGAGCGCGCGCGCGGCGACGTGGATCACGGCCGGCGTGAGTTCGCCCGCGATCTTGTAGAGATTCGGAATCATGAGCAGGAGGCCCTGCGATGCCGTGAAGGTCGTCGTGAGCGCCCCGGTCTGGAGGGCACCGTGGAGCACCCCGGCGGCGCCGGCCTCGCTCTGCATCTCGATCACGTCGGGGACGTTCCCGAAGAGGTTCGGTCGCCCCTCGGCCGCCCACTGATCCGCGAGTTCGGCCATCGTCGAGGACGGCGTGATCGGATAGATCGCGCAGATCTCGTTCATGCGATACGCGACGTCGGCGCAGGCCTCGTTGCCGTCGAGCGTCGCGAGCCTGCGCCCGATCGCCGTCATGTGGGGTCCGTCTCCGCAGCCGGCTCGGGAACCATCTCGATCGCGTGGCAGGGGCATTGCTCGAAGCAGATCGCGCAGCCGGTGCAGCGCGCGAAATCGACGCGGTAGCCCTTTCCGGCTCCGAGCTTCGAGATCGCGTCCTCGGGGCAGGCGGCCAGACAGCCGTCGCATTCGAAGCAGTTTCCGCACGAGAGACAGCGGCGCGCCTCGAAGACCGCCTCGTCGTCCGAAAGCCCCGAAACCACCTCTTCGAAGCTGTAGAGTCGCCTGCCGAGGCTCGCCTGCTCCTGCGGGCGATGACCGGGATCGGTGTAGTACCAGAGGTGGAGCTTCTCGAAGCTCGCGAGCGGACGCTTCGCGGGCTTCTCGAAGCGCGCCGATCGGAGCCACGCGTCGATGTGCCGCGCCGCTCGTTTCCCGTGGCCGACGGCCACCGTGACGCTCCGCTCGCCCGGCACCACGTCGCCCCCGGCGAAGAGCCCGGGGCGCCCCGTCATGAAGTCGGCGCCGACCCGGACGGAGCCGTCGCGCTCGACCTCGACTCCCGGGACGTTTCGCAGGAAGGCCGTGTCGGTGTCCTGCCCGAGCGCGAGCAGGAGGTCGTCGGCCTCGAGCGTCTCGAAGCGACCGGTCGGGACGGGACGTCCCTTTTCGTCGATCGCCATCTCCTCGACGGTGAAGGTCTTGCCTTCGATCGCCTTGATCGAGCGGAGCCAGCGGATCGTGACACCTTCGTCGAGCGCCTCTTGCGCCTCGAAGTCGTGCGCGGGCATGTGCTCGCGATCGCGGCGGTAGATCACGATCGGCTCGTAGCCGAGTCGAAGCGCGGTGCGCGCCGCATCCATCGCCGTGTTGCCGCCTCCGTAGACGGCGACGCGGCGTCCGAGCCGGGGCACCGACCCGCGTTCGACGTCCCGCAGGAAGGCGATCGCGTCGAGCATCCGCCCTGCATCGCGCGCAGGGATCTCCGTGCGCTTCGAGACGTGCGCCCCGACGGCGATGAAGCTCGCGTCGAAGCGACCCTCCCGGAGCTCCGTCTCGAGGTCTTCGACACGGTGATCGAGGACGAAACGCACGCCGAGCGCCTCGATGCGCGCGATCTCGCCGTCGAGAACCCCGCGAGGAAGCCGATACGCCGGGATGCCGAAGCGCATCATCCCGCCGGCCTTCGGCCCGGCGTCGCGGACCTCGACCGCGTGGCCGCGGAGCGCGAGATGCCACGCCGCCGCGAGCCCGCTCGGTCCCGCCCCCACCACGAGAACGCGCTTTCCCGAAGGCCCGGAAAGCGGCGCGGCGCGCCAGCCTTCGGCGAGCGCGCGATCGCCGAGGAAGCGCTCGACCGCGTGGATGCTCACGGTCGAATCGAGTCGTGCGCGGTTGCACGCGCCCTCGCAGGGGTGGTAGCAGACGCGGCCGTGGATCGCGGGAAGCGGGTTGTCGGCGACGAGCGTTTCCCAGGCGTCGCGGAGCCTTCCGGCCTGCGTTTGCGAGAGCCAGCGCTGGATGTTCTCGCCGGCGGGGCAGGCGTCGTTGCAGGGGGGGAGGAGGTCGACGTAGACGGGCCGCCGGCTTCGCGCCGGGCCCGTGCCGTGGCGCTCTTCGAGGTCCGGCGGCGAGGTCAGGTCGCGCTCGGCCGTCATCTCTGGCTCGTCCCCCGCGGCTCGCATCGCGACGTTACACGTGCAAGGGGTGGGCCGCGCCCCGCGAGCCCCGCACGAGCGAGAACGCCGCACGGGCCGTGTCGAAGCGACACGGACTGTGGCGGATCGGCCCACGACGGAGCGACGGCGTCGCCGGTGGCGGCCCTGCGGCCTCGTGCCGGGGTATGCTGCGGCGCGCATGGAGGAGATCCCCTTCGCGCTCGCTGCTCTGGGTTTCCAGGGCCCGTGCCCGACCTGGCAGGCGCCCGAAGTGACGGGGCTCGGCCGACTGCCGATGCGGGCGCCGCTCGTCCCCTTCGCGGACCGCGCAGCCGCACTCGGGGGCGACGTCGAGTCGTCTCCCTACCGCATCGCGCTCGACGGACGCTGGCGCTTTCTCCTCGTCGAGAAGCCGGCCGCCGCGCCGCGCGAGTTCGTCTTGCCGGCATTCGATGATTCGGGCTTCGACGAGATCGAGGTCCCCACGTCGTGGGCGCTCCAGGGCTTCGGTCGTCCCGCGTATACGAACGTCTTGATGCCGTTCGCGGAAGAACCTCCGGCGGTTCCCGAAGCGAACCCGACGGGGCTCTTCCGGCGTCGGTTCACGCTCCCCGAAGCGTGGCACGGTCGCCGGACGCTGCTTCGGGTCGGATCCGCCGAGAGCGTCGTCTACGTCTGGCTGAACGGAGTCCCGATCGGCTTCGGCAAGGACAGCCGCCTCGCGAGCGAGTTCGATCTCACGGCTCATCTCGTCGATGGCGAGAACACGCTCGCGCTCGCAGTCGTCCAGTGGTCCGATGCGACCTGGCTCGAGGATCAGGACCAGTGGTGGCTCGCGGGCCTGCACCGGAGTCTGGAGCTCGTTTCGACGGCTCCGACCTTCGTCGCCGACCTTGCGCTTCGCGCGACCCCGGGTGCCGCGGCCGGAGCGGGCCGTTTCTCGGCCGAGGTGGCGATCGGCTTCTCCTCCGTGCCGGAGGCCGGACACCGCATCGACATCGAGCTCTTCGATTCCCGGGCGCGGCGCATGGGAGCGGCGCTCGGCGTCGAAGTTCCCGTCTTCCGGCGAGGACGCGAGATGATCGAGCTCGTCTCGGGCTACCTCTTCCCGGGCCACGTCGCCCGAGCGGACTTCGAGGTCGAAGGGATTCGCGCGTGGAATCACGAGGAGCCCGTCCTCTACCGGGCGCTCGTGACGCTCCGCGATCCGACGGGCGCCGCGCTGGAGGTCGTCTCGCAGCGGGTCGGCTTTCGCAGTCTCGAGATCCGCGACAACCAGCTCCTCGTAAACGGCGCTCCCGTCTCGATCGTCGGCGTGAACCGCCACGAATGGGACGAGCGACGCGGCCGCGCCGTCGGGCTCGATGGCATGCGGCGCGACGTCGAGCTCATGAAGCGCCACCACGTGAACGCGGTCCGCTGTTCGCACTATCCACCGGATCCGCGTTTTCTCGACCTCTGCGACGAGGCCGGGCTCTACGTGATCGACGAGGCGAATCTCGAGACCCACGCGCGCTGGTCGAGCCTGTGTCACGATCCGCGCTGGCTCGGCGCCATGCTCGAGCGCGGCGCGCGAATGGTGCTCCGCGACCGCAACCACGCCTGCGTGATCGCCTGGTCGCTCGGCAACGAGAGCGGCTACGGCGCCGCGCACGATGCGATGGCCGCCTGGATCCGCCGGGTCGATCCGACGCGGCCCCTCCACTACGAGGGCGCCGTGAACCGCGACCTCCATGCCGAGGCGCCCGTCACCGACATCGTCTGCCCCATGTACGCCGAGATCGCCGACATCGTCGCGTGGTCGCGATCGGGTCGCGATCGCCGGCGCCCGCTCATCCTCTGCGAATATTCGCATGCGATGGGCAACTCGAACGGAAGCCTCGCCGACTACTTTGCGGCGTTCGAGAGCGAGCGCGGCCTCCAGGGAGGCTTCGTCTGGGAGTGGGTCGAGCACGGGATCCGGGTCGAGGCGGGTGGCGGGCGCGTGCATCACGCCTATGGAGGCGACTTCGGAGAAAAGGTCCACGACTCGAACTTCTGCTGCGACGGGCTCGTCTCGGCCGATCGAAGGCCGCATCCGGCGCTCGCCGAGCTCGGGGTCCTCGCGCAGCCGGTGCGGGTCCGGGTGGTCGATGCCGCGCGCGGCGAGTTCGAGATCGAGAACCGGCGCTGGTTCACGGGCCTCGAGGATCTCGCACTGCGCTGGGCGGTCGAAGTCGACGGCTTTGCGGTCGAAAGGGGATCCCTCGCGCTTCCGGAGGTTCCCCCGCGCTCGCGACGGCCGCTCCGGATCCGCTTTCGTCGCCCGCGGCTCGCTTCCGGCGAGGAGGCCGTGCTCGATCTGCGCTTCACGTTGCGCCGGGGGAGCGCCTTTGCGCCGAGAGGCTTCGAGGTGGCGTTCGCTCAGGTGCCGCTTCCGATCGCGAGCGTCGCCTCGCGCTCGCGCCCCGCGTCGGTCCGCGCGGGCGCGGTTGCGAAGGGCGCTGCCGCTCGCATCCGCAACGCGTCCCCGCCAGCGCCGCTCGTCGTCGAAGAGCGTGGCCTCGCGCTCTCGGTCCGGGGCGAGGCGACCGAGCTCGTCGTCGACCGCGCCGCCGGGCGCGTCGATCATCTCGCGCACGGCAAAAACGCGCTCCTCGTCTCCGGACCCGAAGCCTGTTTCTGGCGCGCACCCACCGACAACGACGGGCTCAAGCAGGGATGGATGAAGGGGCTCCGCGCGCTCGGCGATTGGTGGCGCGCGGGCCTCGATCGCCTCGAGCGCAAGCCGATCTCGTTCGGCTGGCGCACGCAGCGCGACGGTTGCGTCGTGCTGCGCATGGAGACGGTGCTGGTCGGCGCCGACCCCGCCGTCGCGGCGCTCCACCGCGAGGATCTCGTGGTGCATCCGTCGGGTCGGATCGACGCGAAGGAGAGCTTCGAGACGCCGCCCGAGTGGAAGGACCTTCCGCGCGTCGGCGTCGTGATGACGCTCGCAGCTCGTTTCGAGCGCCTAGAATGGCTCGGTCTCGGTCCCCACGAGACCTATCCCGACCGCCGGGCGAGCGGTCGCTTCGGGCGCTTCCGCTCGACCGTGACCGACGAGTTCGTTCCTTACGCCGTGCCGCAGGAGCACGGACACCATCACCGGACCCGCTGGCTCGCGCTCGCCGCGGACGACGGGGCCGGCGTGCTCGTGACGGCCGCCGAACCCTTCGGCTTCTCCGTCTCGCATCACCGCGTCGACGACCTCGCGGCGGCGCTGCATCCGACGGAGCTCGTGGCTCGGGCCGAGAGCTTCTTGCATCTCGATGCGGCGCACCGCGGTCTCGGGACCGCGTCCTGCGGCCCGGACGTCCTGCCTCGCTACCGGATCCGCCCCGGGCGACACCGGTTGGTGTGGAGCCTCGTCCCCTACCGCGCCGGTCGCGACGATCCGGGGAGACTCGCGCGGGAAACGAGCCACCCCGGCCGGCGGTAGTGGCAGGTAGCGGCCGGCGAAGCCTCCGGCCCGCGCGCGATCGGTGCCGCGCAGGAACCGGCGGCGAGGCGGCTCTCGGCTGGAACTCGTGTTGTTTTCACCCCTCCCTGCGTGACGAGACCCTCGACTGAACGTTTTTCATTGTGCCGGCGCGAGCCAAGGGTGTATATCTGCGAGCACCTTTCCGGCGCCCGAGGAGCGCGCCCGGGGCGGCGTGTCGCACGCCCCAGGCTTCGTGGGGGCCGGCAAGAGCTGGGGGACGCGTCCGGGCGTGCCGGGGATTGCCCGAAGCGCGGTGTGGAGTCGGGGCCGCTCGGATCCAGCATCCGGTGGTCATGGGGAGGGGTGCATGCTTCGCGAGGGGGCAGGACGGGTTCGTGCGGGGATCGTTTCGGCGTTCGTGGGGCTCGTGGGCCTCGCGCTGGCGCCTGGGGCTCGAGCCTTCGAATACTTCGACGGCCGCATCCAGGTGCACGGCTATCTCGAAGAGCAGGTCCGCGCGATCAGCGCCGACTTCAACCAGCAGCTCGATCTCACGCAGTGGTACAACGTCCTCAACATCGAGATGGACGTCGAGATCGCTCCCGACGGCTGGGGTCCCTTCGACAGCGTCGGCGCCTTCTTCATCGGTGAAGTCCGCTACGACTGCGTCTGGACGCGCGCCTGCGGCATCTCTGCCAGCTCGAACAACTTCGGAAACCGCTCGACCTCCTTGCCGACGCGCCTCAACCAGGCCGTCGATCCGAGGATGGTCGGCGCCACCAACTACCAGAACCCGATCGTCCGGCAGCCGAGCGGCGGGATCGTGACCCAGAAGATCCGGCCGGCATTCGCGGTCGGAGGTGATTGGGACACCGCGGGAACCAATGTGCTGCCGGCCGTGGTCGACTCGGAGTACTACCGGGGCGTGAACCAGACCTCGCCCTTCGACGCACTCATCGACACCCGCGTGTGCGTCCGCTTCGGCGGCGCAAACTGCGCGACCGCGGGAGCCGTTGGCAACATCGACTACATCCCCGGTCGCTACACCTTCGCGAACTTCCTGAATTATGGCTTCGCCCTGCGCGCGGTCCGCGGCGGAGTGAACGGCTTCGGGACGCAGGCGATGCCCTGGGATCCCAAGGACAACATCGATCCGCAGGGGACCCTCGCCGATCGCGCGAACCCGTTCCGCCCGGGCGACGTGAACCCCGTCGTCGGGATCGCCGGGCAATACGGAACCGGCCCGCTCGCCGGGCAATCGCTTCCCTTCCGCCCCGGCCCGACCGTCGGTCCGCTCGGTGGGCAGCCCTGGCAGGCGCAGGGTCTCTTCGTCCCGAGCCAGCCCTACGCGGAATACCTTCGCGACGGCGGGAGCGACCCGTTCCAGCAGAACTACTCGCAGGAGCGTCTCGCCTGGAATCTCGGCGCGAGCCAGTCACAGACCTGGTTCCTGAAGGAGGCCTACATCGAGCTCGAAATGCTCGAAGGGCGCCTCTTCATGCGCCTCGGCCGTCAGAACATCGTCTGGGGCAAGACGGAGCTCTTCGCCACCACCGACATCTTCAACCCGCGCGATCTCGCGCTCGGTTCGCTCACGAGCCTCGAGGAATCGCGGATCCCCGTCTGGGCCGCTCGAGCGATCTACTCGTTCTACGACGTCGGGCCTTTCGAGGACGTCCGCCTCGAGGTCGCGGTCGACCTCGACACCTTCTACTCCGACGATCTCGGCCGCTGCGGTGAGCCCTACACGCCGAACCCCGTCTGCGACAAGACGATGGGCCTGCTCGTCCATGGTTTGACCGGCCTGGCGGTCGCCGGCGAGGATCGGCCCGATATGTGGTGGAACAGCGCCGAGGCGCTCCAGGGCGGCGCGCGGCTCGAGTTCCGCTGGGATCGCTTCAGCTTCGCGATCGTCGACTTCTGGAGCTACACGAAGCTTCCCTACGCCGAGCGGCTCACGACCTTTTCGCGCAATGTCGACCCCATCTCCGGCCGGCCGCGTCGCTACGGCGCCACCGGAGATTGCCCGCAAGGCGATCCGAGCAACCCGGCCGCGATTCCGAACGATCCTGATTGTCTGCAGGGCGGGACGGATGCGCTCGTGAACAGCCCCTTGAACCAGCAGCTCTACGCGGTCATCTGCTCGTCGTCGCTCGGCTTCAGCTCGCTCGACCGCTCCGTCTGCGCGACGAGCGTGTTCGCGAGCGACAGCTTCTCGGCAGCCGGCGTCGTGAGCGTCGCACAGCTCGTGAGCCAGCTCCTCGCCGGAAGCGTGCAGGGAATCTCGACCGTCGCGAACAACGGCTTCGCTGGCCCGACCTCACGAATCCCGATCGTCTCGCTTTCGATCGACCCGGCAGACATCGCCAAGAACGCCACGGTGGCCGGGGGTGGTCCTTCCGGCCTGTTCGCCTTCACGGCGCTCAACACGCCGAATTTCTCGCTCGGCGGCTTTTTGGCGAACCACAACCAGGCACAGACCCTTTCGCAGGTGACGACGGTCCAGCAGCAGGCGCTGCTCGGCTGCGGTCCTTTCTACGGCACCCCCTGCGACGGCGGCGCCTCGAATGCGATCGCGGATGCGACCCCCGCTCCCGGAGGAGTCGACCTCTTGAACGCGGAGGCGAGCGCGCTCATCCAATCGTGGACCGGCTTCGACGGATCGACCTTTCAAGGGGCTCTCGCAACCGACAAGACGGTGGCGCAACCGGGAACGGTGGGATTCCAGGGTGGGCCCGTCTGCACGCGAACCCTCGCCGACGGGAGCCAGGTGATGCTTCCGGGCTGTCGAGGTCCCGGTGACCCGGGCTATGACCCTGCCGTGGACGGAGGGAACCCCAACCTCGTGAGCATCGGTTTCCCGGCGGGCGTCGGGGCCGTTCCGGCCCTCGGCAACGCTGCGCTCGGCCCGATCGAGTTCGTGCAGGGTCATCCCTTCACGGGGCAGACCTGGCGGAGCGAGATGGCGGCGCTCTCCTGGAACTTCGAGATGACTCTCGTGGCGTTCTCCACGGACACCCTCTCTCCGAGCATCTCAGGAGATCCGGGCTCCGATCCGAGCCTCCGCTTCGACAAGGCGAATGCCTTCCGGACCGACGGCTGCTCGTACGTCGTTCCGTGGAAGTGCTCGGCGGTCCGCGCGTTCTGGGGGATCCTCGGCACGCAGCGCAACACGCTCGAGGCGGGTGGCAACGGCCGCTTCGGCCGGCGGGATTTCTCCTGGGCAGTGGGTGGTGACGTGGTGCTGAGCTACCAGAAGCGCAACGTGCTCGGCTTCTCGATGGACTTCGCCGAGGACGTGACGAAGACCAACTGGGGAGTCGAAGCGAGCTGGGTCGCGAACAATCCCTTCACCAACAACAACGAGTTCGACGGCATCAGCAAGGAAGATACCTACAACCTCACGATCTCGGTCGATCGTCCGACCTTCATCAACTTCCTGAACCAGAGCCGGACCTTCTTCTTCAACAGCCAGTGGTTCTTCAACTACACGCCGGGGTACAACCGCGGCTTCACCGCCAACGGACCCTGGAACGTCTTCTTCACGTTCACTACGCAGACGGGCTACTTCCAGGATCGGCTGCTTCCCGGGATCACCTGGGTCTACGACTTCCAGTCGAACTCCGGAGCTTCGCTCCCGCAGATCACGTATCGCTTCACGGAGAGCTTCTCGGCGACCTTCGGCTTCGCGCTCTTCTGGGGGCGCTACCAGGGCAAGGAGTTCCCGCTCAACCCGCTCACGCCGGGCAACCAGACGGGACGCTACGCGTACCAGACCTGGGTCGAGAACGGCCTCGCCGTGATCCGCGATCGCGACGAGGTCTTCTTGCGGATCCGTTACACGTTCTAGTCCGGGGGCCTCGTCGAGGCCCCGCATCTCGTTCGCCGGGGGCGGCGCGGCCATGACCGCGCCGCCCCCTTCGCGTTCCGGGACCGGTCTGGCGGATACCCCATACGGGTAGTAGGTTCACGGCGGGAGGACGCATGAAGCCCGAGCTCCGCAGCCGAGTCGAAAGCCGCCTGCGACGGATCGCGGGCCAGGTGGCCGGGATCGAGCGCATGGTCGAGCAGGACCGCTATTGCGTCGACGTATTGATCCAGGTGGCCGCCGTTCGCGCCGCCCTCGATCAAGTGGGGAAGCTCGTTCTCGCCGGACACGTCGAGACCTGCGTCGATGGCGCCGTCTCGGGCGGGAGCGCACGCGAGCGCAAGAAGAAGATCGACGAGCTCCTCGAGGTCTTCGCGCGCTTCGGCGGAGTCGACGCACGGCCATGAGGGACCCCGTCTGCGGCATGGAGGTCGACCCCGCGGGCCCGTATTGGAGCGACTTTCGCGGCGAGCACTTCGTCTTCTGCAACCCGAAGTGCAAGGTCCGCTTCGACGCCGACCCCGAGCGCCATGCCGGCGGAGCCGAACGCACACACTCGGCGCCCTTGGAGGCGCCACCGGGAACCGGGCAGTGGACGTGTCCGATGCATCCGGAGATCGTCCGCGACGCGCCGGGGAGCTGCCCGCTCTGTGGAATGGCGCTCGAGCCGATGGCCCCCTCGCTCGACGACGAAGCGGGCGAGGCCGAGCTCGCGGACATGTCGCGACGCTTCGTCGTGAGCGCGCTTCTCTCGCTTCCGCTTCTCGCGCTCACGATGTCGGCCATGCTTCCGGGAGGAGGCCTCGCGACGCTCCTTCCTGCCGGGGCAAGGCGCTGGATCGAGTTCGCGCTCGCGACGCCCGTCGTCCTCTACGGGGGAAGGCCCTTCTTCGAGAGGGGCTTCGCCTCGCTCCGCACTCGCCTCAACATGTTCACGCTGATCGCGCTCGGAACCGGCTCCGCGTATCTCTACAGCGTCGTCGCGGTGCTCGCTCCCGGAATCTTTCCCGAGTCCTTCCGCGGACACCACGGTGAGGTCGGGCTCTACTTCGAGGCGGCGGCCGTGATCGTGACGCTCGTCCTGCTCGGCCAGGTGCTCGAGCTCCGTGCGCGCAGTCGGACCGGCGCCGCGATCCGCGCGCTCCTCGGGCTCGCTCCTCCGACGGCGCGACGCGTGGCGGACGACGGGAGCGAGACCGACGTGCCGCTCGATGCCGTCCAGGCGGGGGATCGTCTGCGGGTTCGTCCGGGAGAGAAGGTTCCCGTCGACGGCGTCGTGCTCGAGGGTCGGAGCATCGTCGACGAGTCGATGCTGACCGGCGAGCCGATCCCGGTCGAGAAGGGCGGTGGCGATCGCGTGACGGGAGCGACGCTCAACCAGACCGGGAGCTTCGTGATGCGCGCCGAGCGGGTCGGCGCACGGACGCTTCTCGCGCAGATCGTCGCGATGGTCGCCGCCGCGCAGCGAAGCCGCGCGCCGATCCAGCGTCTCGCCGATTCCGTCTCGGCGTGGTTCGTCCCGGCCGTGATCGCCTCTGCCCTCGCGGCTTTCGCTGCATGGTCGGTGCTCGGTCCCGAGCCTCGACTCGCGCACGCGCTCGTCGGCGCCGTCTCGGTTCTCATCATTGCCTGCCCGTGCGCGCTCGGCCTCGCGACACCGATGTCGATCATGGTGGCGGCCGGCAAAGGAGCCGGGGCCGGAGTCCTGTTCAAGAACGCCGAGGCGATCGAGAGGCTCCGCGACGTCGACACGCTCGTGGTCGACAAGACGGGGACCCTCACCGAAGGTCGGCCGACACTTCGAGCAGTCGAGGTGCTGCCTGGTGTCGATGAGCACGAGCTGCTTCGTCTCGCCGCCTCGATCGAGCGCGGGAGCGAGCATCCGCTCGCCGCCGCGGTCGTCGCCGGGGTCGAAGCGAAGGGGCTCGAGATCCCGGCGACGGAGCGCTTCGAATCGTATCCGGGCAAGGGGGTCGTCGGCCGCGTCGCGGGGCGAAGCGTCGCGCTCGGCACCGCAACCCTGCTCCGCGAGATCGGCGCCACGCCCGATCTTCTCGCGGCCCGGGCCGAGGCGCTTCGAAGCGAAGGGCAGACGACGCTTCTCGTCGCTCTCGATGGTCGCGCAGCCGCCGTGCTCGGCGTGGCCGACGCGATCAAGGCAACGACGGCCGAGGCGGTGGCCGAGCTCCACGCCGAGGGGCTGCGGATCGTGATGCTCACGGGAGACAACCGCACGACGGCGTCCGCGGTGGCGCGACGCCTCGCGATCGACGAAGTCCTCGCCGAGGTGCTTCCGGAGCAGAAGGCGGCATGCATCGAGCGCCTCCGCCGCGAGGGACACGTGGTCGCGATGGCCGGAGACGGCGTGAACGACGCCCCTGCGCTCGCCGCCTCGGACGTCGGGATCGCGATGGGGACCGGAACCGACGTCGCGATGGAGAGCGCAGGAGTGACGCTCGTCCGCGGGGATCTCCGCGCCATCACCCGGGCCCGCAAGCTCTCGCGAGCGACGATGCGAAACGTCCGGCAGAATCTCTTTCTCGCGTTCGTCTACAACGCCCTCGGGATACCCATCGCGGCGGGCGTCCTCTATCCGTTCACGGGCCTCCTGCTCTCTCCGATGATCGCCGCCGCGGCGATGAGCCTCTCGTCGGTCTCGGTGATCTCGAACGCGCTCCGGCTTCGCCGAGTCCGCCTCTAGAGTCGGCCGGCGGCGACCCGGGGGATTGGCTCGGGATCTCGGGCTTCCGGGGCGACCCACCGGGACGCCCCTACCCGGAACCATGCATCGCGGACCGTTCACGTTGCCGCCCCGACCGAGAGGTGTGGATCACGGATCGCGCCACGGCGCCGGCCCGACCCAGGAATCCGCATCGCGGATCGTTCACGTTGCCGCCCCGACCGAGAGGTGTGGATCACGGATCGTCCACGGTGCGCCACCGGGACACGACGATCCCGGCACGAACCGCCGCAACCATCGTGCCGGACGCACCGACCTCGATCGGACGGTAGGGGCGACCCGGTGGGTCGCCCTCCCCGCCGAAACGTGCGCCATCGTGGGCGCTCCTCCCGGCGCATACTTCGGGTCAATCTCCTAAGGGCTCGCCGCGAGCGCCGAGGCGGCTTCGAGTCGGACCGTTCCGGTGCTCTCCGGCACCAACCGGATCCGGCGGGGTAGGAGTTCGAGGGCGCCGGGGCGTTCGACGACCGAGACGATCGACGCCTTCGGGACGCGCTCGAGGAGCGTTTCGTAGACCCTCTTCTCGGTCTCCGCGTCGAGGTTCGAGGTGGCCTCGTCGAGGAGCACCCAGTCCGGCTCGTGCAGGAGCACGCGCGCGAGCGCGAGGCGCTGTTGCTGCTGCTGCGAGAGCGTCTGCGCCCACGGCTCTTCTTCGTCGAGACGCGCCACCAGATCCTCGAGGCCGAAGCTCCGGAGCGCCACCGCGATCATCGCGTCGGCGAAGGTCTCGGGATGCGAGGGATACGCGATCGCAGCGCGAAGCGTGCCGATCGGGAGGTAGGGTTGCTGGGCGAGAAAGAACATGCGCTCGCGGCGAGGCTCGCCGATTCGCCCGCTTCCGAAGGGCCAGATCCCCGCGAGGGCTCGCATCAGCAGGGTGCGACCCGAGCCGGCTGGGCCGGTGATCGCGACCCGCTCGCCGGGCTCGATCCGAGCCGTCGCACTGCGGAGCAGGAGATGGCCGCGGGGTCCCTCGACCGAGAGATCGTCGAGCACGATCCGCTCGGGCTCGACCCGCGAGATCTCGATCCCGGCCGTCTCGAACTCGTGCGCCGTCGAATCGATCGCGTCGGCGAAGCTCGAGAGCCGCTCGATGTTCGCGCGCCAGCGGGCGATCTCCTGGTACGCGTTCACGAACCAGGCGAGCCCCCCCGCAACCTGGCCGTACGCGAAGCGCGTCTGCGCGATCACGCCGAGGCTCAGCATGTCGGCGAAGTACGCGAGCCCGGCGACGCCGAGCGGGATGAGCGAGTTCGCGACACCGATTCCCTGCGTCAGGATCGTGAGGTCGCGCTGTGCACCGACGAGCTGCTTGAAGTTCCCGACGACCTTCTCGAAGCGGGCACCCGCGCCGCGGCGCTCGACGTCCCCGCCGTTCATGAGCGCCACGGCCTCGACGTGATCGCGGTAGCGCACGAGCCCGTAGCGGAAATCGGCCTCGAGACGGATGCGATCGAAGTTGATCGGGACGAGGCGCCGTCCGACGCGGTTCGTGATCCACATCGAGCCGAGCGCGAAGACGATCGCCACCCAGAGCAGGAGGCCCGGGACCTCGCGCATCTGGCCGGCGATCGGGAGCCGCCAGCCGGAGGAGATCGACCAGAGCATCGCCGAGAACGAAACGAGCGTGACGATCGCGGAGAGCAGCGTGAGCGAGAGACCGAGCGCGCTCGCAACGAAATCCCGGATATCGTCGGTGATGCGGACGTCGGGGTTGTCGACCGCGACGCGGTGGAGATCGGCCTGGCAGTAGGCTTGCGGGCCGATCCAGCGCTCGACGAAGTGGGCGGTCAGCCATTTCCGCCAGCGGATCCGCAGCCGCTCCTGCACCCATTCCGAGTACGCCGGTGTCACCACCGCGAGCATCATGACGCCGACCATGAGCGCCACCGAGCGTCCGAAGGCTCCCGCGTCCCGCGCGCCGAGAGCGTTGCCGACGTCGCGCTCGGCGAGCGAGACCAGCACGTTCGCGTAGACGGTTCCGAGTTGGAGCGCGATCGCGCCGATGAGGAGCAGCGCTCCGAAACGCGCGTCGGACGAGGTCCAGTAGAGGCGCGTGAGGCGGAACAGGGCACGGGCGAGATCCCGGCCTTCGATGCGCGGCTTTCCTTGAGGCGTCATGAGCCCCCCCTGGTGGCAGAAGATCGGTCGAACGGCCCGCGAGGGGCAGGAGTATGTCCTTTACGAGATAAATTTACGACGTAAGATCAGATCATGCCCCGCCCCCTCCGGCCCGCCGAGGTCCAGGCCTTCCGTGAGCGGCTCTGCGACGCGGCCGAGCGCCTCTTCGCCGAGCGTGGCTTCGCGGCCATGACGCTTCGCGAGCTCGCCGCTGCCCTCGGCGTGAGCCCGATGACCCCCTATCGCTACTTCCGGAACAAGGAAGAGATCTTCGAGACCGTCCGCAGCGCTTGTTTCAGGCGCTTCGGGATTGGCATCGAGCAGGCCGTCGTCGGCGAGCCGTGCCCGATCCGGCGCATCCAGCGGGTGGGACGCGCCTACGTCCGCTTCGCCGAACGCGAGCCGCACGCGTACCGAATCATGTTCCACCTCGAGGCCGGTCCGACCGCGATGCCCGAGGACCCGACACAGGACGAGGAACTCGGCCGCGGCTGGCTCGTCCTCCACCGGGCGGTCGAGGAAGGGGTTGCGCAGGGCTTCCTGCGCGGCGACGCGCCGACGCTCGCGCATCTCGCCTGGGTGCTGATGCACGGGTTGGTCACCCTGCACCTCTCGGGTCATCTTCGACTCGGCCGTTCCCTAGACGATCTCCTCGAGCCCGCGCTCGAGAACTTCCTCTTCGGCTCCGCAGCGCGCCCCATCCCGCTCCCGAAGCAGATCGGAGGCTCGTCATGACACGATCGATGGGGCTCGTGGCGGCAGCGCTGGCGACGGCCGCGCTCGCCTTCGTCTTCACGCTCGGCAGCGCCGAGGTCGAGGCGACCGCAAGACCGGACGATGCGACCGCGCTGCCCGTCGAGACGACCGTTCTCGAGCGCGTGCGCGGCTACGAGCTGCGCGAGACCCATGCCGGCCGGATCCAGAGCCGGCGTGCGAGTGCGCTCGGCTTCGAGCGACCCGGGAGGCTCGATCGCGTGCTCGTCGACGAGGGCGACCGCGTCGAAGCCGGGGCGCTCCTCGCCGCACTCGACGTTCGCCAGCTTCGCGCCTCGCGGCGCGAGGCCGAGGCCCAGATCGGCGCGATCGAGGCCGAGCTTCGCATGGCATCACTCACCACCGCGCGCCGCCGCGCACTGCGCGAGACGGACCACGTTTCGCCCGAGCAGCTCGATCAGGCGGTGGCCGCCGAGGCGGCGCTCGCGGCGAGGCTCGCTGCCGCGAAGGCGGCGCTCGAGAACGTCGACGCCGCCCTCGCCCTCTCCGAGATCCGCGCCCCGTATGCCGGGAGCATCACGGCCCGCGAGGCCGACGAAGGGACCATCGTCTCGCCCGGCGTGCCGGTGTTGCGTTTGATCGAGGACGGCGCACTCGAGCTCCGGGTCGGGCTTCCTCCGGAACTCGCGGCGGATCTCGCGGTCGGTTCGCGGCACGAGATCGAGCTCGAGACGAAGCGGGTCTCCGCCGTTCTCGCAGCGCTCGTCGATGCGGTCGAGGACGATACCCGGACGCGAACGGCGATCTTCCGTGTCGATCCGGGAGACGATCTCCCGGCCGACGGCACGATCGCAAGGATCTCGCTGCCTCGGCGGATCGAGACGGAGGGCTTCTGGCTGCCGCTCGCTGCGCTGGCCGAGAGCCATCGCGGGCTCTGGGCCGCGTACGTCGTCTCCGACGCCGGATCCGACGCGACGGTCGAGCGCAGGCAGGTCGAGGTGCTCCACGTCGACGCCTCACGAGCCTTCGTCCGTGGCACGCTCGCGGACGGGGAGCGGATCGTCTCGAGCGGTGTGCACCGGCTCGTTCCGGGGCAGCACGTCGCCCCGGTCTCGAGCACGCCCGCGGCAGCGGCTCCCACGACGGACCCCTCCCGATGAGCGGCCCCTTCGTCCGCAACCCGCGGCTCACCCTTCTCGTGATCGGCCTTCTCGTCGTCGCCGGCCTCGGAGCCATGCAGGCGCTGCCGCGGCAGGAGGATCCGACCCTTTCGAGACGCTTCGGAGTCGTCACCACCTTCTATCCCGGAGCCACCGCGCAGCGCGTCGAGTCCCTCGTCACGGAGAAGATCGAGGAGCGCCTCCAGGAGCTCCACGAGATCGCCGAGATCGATTCGAACTCGCGGGCCGGAGTCTCGGTCGTGGTGGTCGAACTCGACGAGAAGTACGACGAGGCCGACGTCGACGAGATCTGGTCGAAGGTGCGCGACCGACTCGCCGATGTGGCCGGGATCCTGCCGCCAGGAGCATCGCCTCCCGGTTTCGAGGACCGCACCACGACGGCCGTGACGCTGCTCCCGGCGCTCGTCTGGGAGGGCGAAGGGGAGCCTCCCCTCGGGCTTCTCACGAGGCTCGCGAGCGAGCTCGAGAACCGGCTGCGAAACGTGCCGAACACGAAAGAGACCGAGCTCTTCGGCGAAGCCGAGGAGGAGATCCGCGTGAGCGTCGATCCTGCGGCGCTCGCCTCCGTCGGGCTTCGGGCGGTCGACGTTTCGAACGCCATCGCGAACGCCGACTCGAAGCTTCCCGCGGGTCGCCTCCGGGGCAGCCGCTCCGACCTGCTCGTCGAGGTCGAAGGCGAGCTCGACTCGCTCGAGCGCATCCGTGAGATCCCCGTCCGCCAGCAGGCAGACGGCCGGGCGCTTCGCGTCGGCGATCTGGCCCGCGTCGAGAAGACGGTCCGCGATCCCGCCGCGACCGAGACGTGGATCGGTGGCCGCCGCGCGGTGGCGATCGCCGTAACGATGGAATCGCATCATCGGGTCGACGTCTGGGCCGAGCGCGCGAGTCGCGTGATCGAGGAGTTCCGGAGCGAAGTCCCGCGAGGCATCGCGCTCGAGATGGTCTTCGACCAGAGCCGCTACACGGAGGCGAGGCTCTCGAATCTCGGCTGGAACCTCGTCGGGAGCGCGGCGATCGTGGTGGTCGTCCTCTTCTTCATGATGGGCGTGCGGTCGGCGCTGATCGTGGCGGCGTCGCTCCCGATCGTCTTCTGCGCCGTCCTCGCCGAGCTCCATTTCCTCGGCTACCCGCTCCATCAGATGTCGGTGACCGGCCTCATCGTGGCGATCGGCATCCTGATCGACAATGCGATCATCGCCGTCGACGAGTTCAACGCCGGGCTCCACCGGGGCCTCGATCCGGTGTCCTCGGCGCTCGACTCGTCTCGACGCCTCGCCGTCCCGCTCTCGGCTTCGACGCTCACGACGGCGCTCGCGTTCCTTCCGATCTTCCTCATGCCGGGGGGAGCCGGCGAGTTCGTCGGAACCATCGCGCTCGGCGTGATCCTCTCCGTCACGACCTCGCTCCTGCTCGCGCTCACGGTCGTCCCCGCCGTAGCCGCGTTCTTCGCGCCGCGACCCGAGGATCGATCACTCCACGACTGGCGGCATTCCGGATTCTCGAACGAAAGGCTCACGGCGGGCTACGTTCGCGCGCTCCGCGCGTCGTTTCGAAGGCCCGCGATCGGCATCACGGCCGCGCTCGCGCTGCCGGTTCTGGGCTTCGCCGCAGGGCGGACGCTTCCGGAGCAGTTCTTTCCGGCGAACGATCGCGACCAGTTCCAGGTGCAGCTCGTCCTTCCCCCCCAGGCTTCGATCGAGGAGACCCGTCGCGCGGTCCTTCGGGCTCGCGAGGTGATCGCACGCCGAGAAGGCGTGATCGATAGCCACTGGGTCCTCGGCGAGGGCGCACCCCGGGTCTTCTACAACATGCTCGCCAACCAGGACGGCGTTCCGAGCTACGCGGGGGGCTTCGTGACGACCCGCTCCGCCGACACCACCGAGGCGATCCTTCCGGCGCTCCAGGCCGATCTCATCCGCGAGCTTCCCGAAGCCCGGGTCGTCGCGCTTCCCTTCGAGCAGGGGCCTCCCTTCGACGCTCCGATCGAGGCGCGGATCGTCGGGCCCGATCTCGAGGTGCTCCGCCGTCTCGGCGACGAGGTCCGCGCGGTCCTGGCCTCGACGCAGGCCGTCACCTTCACGGCCGCGAAGCTCACGGGTGGCGAGCCCAAGCTCGCGCTCGTCACCGACGAAGCCGCCGCGCGCGTTGCCGGGCTGCGACTCGCCGACATCGCTCGCGAGCTCGACGGACGTCTCGAAGGATCCGTTGGAGGCTCGCTCCTCGAGGCGAACGAGGAGATCCCCGTCCGGGTTCGCGTCGAAGGCGCCGAGCGCGCGACTCCGGAGCGCATCGTCTCGGGCCGCGTACTCGCTGCCGGTGCCGCTCCTACTGCCGGCGGGCGCGAGCTCGCCGGGGTCCCGCTCTCGGCCGTCGCGCGTGTCGACCTCGTCCCCGAACTCGCCGGCATCTCGCGTCGCAATGGCGAACGGGTGAACACCGTGCAGGGCTACCTCGTCCCGTACGCGCTCATCTCGGAGTCGCTCGCCGATTTCCGCACTCGCCTCGACGCCGCGGCAATCGCGCTCCCGGCCGGCTACCGGATCGAGTTCGGCGGCGAGAGCGAACAGCGCAACGAAGCGCTCGCACATCTGTTCGCGTTCGCGCTTCCGCTCTTCGTCGTGATGGCGGGATCGATCGTGCTCTCGTTCAACTCGTTCCGGATGGCGGGGATCATCTTCGCCGTGGCCGGTCTCTCGGTCGGCCTCGGTCAGCTCGGGATCTGGCTCTTCGGCTATCCGATGGGCTTCGTCGCGATCGTCGGCACCATGGGACTCGTCGGTGTCGCGATCAACGACTCGATCATGGTGCTCTCGGGGCTCCGCGCCGATCCCCGGGCGCTCGCGGCCGACGTCGAGGGCACCGTCGACGTCGTCCTCCATGCGACTCGGCACGTCCTCGCAACGACCTTCACGACGGTCGGAGGCTTCGTGCCGCTCATCATTTCGGGAGGTCGATTCTGGCCGCCGATGGCCGTTTCGATCGCCGTCGGCGTGCTCGGTGCGACGCTCGTCGCGATCCTCTTCGTGCCCGCGGTGCACGTCTGGTTGCAGCGGCGCTCGAGCCGCCGAAGCGAGCACCGTGCGGCGGCGCCCGCCGGAGCCGCCGCAGCGGCAGCGCAGTAGGTCATCCCACGATCTCCCGACGCGCTGCTTCGTTCGCGCACGAAATTCGGGCGCGAGAAGTTCGCCTCCTGGCGAGATCGTGGTTGACCCGGCTGCCCGCCGGGGTCTAGGCTCCGCGCGAAGCAGGCCGTGATGGCGGAGGCGGGCAATGCGCAGCGAGGCAGCAGGATCGACTTCGAAGAGGGGGAGTTCGGCGCTCTTCCGGTTCTCGCGGGCGGGGCGAGCGCTCCTAGCGGCTCCGAGGGTTGCCACCGCACTGCTGCTCGCTGCGGCGGGGCTCTCCTGCGTCCCGAATGCCGGCTGCCCGAACGATTTCACCCCGGTCTCGATTCCGGAGTTTCTCTTCGGGCTCTCGCAGACCCCGGCCGACGTCATGGCGATCGCGAACGAGGTCGGAGCCGGTCACGTGCGGCCGACGCTCTCGTGGCGGAGCATCGAGCCGAGCGTCGAGCCGATCGGGCTCACGGTCGATGCCGTCCGCTCCGACCCTTCGCAGGTCTCGCAGTACCTCGCGAGTCACGATTGGACGCCCTTCGATTCGCGCCTGGGCGAGATCGCCGCGGCGGGGCTCGTTCCCGTTCCGATCGTCGGGCACGGCTACAGCGGGTCGCTCCCGCTTCGCGGCGGAGTTCCCGCGGCGCCCGATGTCCTCGGCCGCGAAGAGTATCTCGCGAGGCAATACCTCTTCACGCGTGCGGTCGTCGAGCGCTACGACGGAGACGGAGTCGACGATGCGCCCTCCGGGCTGCGGATCCCGTTCTGGCAGACCGAGAACGAACTGAACCAGGCCTTCTTCACGGCGATCTTCGGCTGGCGGCATCCGGCGTACTTCGGAGCGCTCGCTTCGGCCTGGATGGACTTCGAGTACCTGACCCGCCTGCTGCGGACGCTCCGCATGGCGGTGAAGGACGCCGATCCTACGGCGCTCACCACGATGAACTTCCACAGCGACGTCCATCCGATGCTGAACCAGTACTTCCGTCAACCGGGCTGGCTCTCGTCGATCGTGCTCTGGCGCATGGAGATGGACGTCGTCTCCTTCGACGCCTATCCGAACTACTACCGCTCGACACCTCCCGCCGGATCGGTGGTGGGCGAGCGTGCCGCCCAGGTGGCGACACTCTCGTGCGGGATGCCCGTCATGGTGATGGAGACGGGGTATCCGAGCGCACCGGCGGAAGCCGGCTTCGACGAGGCGAAGCAGGCGGCCTTCCTGCGCGACGCCTTCGACTCGTCGGTCGCTGCCGGCGTGCGCGGCTTCTTCGTCTTCGGCGCACGCACCTCCGAGACACACACCGCGACGATCACCCCCGAGGACCTCGCGGCGCTCGACCAGCTCGCGGGCTGGATCGAGACGGGAGACGCACCGGCGCTCCTCACCTACGCGTTCGCCAATCCCGACTACATGCAGAACCACCTGGTCGAGGTCGTCCAGGCCGTCGAAGGCCATTGGGGTCTCTACCGCGCCGATGGTTCGGAGAAGCCGAGCCTCGAGGTGATGCGCGAGATCGGTCGCTCGCTCCCCGACTGAGCCTCTGAGCGCGCCTCGGGATCGTCGACCACGTAGCCGAGCGCGCGAAGCCGATCGAGAACCTCGGCGTCGGCCGCCGTCCCGACCGGCTTAGCGGGCCTCGTTACCCCCGCATCTTGCCGGCCTTCGCGATCGGATGGATCGACGCAGCCGCGCTCGGCCGCGCCGCCATCCGGGAGAACCACGCGGAGAGATTGCGGTTTTTCGCGTCGAGCGGCTGTCCGACTCCGGCTGCGAAGTCGAGGAGGGCGTAGAGCACGATGTCGGCCAGCGAGATCGTCCCCCGAGCGATGAACTCGCGGCCCGCCATGAGGGCGTCGAGCTTCTCGAGGCCCTCCCTCGCCAGGGCCTTCAGATCGTCCGCCGCCTGCGGGATGGTCCGCATGCGCCCCTTGAACATCGCGAGCCCCTCGCCGTAGCGGAATCCCGCGGAAAGCGGCTCGGTGATCCAGAGTTCGACGCGCCGCGTCCACATGCGCGTGACCGCGCGCTCGACGGCAGTCGCTCCGATGAGCGCCGGCTTCGGATGGAGCTCTTCGAGGTACTCGCAGATCACGACGGTCTCGGCGAGGAAGGTCCCGTCGTCGAGCTCGAGGGCCGGCATCTGCCCGCCCGGATTCTTGTCGGTGTACGGCGGTCGCCGGTTCTCGCCCCCGAGAAGATCGATCTCGAGCTTCGGCAACTCGATCGCCTTTTCCGCCATGAACATCCGCACGAGCCGCGGATTCGGGCCCACCGCATCGTAGAACTTCATCGCTCCCTCCTCTCGCCGATCGCGTGCCGGCAGCCCACCCACCGGCGTCGTCCATTGCGGGCGCGCGGGCACAGGATCGCAGCGATCGGGTTTCGGGGCCACGCTCGCGCGCGGCGGATCAGCTCGCTTCCGCGCTCTGGCGGAGTCGCTCGAGCAGCGCGCGAAGCTCCCGGCTTCCGACGGGCTTCGCGACGAAATCGTCCATCCCGGCCGCAAGGCAGCGTTCCCGATCCTCGGGAAGGATCGATGCCGTGAGCGCGACGATCGGCGTTCGCGGACCTCCTCGCTCGTGGGCGCGGATCTCGCGCGTCGCCTCGACGCCGTCCATGTCCGGCATGTGCTGATCCATCAGGATCAGATCGTACGCGCGCTCCTTCGCGGCGCCGACCGCCTCGGTTCCGGTGGCCGCGAGGTCGACGCGACAGCCGAGCCGTTCGAGGATCCGGACCACGACGCGCTGGTTCACGGCGTTGTCCTCGGCGAGGAGCACTCGCATCCCCTCTCCAGGCCTCGCTTTGGACCCACCAGGCGGCGTCGTGCGCTCGGCGGCGAGCTCCTTTCCGAGCGCGAGAGACAGCTCGAACCAGAACGTGCTTCCCCGCCCCGGTTCACTCGAGACACCGATCTGGCCGCCCATGAGCGCGACGAGCTCACGACAGATCGCGAGCCCGAGCCCGGTCCCGCCGTAGCGGCGCGTGGTCGAGTCGTCGGCCTGCGAGAAGCTCTCGAAGACTCCGGCGAGACGATCGGGAGCAATCCCGATCCCGGTATCCGAGACCTCGAAGCGGAGCTGGACGCTGGCCGCATCCTTGCTGTCCCCCACGATGGCGCGCGATACCCGCAAGCCGACGCTGCCCTCGCTCGTGAACTTGACGGCGTTCGAGAGGAGGTTCACGAGGATCTGACGAAGGCGGAGCGGATCGCTCCGGACGAAATCGGGAACGTTCGCCTCGACGCCGTACGCGAGGCGCAGCTCCTTGGCCGTCGCGAGCGGAGCGACCACGTCGACGGCTTCCTCGAGGACCGCCCCGAGCGCGAAGTCGAGCGACTCGAGGACGAGCCTTCCGGCCTCGATCTTCGAGAAGTCGAGGATGTCGTTCAGGATCGCGAGAAGACTCTGGGCGCTCTGGCGGGCGGTCTCGGCGTGCTCCCGGGCCTCGCCGCGAACCCCGTCGTCGAGCAAGAGGTCGAGCGCGCCGAGGACGCCGTTCATGGGCGTCCGGATCTCGTGGCTCATGTTGGCGAGGAAGCTCGATTTGGCGCGCGAGGCCTCCTCGGCACGGGTTCGTGCGTCATCGAGCTCACGAACCATGCGCCGCAGCCGCTCGAGCAGACGCGCCCGCGCGAGCGCCGACCCTGCTTGTCGCGCCATCGCCTGGAGCAGCTCGACGAGATCCGCGTCGATCGGACGAGGCGCCGCATCGATCAGCACGAGCGCCCCGGCGATCACGTCCTCGACCACGAGCGGGAGCGCGATGATCGCCTTTGCGGGAAGCGGGTCTGCGGTCTTCTCGCGAAGCTCGCGCTCCTCTTGCTCGTCGACCCTTTCGCGGACGAAGGGGCGTCCGCTCCGCAGCA
>CAJPFO010000240.1 GCA_905339255.1 Myxococcaceae bacterium
GAAGCCGTCGTAGCGACGAGGCGAAGGCGACCCTCGCAGCGCTCGAGGCGGACGGCGAGGCCTCGCTCGCGGCGGCACTCGATGGCCTCGCAGGGCGGCTCGAGCGCGCGGGGACGGGAGGAGCGACGCGAGTCGTGGTCGTCACCGACCTCGACGATCGCTGCGGCGGCGACCTGTGCGCGGCCGCCCGATCGCTCGCCGCCGCCGGAGCGAGTCTCGACCTCGTGGTGCTCGGAGACCGACCGACACCGGAGTGTCTCGACGCGATCGAGCCGAGCTCCGGGGCGCCTGCCGTCGCGAGGCCCGCAGCGCCCACCCCGGTTCGCGTGCATCCCTCGGGCGCGGCGCCGATCGAAGCGCTCGCCGATGGAGTCGCGTTCGAAGCTCCTTCGGGAGCGACGCGCGTCGAGGTCGCGCTCGATCCTCCGCTCGAGCTCGGGCCGTTCCCGATCGCGCCCGGGAGTCTCGTGCGCGTTCGTGTCCTCGACTTTCCAGGACTTCGTCCTCCGGTTCGCGAGTCGAGTGTCGAGGTCTCGGAGGCCGGGACCCGCGAAACCACCCCGGCACCGCAGCCGTGAGCGAGGAGGAGCGCTCGGATCCCTTCGCCATGGCAGCGAGCGCGGCGAGCTACGTGCCACGCCGTGCCACGGAAGAGGCGTTCGCAGCGTTGACGGCGGCGCTCGCGGAGGGCGTGCGGATCGTCGTCCTTTCGGGGCCGCCCGGACTCGGGAAGAGCGTCCTTCTGCGAAGGCTCGAGGCGGGTGGGAGCCCGCGGCGCGCACTCGTCTCGCTTCCCTACGCAGCGCTTCCCGCTCGAGACCTCGCGGCGTGGGCGCTCGGCGTGCTCGGCAAGAGCGGAGACGGCGAGCCCCTGCGGCGGCTCGCCGACGCCGCGCGCGAGAGCGGTGAGATGGTCCTCGTTCTCGACGAAGGGAGCGCGATCCCGCCGGAGGCGGCGCGCGAGCTCGCGTATCTCGTTGGGGATCCGGGATCGGCGCTTCGGCTCGTGGTCGCGATGACGGAGGATGCGAAGAGCGAGGCCGTTCGCGCGGCGCTCGGTGGGAGCGAGAAGTCGATCCGCCTCGTCGAGCCGATGGACGCCGCCGAGACCGCAAGCTACCTCGCGACGCGGCTCGAGCGCGCCGGGGTTCCGCCGGATCTTCGTGGGCGCTTCGACGCGACGATCCTCGAAGCACTCCACCGGTTCTCGCGTGGGGTCCCTCGCGTGCTTCATCGCCTCGCGGGAGAGGTGCTGCGGCGCGGTGCGGCGGCGCTCGCGGAGCTCGATCTCGACGAACCGCCGCTAGACGCCGCGCCCGTGGATCGGCGTACGAGCACGCCGCCGGCGAATCCGGCGGCAGCACGCGTGGCCGTTCTCGAGGCCGAGGCTGCGCTTGCGGCACCGAGCGCGGCCAAGGCGGCCGCGTCCGGGGTGGTGGCAGGGCCGCCGAAGCGGCAGGAGGTGCCCGCGCCCCGCCCACCCGCGGAGGCTCGAAGCGAGCCGGAGGTGCCGGCGAAGGCGGTGCCTGCAGCCATGCCGCCTGCGCAAGCGCCGCGTCCTCGCGAGGAGACGACGCCAGCGCCGCCGCAGCCGCGCGAACCATCGCTACCGAGGCCGCGCGCGCCGCTGCCACCGGAGCAGGAAGGTCGAGCATCGTCCGAGCGGGCGGCGGCGTCTCCTTCGCCGAAGGCCTCGTCGAACGAAGCCACTCCGGCTCCGCGCAGCGAAGCAACACGAGCGCGTGTCGCTCCGATTCCGTCGACGAGGACCGGATCGCCTCCGAGGCCGTCCCGATCCGAGGCGGCCGCGGGCGCGGCGGGAGGCGAGAGAAGGGCGCCGCCGCGACCTGCGAGTCGCGTGCGGCCGACGCAGGTGTTTCTCGCGGCGCTCGTCGTTGGCCTCGCGGCCGTGGCGATCCCCCTCTGGCTTTCGGGGAACGAGGCACCCTCGACGCCGCTCGAGCCCGTCCATCGGGCGCCGGTGCCCGAACCGAGTGAGCGGGAACCCGAGGCGGAATCACCGCCCGCGGCGAGGGAGGGAGGGCGCAAGGAGCCCATGCCGCAGGCGCCCGCGGAGCCGCCCTCGACGCCCTCGCCCCAGGCTGTCCCCGAGCCCCTCGCCGAGCCGCCCGCGGCCCCGCCCGCGGGCGCGGTGCGGCCTCCGGAGGTGGTGCGAGTACAACCTCCCGGGCCTTCGCCGGTGCCGGTGGCGCCCGAGCCGAAGCCAGCCGACCTGCCGAAAACGGAGCCCTCTCCGGTTTCGGTCGCGGTGAACGCCACGCCCTGGGCCGTGATCGAGGTCGACGGCAAGGAGGTCGGCGAGACCCCGCTCGCCGGCCTCGCGCTCGCGCCCGGGAGCTACGTCTTCAAGGCGCACATGCCCGACGGACGCGTCCTGGTGCGCACGGTCGAGATCGACGCGAAGAGCCGCTTCGTGACCTTCCCCTGAGAACCTGCGGCCGCAGCCGACGGGTGATCTTCGGAAGGGTCCACAGCGCAGACCGAGCGAAAGAGCGGAACGCCGCTTCGTTCGCTACCCATGCGGGCGGTCCGGGCCGTAGCGCAGCTTGGTAGCGCGCCTGAATGGGGTTCAGGAGGTCGCGGGTTCAAATCCCGCCGGCCCGACCACCCATCTCCTGGAACACCGTCTCGAGCATCTCCTGGAGCGCGCACAACGACCGCGGCTCGCGGGGAGAGGTCAGGGCGGGCCTCGCACGCGCGCTCGCCCTCGCCGCACCCGAGCCGCATCCTCTCGCGACCAGCGGGGCGAGGAGATCCCCGTGTCGAAGATGACCGTCAAGGAGGCCGAGGAGTCGCTCGTGCGGACCGTTCGCCGCGTCCGCGACGAGCGCGAGCGCTTCGTGCTGACGGAGGACGGCAAGCCGGTTGCCGCACTCGTAACGGCCGAGGATCTTGCCTTTCTCGAGAACCTCGAAGAGCGCATCGACCTCGAGGAGGCGCGCAGGGCGCTGGCCGAGCCGGGCGAGAACATCCCTTGGGAGAAGGTGAAGGCGGAGCTGGGGCTCTGACTCCCGCGCGCGTCTACCGGATCGAGCTGCGACGCGCCGCCCAGCGGAGCCTTGCCGCCTTCCCCAGCGGGGCACAGGAGCGCATCCGACGGGCCATCGATGTGCTGGCGACGACTCCGGGGCCGCCGTCGAGTCCCGTGCGCGCCTGTCCGCTGAAGCGGCCAGGCGGACCGGGCGTCCGGGCGCTCTGCACGGCGATCGTGCGTTCCCTCCGCGCCGCCGCTCTGCGAGACTGCGGCCGCACGACGGGCGAGGAAAGCGCCTCGACGGAGGAGTGATCCCATTTCCGCGCTGGAGGTCCTGCTCCGCGGCCTCGCGGCCGGTGCGATGCTGGCCACGGGGCTCGCGATGCTGGCGGGCGCGCGCCGCTCACCGGTGCGCGCCACGGCGACGCTCTTCTGTTTCGCAGCCGCGTCGTTCGCGCTCCACTCGCAGGGGCCCGAGACCGAGGCGCTCGGCGTGCTGCGCCCGCTCGTCTGGCTCCTCTCGGCCGGCGGCACCGGGTATTTCTGGCTGTTCGCGGTGACGCTCTTCGAGGACCGGCCGCTCGGATGGGATCGGGCGCTGCCGCCCGCCGCGCTCACGCTTCTCGCGGCCGTGGCGCTCGTCGCTCCGCGAGAGATCGCGCGTGGGGTGTGGGTAACGCACAACCTGGCCGAGATCGCCCTCGTTGCGCACGTGCTGTGGGTGGTGGGACGCGGTCGGGGAGGGGATCTCGTCGAGGCGCGCCGAACGCTTCGCGCTCCGTTCGTCGCGGTTCTCGCCGTCTATGCTGCGCTCCTCTCCGGGCTCGAAATCGCCGGCTACCTCGGTCTCGGCCCGCAGTGGGGGCGCCTGGTCGAGGCGACGTCGCTCGCAGGAATCGCCTTCGCGGGGGCCGTCGTCTTCTTGCAATCCCGGCCGGAGCTCTTCGACGCACCGCGACGTTCTGTGTCCCGCACGAGGGAGGCGGATCACGCCGAGCCGACAGCGCTCTCACCCGAGCATCGGATCGCACCGCGGGACCGCATGGCGTTCGAGACGCTTCGCGCCCTCATGGCCAGCGAAGAGATCTGGCGCCGGGAAGGCCTCACGATCGGCCAGCTCGCGAGCGAGATCGGAACCCCCGAGCACCGGCTGAGGCGGCTCATCAACGACGCGCTCGGCTACCGTAATTTCTCGGCCTTCCTGAACGCGCGGCGAATCGAGGCTGCGACCGCCGCACTGGCCGACCCAGCTCGCGCCGGCGAGACCGTCTCGGAGATCGCGTTCTCTCTCGGGTACACGTCGCTCGGCCCGTTCAATCGGGCCTTCAAGGAGGCCACTGGCGAAACCCCTACGGGATTTCGCGCCCGCGCGCTCGGCGTCCGCACTCGGATTCCCGAAAAGGCTCCCTGATTTCCGGAATCGGCGTGGTTCTTTCGGATCGAGGCAGCGCGGCTTCGAAGCCACCCGCACGGTCGCTGGCACGGCGCCGGATTTCCGGCGGCGATCGCGGGGGGATGTTCCATGCGTCGACTCGTCGCTCTCGTCGTGCTCGGCTTCGCGGGTCTCGTGGTGAGCGCTCTGGCGGCCTCCGCTGTATTGCTCGCGCTCCTCGAGCCGCCCCGGCTCCCGGTTCCGGATCGGGGGGAGTTCACGCTCCGCGATCTCACGGTGGTGAACCCCGGGGGATCGCGTGCGGGGCACGTCGACGTGCACGTGGTGGACGGCCGGATCGCAGCGGTGTCCCCCGCGAGCGATCGGGCGAATCCTGGCGTGCGTCGGGAGGCCGGCCGGGTTCCCGGCTCCTTCTCCGGCTCCGACCGCGATCGCGGCGACATCCGCTGCGAGGGCTGCGTCGCGCTCCCGGGGCTTCTCGACATGCACGCGCACATGCCGCCGCGGGTGGCGATCGGGAACGATCGGCTCTTTGCGCTCCTCTTCCTCGCGAACGGCGTGACGACGATCCGCGAGATCGGCTCGCCCGACGGGAGCGCCTACGCAATCCGGGACGCGATCGAAGCGGGCGAGTACCCGGGACCCCGCGTGATCTCGTGCGGCTCGGTTCTCGACGGCGACCCGCCCGCGCGAGCCAACAACCTCGTTCTCCGCACTCCTGACGACGCGCGCGCCGCGGTGGCGGAGGCGGTCCGCAACGGGGCGCGGTGCCTCAAGCTCTACAACCTGCTCTCGCGAGAGGTCGTCCTTGCGCTTGCGGACGCGGCGCAAGAAGCGGGTCTTCGTCTCACGGCGCACGTTCCGCACTCCGTCTCGCTTCTCGACGCGCCGTACCTCGCGGACGTGCAACATCTGACCGGCGTCCCCGTCCCCGCCGACCCCGCACGCGTCGGGCGGAGCGACTACCTGAACTCGGACTTCGCGGCGCTCACGGATTCGCGAATCGAGCAAGTGGTCGAGGCCGCAAAGAGGCAGGGAACCATCCATACGCCGGCCCTCGTGAACGAGGAGGTGCGCCGTACCCTCGGCGACCCCGAGCGTTTCCCTCCCGATCCACAGATCGCAATCCTGCCGGAATTCTGGAAAGTCATCTGGCACACGCTCTGGAAGGCACCGAACCTCGGCGAGAACGAAGCCATCTACGAGGGATTCCTCGCGCGCGATCGCGCGGCGGTCGCGGCGCTGCTAAGAGCGGGCGTGAGCGTCTACGCGGGGACCGACACGCTCATGCCGTACGTCGCGCCCGGCGCCGCCCTGAAGGAGGAGATCCGCAATCTGGCGGAGCTCGGCCTCTCGCCCGAGCAGGCGCTCGCGACGGCGACCACGAGCCCGGGCCGCTTCTGGACGGACGCATCGTTCGGGCGCATCGAGCCGGGGCTTCCCGCGGACCTCGCGGTCTATCGGGCAGACCCGACGCGCTCGCTCGACGCGCTCGAGAGTCTCGAGATCGTCGTGGCCGATGGTCGGCTCTACCGGAAGTCCGACCTCGACGCCTGGCTCGAGCGATATCGTCGGCACTTCCACGGTGGGCTCTACGAGCGCGCGATGGCGATCGCGACCGCGGCGCTCGCCGGCGGCTACGCGTTCGTCGATTGAGCACGAGCCCTCGGAACGGGTCCGGGCGGCCCGGAGGCTGGCGACCCGAATGGATGGCGCTCCTCGCGCGGGGGGCCGGGTCCGGGGACCGGGTCGTGACGTCCTCTACCCGTCCCCGATCCCCGAGCCGGCGACCGCCTCGCTCATCGCGGTGGGTCTCACGCTTTCCGGTGTCTCGCGGCGTCGGGACGCGAGATCTCGCACTCGGTGCCGCCCCGCAGCCGCGTAAGGATCGCCGCGCAGCGCGGAGTCCGGACCAGGGGGCGCCTTTTCCGGTCGGGGAAATCCACACCGCCCCGGGGGCGGTTGGTGGTAGGGTGGATGCGGGTGCCCGTCCGGGCGGCTCACCTTCAAGGGATGCCGCGCGATGTCGAGTCTGCTCTGCCTGCTCTTCGCCCTCTCCGGAGCCGCCGCGCTCCTCTTCGAGACGCTCTGGTTCCGCGGGGCGAGCCTCGCCTTCGGAAATGGGGTCTGGGCATCGGCGATCGTGCTCGCGAGCTTCATGGCGGGGCTCGGCCTCGGCAACGCGCTCGCGGCGCGCTGGGGCTCGCGGGTCGGCAGGCCGGTCCGCGCGTACGCGGCGCTCGAGGTCACGGTGGGCCTCGCAGGATTCGGCCTGGTCCTGCTCTTGCCGCGCCTCGGCGCCCTCCTTGCGCCGGGTCTCCGGCCGCTCGCGGAGGCACCCTATGTGCTCAATGCCGCAAGGCTCTCGGCGGCGTTCGTCCTCCTCGTGGTTCCGTCGGCGGCGATGGGGGCGACACTTCCGCTCCTCGCTGGTGCGCTCCATGCGCGCGATCCGCACTTTGGTCGTGTGCTCGGGCGGCTCTACGGCTGGAATACGCTCGGTGCGGTCGTCGGGAGCCTCGCAGGCGAGCTCTTCTTGCTCTCCCGGCTCGGCGTGCGCGGTTCGGGCGCAGTGGCGCTCGGAGCGAACCTCGTCGCGGCCACCCTCGCTTTGCTGGTTTCGAAGCGACTCGAGGTCGGGTCTCCGTCTGCGCACGTGAATGCTCGTCTCGTGCCGCTCTCGGCGCGAGCGCGAGGGCTTCTTGCGGCCTCGTGTGCTTCGGGATTCCTGCTTCTCGCACTCGAAGTGGTCTGGTTCCGCTTCCTCCTTCTCTTCGTCAACGGTACGAGCCTCGCCTTTGCGCTCATGCTCGCGGTCGTCCTGTTCGGCATCGCGTCGGGAGGCCTCGCTGCGGGACCTCTTGCCGCGAGAGCCGGAGCTCCGGCCGGTGCGACCCCTGCGATTGCACTTCTCGCCGGGACGCTGTGCCTCGCGAGCTATCTGCTCTTCCCGCTCGCGCTCGCAAGGGTCGGGGGCGGGCTCGTCTGGCATCCGCTCCCGACGGCCGGGCTCGCGATCTCGCTCATGTTTCCCGTCGCGTTCTGCTCGGGGATGCTCTTTCCTCGTCTCGGCGCCTCGCTGCAGGAGGAAGTGGGCGACGCGGCGCGAAGCACGGGGCTGCTCACGCTCGCCAACACGACGGGCGCGGCGTTCGGTCCACTCGTCGCGGGCTTCTTGCTCCTGCCCGGAATCGGAATGGAGCGGGCGATCTTTGCTCTCGGTTGCGCCTACACGGCGGTCGCAGGGCTCGCAGCATTCGGCAGTCCGATCGCTCCGGGACGGAGGGGAGTCACGGCCACGGCAGCCGTTTCGCTCCTGGCTCTCGTCCTCGTCTTCCCCTTCGGAGTCATGGAATCCGGATATCTGCAGGTTCCCGTGGCACGCTATCGCATGCGGGAGGATGCGCGCGTCGTCGCGGTTCGCGAAGGGCTCGTCGAGACGATCCAGTACGTCGAGACGCCTCGTTTCGGAGAAGCCTGGTACCACCAGCTCGTCACCAACGGCATCTCGATGTCGGGCAACAGCTTCGCGGGCCGGCGCTACATGAAGCTCTACGTCTACTGGCCCGTCGCGCTGCATCCGGCGCCACGCAAGGCGCTTCTCATCAGCTTCGGGGTCGGATCGACGGCGAAGGCGCTCACCGATACCCGGGAGCTCGAGCAGATCGACGTGGTCGACATCTCGCGAGAGATCCTCGAGCTCTCCCGGATCGTCTTCCCCGCCGAGCGCGACGATCCGCTCCGCGATCCGAGAGTCCGCGTCCATGTCGAAGACGGCCGTCATTTCCTCGCACTCACGGCGCAGCGCTACGACCTCGTCACGGCGGAGCCTCCACCCCCGAATGCAGCCGGCGTCGTGAATCTCTATTCGCGAGAGCACTTCGCCCTGGTCAGGGATCGGCTTCGAGACGGAGGGATGGCGACCTACTGGCTTCCGATGCACGTGCTTTCCGACGACGAGGCGAAGGCGGTGATCCGCGCCTTCTGCGAGGCCTTCGAGGACTGCTCGCTGTGGAATGGCTTCGGGCTCGACTTCATGCTCGCCGGCACGAAGCGAGCGCGAGGACCGGTGGACGGGGCGCGGTTCCGCCGGCAATGGGACGACCCGACGGTGGGAGCCGAACTGCGACGGGTCGGGATCGAGCGGCCCGAGCAGCTCGGCGCGCTCTTCGTCGCGGACGCGACGACACTCGCGGGACTCACCGCGGGGGTCGAGCCCGTGACCGACGACTTCCCGAAGCGGATCGGTGATTCGCTCGAGGCCCGCGATCCCTTCGACTCCGTTCTGGTTCGAGAATGGAGCATGGCAGCGGCGGCGAGGGAGCGCTTCGAGAAGAGCTCGCTCATCGGGCGGCTCTGGCCCGAAGACGTGCGGCTCGCGACGCTTCCGTACTTCGAGATCCAACAACTCGTGAGCGACCTCGGAACGCGGAGGCGTGACGGCTCGCGACCGGCGCTCGCGGAGGTCGATCGGTTGCTGCGGACGACCGAGCTCCGGACGCTTCCGCTGCTGCTCCTCGGCGGCGATCCTTTCGAACTCGAGATCGCTGCCCGTGCGGCGGCAAGGGGCCATCGGGATCTCGAGATCGAACGAACGCTCGCGCTCGGTGCGCTCGCGGCTCGACGCTACGAAGAGGCCGCCGCGCGCCTCGATCTTCTTGCTGGAGATCCGGGCCTCGGTCTCGTGCGCGGATACGTGCTCTGCAGGGCGGGGCGGCCGCAAGAGGCGCTCGACACGGCGACCACCCTGGCCCGGGCCGCGCCGGAGGCGTTCGCCTGGCTCGCGGGAACGTGTCGCGACGGCGATCTCGTGGCTAGCCGGGGCGGCGAACGACCAGAAGCTCGAAGCGCCCGCTCGGACCGACCAGCGAGTTCGCCGCGAAGCCCGTGAGGCCGACGATGATCGCACCGAGAAAGGCGTCGCCGAAGCTCGCGACGTGGACTCTTGGAAGCAGCCACGCGACCAGTTCGAGCATGCCCGCGTTCACCACCAGCAAGAAAAGACCGAGCGTCACGAGCGTGAGCGGGAGCGTGAGGAGCACGACCACGGGGCGCACGAACGCGTTCACGAAGCCGAGAAGCGCCGCAGCGAGGAGCAGGGTGGGCGTATCGGCGATCTCGATGCCGGAGAGGATCTGTTCTGCGACCCAGAGGCCGAGCGCGACGATGAGCCAGCGGAGCAAGAAACCGGGCATGGTCCCTCCCGGAGTTCGATTCGACCGGTGCGAGCATAGCGGGAGTACCGGGTACAGCGCCGAACCGGGAAGGCCGAGAAGGGCGCCATGGCGGAGCGTTCGAGGGAGATCGACGAGACCGCGCGACTGCTGGCGGCGGTCGAGCGGCATGCACCCGATGCGATCGCGCTCGCCCGTTTCATGGCGGAGAACCCCGAAATTGCACTCGAGGAGCGCGAGGCGTCGGCGCGCTACGCGGCGTGGCTCGAGCGGCTCGGCTTCTCGGTCGTCCGTGCGAGCGCCGGTCTCGAGACGGCCTTCGTGGCGCGACGCGGGGGACCGGCCCCGCTCCGTATCGCCCTCCTCGCCGAGATGGACGCGCTTCCCGAGATCGGGCATGCGTGTGGTCACAATCTCTCGGGGCCCGCGAGCCTCCTCGCCGCAGCGGCGATCGTCGAGGTGCTCGCGCCGGGATCGGTCGAGGTTCTCGTGGTGGGCTGCCCCGCCGAGGAGATCGGCCTCGGCAAGCGGCGGCTCGTCGAGGCAGGGACCTTCGAAGGTGTGCACGCAGCGCTCATGGCGCACGCCTCCGACATGCGGCGGGCGCATCGGCTCTTTCTCGGCAACCGGAAGTTCGAGCTCGTCTACCTCGGTCGCGCGGCGCACGCGGCGGCATACCCCGAAGAAGGCGTGAACGCGCTCGACGGAGTCGTGCAGCTTCTCGTCGGGATCGGGCTCCTGCGACAGCAGCTTTCGCGAAGCGCTCGCGTGCATGCGATCGTGAGCGAGGGAGGACGCTCGCCGAACGTGATTCCCGAGCGAGCGGTGGCGAAGGTCTGGGTGCGGGCGCTCGACGATGTGACACTCGAGAGCGTTACGCAGCGCGTGCTGGCCTGCGCCCGCGGGGCCGCCGAGGCGAGCGGCACCCGGCTCGAGGTCGTCGAGACTCCGGGAACGTCTCCGCCGATGCGTCCGAATCTCGCGCTCGCGGCGCTCTATCGACGCCAGCTCGAACGACTCGGACTTCGGGAGACGGATCATCCGCCGGATGCGAAGATCGGATCGAGCGACATCACGCACGTCTCGCGCGTGGTACCGACGATCCATCCGAACTTCCCGATCGGCGAGCGGCTCGAGCTCCACACGCGCGAGTTCGCGCGGGCGGCGGCCTCGGAGAGCGGGCGGGCGGGGCTTCTCGAAGCCGCTCGTGCGCTCTCGCTCACGGTGGCCGAGCTCGCCCGGTCGCCCGAGGCCCGGGAGGCCGTGGCGCGCGAGGCGGCCTCGGGGAGGGCGACCCAGCCGGTCGCGCCTACGCGCTGACGTGTGCGCCGGGGCCCGGGCGACCCAGCGGGTCGCGCCTACGCGCTCAGGTGGGGCGCCGAGCGCAGGGCGATCGAGCGGGCCGTCGTTACCCGGCGAGCTGCGGGGTCGGCGGGCGGAACCTTGCTCGACCGCAGGGTTGCGGTCTAAGCTGCGAGCCGGGGGGAAGCGTGAGGTTGCACACGGGCGTGCGGCGCGACGCCTTCGCGGCGCAGCGGCGGCGCATGGTCGAGAGGCTCGCGAAGGCCGGGATCGGCGTCCCGCGGGTCTGGGCCGCGCTCGAGGCCGTTCCGCGCCACCTCCTCGTCCCCGAGGCGCTCCAGGTCCAGGCCTACTCCGATAGCGCGCTTCCGATCGGTGACGGACAGACGATTTCGGCGCCCGGAAGCGTCGCGCTCATGAGCTCGGCGCTCGCCCTCGAAGGGGGCGAGCGCGTGCTCGAGATCGGAACCGGATCCGGGTACCAGGCCGCGGTTCTCTCGCGTCTCGCAGGCGAAGTCATCTCGGTCGAGCGGCTTCCCGGCCTCGCGGCGCGAGCACGCCGCGCGCTCGACACGCTCGGTGTCGCGAATGTCGTCGTCTATCTCGGGGACGGGAGCCTCGGTCGTCCCGCCGATGCGCCCTTCGACGCCATCCTCGTGACGGCAGGGGCGCCCGCGATTCCGCGGCCCCTGCTCGAGCAACTCGCCGCGGGAGGGCGCCTCGTCGCGCCGATCGGAGCGCGCGAGGAGCAGCGACTGGTGCGCGTGCGCCGGGGCGGAGAAGGCTTCACGCGCGAGGACCTCGGCCGCTGCCGCTTCGTCGATCTGGTCGGGGCCAACGGGTGGGCCGCCTAGCCCGCGCGCTCGCGGCGCTGCTCGTGGTGGCCTCGCTCGCGGCGTGCGCCGGCGATCGCGGGCCGGCGCCCGTGGCTCCGCGCGGGGTCCACCATGAACTCCAGCGAGGCGAGACGGTCTATCGGCTCTCGCGGCGCTACGGAGTCTCGGTCGAGACGATCCTCGAGGCGAACGGGATCGAGGATCCGCAGCGGATCGCAGTGGGCACGCGCCTGTTCATCCCCGGAGTCGACGGGCCGCTCGAGTCCGAGTCCGAGCCCGAGCCGCTCGTGCGCGGCTGCTCGCCGCCCGACGCGGTGCGCCGCGAGCGGCAGGCCGAAGCGCTCCAGGAGGACCTCCGCTTCGAATGGCCGTTGCGCGGCAGGATCACGACCTGCTTTGCGCCCGACGAGCGGATGCACGACGGCATCGACATCGCCGTTACCAAGGGAACCGCGGTGCGGGCGGCAGAGTCCGGGAAGGTCGTCTACAGCTCGCGGCTCGGTGCCTATGGAAACCTCGTCGTACTTCGCCACGGCGGGGCCTACACGTCGCTCTATGCGCACAATCTCGTGAACCTGGTCGATGCCGGAGATGCCGTCGTTCGAGGAGACGTGATCGCCGAGGTGGGAGATTCCGGAAACGCGACGGGGCCGCATCTCCATTTCGAGATCCGGCGCGAACGGCGCCCGGACAACCCGATGCTCTATCTTCCCTAGCAACCGCCTGCGAGGACCCATGCGCCACTCTGCCGAAGACCTGCGACGCCTGATCCGGGACGTTCCCGACTTTCCGAAGCCCGGCATCCTGTTCCGTGACGTGACTCCGCTGCTCGCCGATCCGGCGGGACTGAGGGGCGCGGTCGAAGCGATGGCGGATCCCTTCCGCGACGCAGGCGTCGATCGCGTGCTCGGGATCGAATCTCGGGGATTCTTGCTCGGCGCCCCGGTGGCGCTCGCGCTCGGCGCCGGTCTCGTGATCGTGCGAAAGCCCGGGAAGCTCCCGTGGCGGACGATGAGCGCGAGCTACGAGCTCGAATATGGACACGACACCGTCGAGATGCACGAAGACGCGCTCGCACCGGGCCAACGTGTGCTCGTCGTCGACGATCTGATCGCCACGGGCGGCACGGCGCGCGCCGCCGTGCAACTCGCGCGCGAGTCCCGCGCGGAGATCGTCGGGGCGTCGTTCCTCGTCGAGCTCGTGGCACTCGGGGGCCGGGAACGCCTCGACGTTGCCGACGTGCGAGCGGTGATCGAGTACTGAGTCGCATCCGACCGGTTCGCCCGGTGGGAGGCCCCTCCGCTAGGATCCGCGCTCGCGCCCCCGTAGCTCAGGGGATAGAGCAGCGGTTTCCTAAACCGCGTGTCGCAAGTTCGAGTCTTGCCGGGGGCGCCATCGAATCCCGCGCGATCGGGGCTCCGGGCCGGTCTTTCCGGCGGGCCCGTCGGCGCGAGCCGCCCGGGCTACCCTACCGGATCATGCGGATCGAGGGCCCCGACGGAAGCCGCTTCGAGCTCTCGCTGCTCGGCTGGCAGCACCCCCATGGCGCATCGAACGAGATCGACGCGAACCGCCTGCGGGTGCGCATTGCGCTCGCGACGGAGGAGGGCGCCTTTGCCGAGATCACGCCGGGTCTCGTGGCTTGGGAGGCGGAGCGGCTCGCCGAATGGCTAGAGGCTCTGGCCGCCCATCGCGCGGCGGAGAGCGAGCAACGCTTCCTCGAGCCGGATCTCCGCTTCCGGATTTCCCCCGCATCCGGCGTCGCGCGCCTGCTTCGTATCGGCATCGACCTCCGCGCACGCAGGCCGGGGCGGGAAGCGCCGGTCGGCGAGGTGTGTTTCGCGCTCGACGAGGATGCGCTCGGTCGGGCCGCTCGGACGCTTCGCGCGCAGATCCGCCGTTTTCCGCCGCGGGAGGCGTCTTGAACCCGTCGCACGCGGCACTCGGACTCACGCGGCGAGTGCTGTTCCGTCGCACACTCCAGGTCGCCGGCGCCATCGCCGTCTGGCGCGTGACCCCTCCCGCGGCGCGGACGGCCCTCGCAACCGAGGTCGACTCGACTTCTTTCGCGCTCGGCGCACGCGAGCTCTCGATCCTCGAGGCCGTGGCGGAGACGATCGTGCCCTCGGGCGGCCCCTTCGCCGTGGGCGCGCGCGAGGTGGGACTCGCGACGCGGCTCGATCGCCTCGCCCAGGCACAAGGGCCCGACGTCGTGCAGGGGCTGCGCGGAGCGCTCTGGCTCGTCGAGCTCGGCGGCGGGCTTTCGATCGGTCGCGCAGCGCGTTTCTCGTCGCTCTCCGCCGAGGAGCGCGAGCGCGTCTTGGCCGCCCTTTCCACGAGCCGGATCGCGCTCGCCCGCGACGTCTTCACGGGACTCAAGCAGCTCACGGTCTTCGGCTTCTACGCCGCCGAAGCGAGCTGGCCCGCCACGGGCTACGACGGGCCCTGGGTGCGCGGAAAGGAGTCTCGAGCGTGATCGTCGAGGGGTTTCGCGCCACCGAGCCGCTCTCGCTCCGAACGCATACGGTCGTGGTGGGTTCGGGCGCCGGAGGGGCCGTGGTGGCGGCGCTTCTGGCCGAGGCGGGGGTCGACGTCATCGTTCTCGAGGAGGGGGGACGCTTCACGGCGGCCGACTTCACGCAACGCGACGACGAGATGCTCCCGGCGCTCTACCGGGAGCATGGGCTGCAGACCACTCGCGACGGCCTCGTCACGGTTCTCCAGGGCTCGTGCTTCGGCGGCTCGACCGTCATCAACATGGCGGATTGCGAGCCGACGCCGCCCGAGGTGTACGCCCACTGGAAGCGACTCGTCGGAGAAATCGGTCTCGACGAGAAGACGCTCGCCGGGTCGCAGGCGCGCGTGATGGCGGCGCTCGAGGTCAATCCGATCCGCGACGAGCAGGTGAATGCGAACAACGCGGCGGTCGTTCGTGGCGCTGCGGCTCTCGGGCTCTCGCACGGCCACTTCTTGAACAACCGGGTGGCGTGTCGGGGAAGCGGCTACTGCCTGATCGGCTGCGCTTACGACGCCAAGAAGGGAGCGCACCTGAACTATCTGCCGCGCGCCGACGCGGCGGGAGCGGTCCTCTACACCGATGCGCGCGCCGAGCGACTCGAGCGCGACGGCGACCAGATCGTGGGTGTGGTGGGCTCGCTCGTGACGCGAGGAAGCCGCGAGGCCCGGTTCCCCTTCCGGATCGAGGCCGAGCGGGTGGTGGTCGCAGGCGGAGCCGTCCACAGTCCCGCGCTGCTCGCGGTCTCCGGGCTCTCGAGGGGGCTTCCCGACCTCGGCCGCAACGTCACGCTCCAACCGCAGCTTCCCGTGACCGCGGTATTCCGCGAGCCCGGATCGATCCGCGCGTGGCGGGGAATCCCGCAGGCGTCGTACTGCTCGGCGGGAGACCGGAACAGCGCCGAGCGCGGGCTCGGCGGCTTCCGTCTCGAGGCGGTTTCGGGGGGACTCTCGCAAGTCGCCGTCGGCGTCCCGGGATTCGGCGTCGCGCACAAGGAAGCGATGGCGAGGCTCGATCGCACGGCGTCGGCGCTCCTGCTCGTTCCGGATGCACCGTCGGGGACGATGACGTGGAGCGAGCGGGCGGGGCGCGGTGTCGCGGCCCGGATCGATTATCGGATGCGGCCGGAGTGGCTCGCGAGGCTTCGCCGGGGAATGCGGCAGGCGGCGGAGATCTACTTCGCGGCGGGTGCGGAATCGGTCGGGTTTGCGAGCGAGTCGTTTCCGCGCTTCGCCGGTCCGCGAGACCTCGATCGGATCGACGCGTTCGAGGTGCGGACGGGAGCCACGCGCTTCTTGTCGGCGCACGTGCAGGGCACCTGTCGCATGAGCGCCGATCCGCGTCTCGGCGTCGTCGATCCGACCCACCGCGTCCACGGGCTCCGGAACCTCTACGTGGTCGACGCCTCCGTATTCCCGACGAGCGCATCGACGCACACGATGATTCCCATCATGACCGTCGCGGACCGGGCGGCGCATGCGATGCTGGAGACGCGGCGCTAGCGGTGCTACTTCCACGGCCGGCGCCGTGGCAGCCGGCACAGGAGGAGAGCGGATGAGCGAGAAGGACCCCCGGGTGATGACCGATCGGCGCAGGTCGCTCGAAGAGGAGTTCTTCGCGAAGCAGAACGCGAAGCTGAAGGAGCAGCTCCGCGAAAAGCTCGATCGGGAGAGGGGCCGCGCCGAGCTCCAGGCGGCGTACCCGCAGGTGGCTCCCGCGATGATCGAGCACCTGATCGACCACGGCTTCGACGCAGAGGCGGCGGCAGCGCTCTGGCTCGTGCCGCTCGTGCTCGTCGCATGGGCGGATGGAAGCCTCGCCGACGCGGAGCGCGAGGCCATCCTGCGTGCGGCTGCCGAGCACGGGATTCCGAAGGGATCGAAGGGGTACGATCGGCTCGCCGAGTGGATCGTATCCGATCCGTCCGATCACCTCGAGGAGCTTTGGCTCGGCTTCGTTCGCGCTGCGTGCGCGGGACTTTCCGCGAACGAGGTCGAGCAGATGCGCGACGGCGTGCTGCGCCTCGCGAGCGAAGTGGCGGGCGCCGCAGGAGGCTTCCTCGGGCTCGGCACGAAGATCTCGCAGAGCGAGCAGGCCGTCCTCGATCGGGTCGCAGCGGCATTCTCTCGCTGAGAGGATCGAGCGAGGCGGCGCCGCGGGCGAGACCCGACGATCCGATTCCGCGAGACGCCGGCGCGCCGCCCGAAGCGGCGAGGTAAGGTCCGCCCATGCGATGGCTTGCCGGCTCACGGGTCGAGGCGCGCGAGCGGCGCGTTCTCGCCTGGGGTGCGGCAGCCCTGTTCCTCGCTTCATGGGCCGACGTCTCGGTCAAGAACGTCTCCGAGACGCTCTTCCTCAAGCGCATCGGGGTCGAGCTCCTTCCGATCGCCTTTCTCGCGAACTCGGTCCTTCTCGTGGGCACGACGTCGCTGCTCGGTGTCCTTGCGGCCCGGGTCGATCCGCTGCGGTTGTTCACCCGCGCTCTCGCGGGTCTCGGGGGCCTGCTCGCCCTGCTCTGGCTGCTCGTACACGTCGGCGGACAGGCTTCTTACCCGATCCTCCTGATCGCCTCGAAGCAGATCAGCTCGATCGCGCTCATCACCTTCTCGGTGGCGACCGGCGCGCTCGTCGATCCCCGCCAGGCGAAGCAGGTCCTGCCGCCGCTGCTCGCAGGGGGGACCCTCGGAGCGATCCTCGGGAGCTTCGCGTCGGGCCCGCTCGGTCGAGCGCTCGACGTCGAGGGCCTCTTGCCGGTGGCGGCGCTCCTGCTCCTGCTCGGCGCTGCGGCGACGATCCCGTTGCGGAGGCTTCCGGCCGCTCGGGTCGTTCTCGAGCGCCGGAGCGCACCGGGCCGCGGAGCCGCGCCGCCGGCCGAGATCTCGCTTCGCGGACTCTGGCGGGAAAGCTGGCTGCTGCGAACCCTCGTCGTCTCGGCCGTCCTCTCCGGGGCGGTCGGACCGATGCTCTATTTCCAGTTCTCGTACGTCGCCGACCTCGCGACGCGAGGGGAGGGAGGCGAGGAGCGTCTTCTCTCGCTCTACGCGCAACTGCGCGGCTGGCTCGCGATCGGTGTGCTGCTCACACAGATCTGGATCGCACCGGCGCTCTATCGTCGCATCGGAGTGCCGCTCGCCGGGGTCTTCTCTCCGCTCCTCTACCTGCTCGGATTCGGAGGGCTCACGTTCCGGCTCGGGCTCCCGGAGGGGGTCGCCGCACTCTCGGGAGCGACGGTGCAGGACCAGGCGATCCACGATCCCGCCCAGCGACTGCTCTGGCTGCTCTTTCCGGAGGGCCTGCGGGCACGGGTCTCGGCGCTCGTCGAAGGGACTGCGAAGCGGGCCGGCGGGGCCCTCGGCAATCTGCTCGTGCTCGCGGCGGTCGGTCTCGGGAGCGTCGCCTGGGTCGGGGTGGTCGGCCTCCCGGTGACGCTGCTCTGGCTCTGGATGACGGTGCGCGTGTGGAAGGGGTACCCCGCGCTCGTGCTCTCGCTCGCGATGCAGCCCCGACGGATCGGATCGCAGGGGCTCGGCTCCGCGCGGGAGTTGGTCGATGCGAGCACCGTCCGCGCCATCGCTCGTGCACTCTCGGGAGACGACGCCGATGCGGCACGGGCTGCCGTCGAGGTGCTCCGCGATCTACGTCCCGATGTCGCTCCGGGGCTTCTCGCCGAGGCGATCCCGAGTGCACCGCTCGCGACCCGGAGCATGCTGCTCTCGAGCCTCGAGGCGCTCCTCGAGGATGCGACGGCGAAGCCCGGCGAGACGTCCGAGCACGCGATCGCACTGGTCCGCCTGCTGCGCGAGGATCCTCCAGCAGACCCCCGGGAGCGCGCTGCGCTCGTTCGCTGTGCCGGACGGCTCACGAACCGCTCGCGCATCGCGTCCGAGACCGCGGCCGCTCTCGCGGAGGCCGCTGTCGAGTCGGAGCCGGTCGTGCGCCTCGCGGCGGAGATCGCACGGTATCGGCTCGGCCTCGGCGACGAGGATCCGGCCGCGCTTCGTCGCACGCTCGCTACTTCTCTCGAGAGCGACGATGCGGAGGTCCGCGACGTGGCGAGCCGCGAGCTGCGCGCGCTTCTCGTCGAAGATCCCCGGGGTGACCCCGGCGAGGTCGGCGCAGGGCGACCGGAGTGGCACGAGCGGCTCGGGCTCCTGATCTCGGCCCTCTTCCGGCCCGAGGCGAGAGCGGCGGCCGCCACCGCTCTCGCGGAGGTGGCGGCGAGCCGCGGACGCGTCGCGAGCGCGGCTGCGCCGGAAATGTTCGCGCTCGCCGACGACGCGGATCCCGCCGTCCGTGGAGCGGTGCTCCGGTTCATCGGATACACGCGGCGTACCGAGCGAGCCGCGCTCCTCGTCGAGCGGCTCGCAGCGTCGCAAGCCGAGGAGTCCGCCGCTGCTCGAGAGGGCCTCCGTGCGCTCGGGCAGTCGGCGCTCGACGCACTGCTCCCCGAACTCTGCTTCGGGAAGCGGAGCATCCGTGACGCGATCGTTCCGCTGCTGCGAGAGCTCGATGCCGAGGCCGAGACCTTCGAGGCGCAGCTCCGTCGGGAGCTCGAGGGGGTGGCCGAGCGTTTGCTCGAGATCGCCGCCCTGCGCGGCAACGCGGCACCGATCCTCGTCGAGCGGCTCGAGGAGCGGGTGCACGAGGGGCTCCATACGGCGTTCCTGCTTCTCGCGGCACTTCACGACGACGATCGGATCGTCGACCTCGGCGATGCCCTCCGCCGGCCCCAGAGTCGAAGGGACCGCGCACTCCGCATCGAGGCGCTCGAGGCGCTCCTGCTTCCGGAGGAGCGCCTGCGGCTGATCCCGTTCGTGGAGGATCCGACGCTCGAGCTCCGCGTCGTCGCGGCGAGCGAGCTCCTCGGCCGAAGGCCGCTCTCGCGAGAACGGACGCTCGAGTCGCTCCTCGAGGATCCGGACCCCCTGACACGGATGATCCTGGCAGGCACCATGCACGAAAGGCCCGCGGAGGCGGAGGATGCGATGCTGAGCGAGGTCGAGGTGCTGCTCCAGCTTCGGAGCTTCCCGCTCTTCGAACACCTGACGGTCCGGCAGCTCGCCGACGTCGCACGCCTCGTGAAGCAGGAGCACTACGGCACGGGCCTCGACATCGTTCGCGAGGGTGAATACGAAACGAGCATGTACGCGCTGATCGAAGGGCACGTGCAAGTTGCGAGCAAGGGGATCGCGCTGAGCGAGCTCCGCCGGGGCGAGATCTTCGGCGAGCTCGCCCTTTTCGATGGAGAGCCGCGCTCGGCGACCGTCACGACGGTCGAGCCGACGCGGGTGCTTCGCATCGAAGGCAAGGATCTCCTCGCGCTCATGGAGGAACTCCCCGAGATCGCGATCGCGATCTGCCGCAAGCTCGCGCAGCTGGTGCGTCAGATGACGGTGCGGAGTTTGCGCTAGGCGCGGTGCCCGGGCGTCACCAGCCCGAGACCTGCGGGCGGTAGGGGGCCGTGACGCTCTGCGAAGCCCCCGCCTGCTCGGCCTGCTCGAGCTGCGAGGCGAGCATCGACGAGTAGCCCTTCACGTCGGCGCGGGCCTGGTCTCGCTCCCGGATCACGTCGGCACGGGCCTGCCCGGTCGGAACGTGGAGCGTGAGCGAGCGTGAGTACTCGGCGTCGGCCTGCGCGAGGCGCTCGCGAGCGGCCGCGAGATTTCCGTGGATCTCGCCGAGACAGCGGCTCCAGGCCGGGTCCCCGGCCGGCGGGCCGCAGGAGAGCGGGAGCGACGAGTCCGCGATGGCCGCGGGGAGCGGGCGATCGATCTCCGAGGCCGACGGCAGGTCCGTGAGGTCCTCCGAACGCGTCGTGATCGCATCCGGGTCGATCGAGTGTCCTTCGATCGGCTGCGAGGACCCGACCGTCGTGGCATCGGGGTCGGCCGCAGTCGCGAGGTTCGAGTCCGGGCTCTCCGAGTGGACGACGAACTCATCGGGATCTCCGGGGGTGACCCCGTCCGGGAGCGGATGCGACGTTCCCATGACGGGTTCTTCGTCCGGATCGACCGATTGCGCCGCCGCGGAGGCGCCGAGACCGAGGACGAACAAGAGGCAGGCGAGCGGGCGGAGCATCGAAACCCCCGACGTTCGTTGCCGGAGATGGATCGGCGCGCCGGGGCGCGGCCTGAAGCCCCCGCGGCGTCCCGGCGGCCGGCGGGGGTTGCTCGATTGGAACATCTGTTCTAAACGCCTGTTTCATGTCGCGGGCGATCTCGCAACGCTCTCCGGCGCCCGGATCCGGCGCGGCCGAGGTCGCCACGCGTTCGCGGCTCGTCGAGGCGGCCGCCGCGGTCTTCGCCGAGCGGGGCTATCGCGGGGCGACGATGCGCGAGATCGCCGACCGTGCGAACGCGAACCTCGCGGCAGCGCACTATCACTTCGGATCGAAGCAGGCGCTCTACCTCGAAGTGACCCGAAGCTACTTCGAGCTCCTCGAGCGGCGACTCGCCGAGGAGGGCGCCGATCCGCCCGGAGAGGTTTGGCCGACGACCCGGTCTTCGCTCGTTGCGCTTCTCGAGCGAAGGGTCTCCGCGATGATCGATCTGATCGTCGGGGATCCCGGAGGTCATGTGCTTCTCATGCAGCGCGAGCTCTGCGATCCGGGGGAGGCGCTTCCCGAGATCGTCCGCCGGTTTGCCGACCCGCAGCGGCGCGCGTTCGAAACGCTCGTCTCGAGGCTCGAGCCCTCGCTCTCGCGAAGCGAGATCGAACGCTGCGCGTGGAGCATCGTGGGGCAGATCTGGTTCTACGCGACGCATCGCCCGGCGCTCCTGCTTCTGCTCGGCCGGGATCGTTACCCGAAAGGCTTCGCGCGGTCCGTCGCGGCACACGTGACGCGCTTCACGGTCGGTGGGATCACTGCGATCGCCGCCGTCCGCGCGGGGAGGAAGCAGCGATGAGACGAAGGCTCGTCCTCGCGGCGATCGCTGTGGTCGGGCTCGCGGCGGGCGTCTGGAGCTGGCGCTCGCACGATGGCTCGGAGCTCCGTTTCACGGGCTTCGTCGAAGGCGAGGAGCGCGTGCTCCGCGCAGAGGTGAGCGGACGCGTGATCGAGGTCGCCTTCCGCGAGGGGGACCGTGTCCTGCCCGGGGCCGTCGTGGCGCGCATCGACGCTTCGGACATCGATGCTCGCCTCGTGTCGAAGCGCGAGGAACTCGGCGTGCTCGACGCGCAGATCGCTCGCCAGCGCGAGGAGGTCGCGACGCTCGAGCGGACCTGGAAGCAAGAAGTGGCTGCCGGCGAAGCGGAGCTGCGCCGGGCGAAGGCGGCGGCGGACCTCGCCGTGCGAACGCACGTGCGGCAGGAGAGCCTCGTCGCGCAGGGCGTGGCCACGGCGCAGCGTCTCGACGAGACGCGCTCGAACCGTGATCAGACGCGGAGCAGCGTCGACGCGGCGAGCGAGACGCTCGAGCGGATCCGAGCCGAGGAGGGACGGATCGAGATTGCACGCCGTCAGCTCGACGTGCTCGCGCGACAGCGTGACCTCTCGGCGGCACAGCTCGCCGAACTCGAGGTGCTGCGAAGCAAATACGAGGTGCGCGCTCCCGATGTCGCGACCGTGGTGCAGACACAGATGCTCTTCGCCGGAGAGCTCGCGCAGCCCGGAACGCCGGTGCTCTCGGTACTCGATCCGGTCGACAAGTACGTCCAGATCTTCATTCCCGTCCCGGACGTCTCCCGTGTGCCGGTCGGAACGCGCGTTTCGATCGAGCTCGACAGCGACCCTGGCCGGAGTGTGCCGGGCGAGGTCAGCTTCATCGCGGATCAGGCGAACTTCACTCCGGAGAAGATCGAAACGCGAAGCGATCGGATCGGCCAGGTGTACCGGGGCAAGGTCCGGATCCTCGAAGGCGTCGAGCGCTTCCAGCCGGGGACGGAAGGCGAGGTGAGGGTCGTCGACGAGACGGCGGCGATGGCGGCGCGCACGGCGCGCTCGGGGCCGTGAGCGCCCCGTCGCTCCGACTCGTCGGACTTCGCAAGCGCTTCGGGCGGCGGGTGGCGCTCGATGGGATCGACCTCGACCTCGAGGGGGCCGGGCTCGTCGGAATCGTCGGCCCCGATGGTGCGGGAAAGACGACTCTCCTGCGCGCGATCGCGGGGCTTCTCGAGATCGAGGCCGAGCGGGCGAGCGTGCTCGGCGTCGACCTCCGCGAGGACGTACGCGCGCTCAAGGCGAGGACGGGGTATGTCCCCCAGGCCTTCAGCCTCCAACCCGAGCTCTCGATCCGCGAGAACCTGGCGTTCACGGCGAGGCTGCATCGGCTCGGCGATCGTGAGTTTGCGACCCGGAGTGCGGATCTCCTCGAGCGGACCTCGCTCGCGCCCTTCGCCGACCGGCCGGCGGGAGCCCTCTCGGGCGGAATGAAGCAGAAGCTCGCCGTGGCGAATGCGCTGCTGCCGGAGCCCGATCTGCTCATCCTCGACGAGCCGACCGCGGGAGTCGACGTCGTTGCGCGAGCCGAGATCCGAGAGATCCTCGACGAGCGCCGCCGCGAGACGCTCATCCTGCTCGCGACGAGCTACGTCGAAGAAGCGGCGGCGTGCGACCGGCTCGTCTATCTCGACGCGGGGCGTGTCGTCGCGGAAGGCTCGCCGGACGCGCTTTGCGAGGGGATCGGGCTCGGCATCTACCGGCTCTGGGGGGATGCCCCGGAGACGCTCGCACGCGCCGCACGGGAGCTCGCGTTCGTCGAGGCGGTGACGACGGGAGCGCGCTTCGCTCGCGTCGAGGCATCGCTCGCGCAGGCTCCCGACGAAGGGGAAGTCCTCGAGGTCCTCGGCGCGATCGACGGGCTGCGCCTTGCCGAGCGGGCGGATCTCGATCTCGAAGCGACGCTCGTGGCTCTCGCGAGGCGCGGCGCCGGGCGCGAGACTGCATGAGTGGGCCCGCGATCCGCGCTCGCCGGCTCACGAGACGCTTTGGAGATTTCGTCGCGGTTTCTGCACTCGACCTCGAAATCGAGCGGGGATCGATCTTCGCATTCCTCGGTGGGAACGGCTCTGGCAAGAGCACGACGATCCGCATGCTGATCGGTCTCCTCACGCCGAGCGAGGGCGAGATCGAGGTCGATGGGGTCGACGTGATCCGGCACCCACGCCGGGTCCGCGATCGTGTCGGGTACATGGGCCAGCGCGTGAGCCTCTACCAGGGGCTTTCGCTTCTCGAGAACGTCGAGTTCTACGCGGGGCTCTACGGGCTTCGCGGAGCATCGCTCGAACGCCGCTGGCGAGACCTCTTCGCGCGCTTCGATCTGATGGCTGCCGCGAAGGAGCGGCCCGAGAACCTGCCCGCAGGGCTCCGCCAGCGAGCGGGCCTTGCGCTCAGCATCCTGCACTCCCCGCGGATCCTCTTTCTCGACGAGCCCACGGCCGGGGTCGACGTTCACTCGCGGACCGTCTTCTACGACCTGATCCGCGAGCAGCGCGCCGAGGGCGTGACGGTCTTCCTGACCACGCATTTCCTCGAGGAAGTCGACGATTGCGATCGGGTCTGTTTCATCGACGCCGGTCGGCTCGTCGCCGACGCGAGCCCCGAATCGCTTCGGGAACGCTACTCGGAGGGGACGACGCTCCGGCTCCGGGTGTCCGATGCCGAGGGGGATGCGACGCTCGCGAAGCTGCGTGTCGCGGGCTTCGTTCCCGAAAGGGAGGCGCAGGAGATCGTCGTCCGTGTACCGCGCTTCGATGTCGCCACGCAGGAGCAGCTCGTCGCCGTTCTCGGAAACGCTCCGCTCGGCCTCCGTGTTTCGCCCGCTCCGATGAACCAGGTCTTCGAGCGTCTGATCGTCGCCGCACGCGCGAGCGGGGGCGACGTATGAGTCTGCGGCGGCTCTGGACCCTCGTCGTGCGCGAGGTGCGGGCGACACTTCGCGACCCCTTCACGATGGTCGCGCTCGTCGCGGTCCCGCTCTCGGCGCTTCTCGCATTCGGATTCGTCCTCGACACGAACGTGCGAGGCCTCGACCTCGGGGTCCACGATGCGAGCCGCTCGGCTGCGAGCCGAAGGCTTCTCGCCGACCTGACGGCGACGGGAGCCTTCGTCGCGAGGCCGTATCCCGACCGGAGTGCTCTCGACGCAGCGCTGGTGAGCGGTGAGATCGCGGTCGGCCTCGTGCTCCCGCCGGATTTCGAGCGCGGAGCCTCTCGTGGCGCGGGCTCGCCGCGGCCGGAGGTGCAGGTGCTCTACGACGGCGCCGAGGCGGTCCTGGCCGGGAACTCGGAAGCGTTCCTCTCGGCACTCGTCGCCGCTTCGGGAGCGCGGCTCGTCCTGCGGCCGCTCGGCGCTTCGTCGGCGCGGACGGGGCAGGGGATCTCGGTCGTCACCAAGGCGCTCTACAACCCGAAGCTCGAGGGCAAGCCCTTCATGGTGGCCGGGACGTTCGGCTTCGTGTTGAGCTTCCTCACGGTGCTGATCACGGTGGTGACGATCGTGAACGAGCGTGCGGCGGGGACGTTCGACCAACTCCAGCTCACACCCGCGACGAACCTCGAGATCCTGCTCGGAAAGCTGCTTCCGCTCGGCGCGGTCTTCGCACTCGACGTGGTCCTGATGGTGCTCGTGGCGGGATTCGTTCTCGGGGTCTGGCCGGCAGGCAACGCACTCGTCTTCGTCGCGATCTCCTCGGCCTACGTGCTCACGTCACTGGCTCTCGGCCTGCTCATCTCGGCGACCTCGAAGACGGGGATGGAAGCCGTCCAAAAGAGCGTGATCCTCTCGATCCCGCTCGTCCAGCTCTCTGGTTTCTCCTTCGCAATCGCGAGCATGCCGACTCCGGTACGCTGGCTCGCCGAGCTCCTGCCGGCGACGCACTACATCCGGGTGAGCCGAGCGATCTACATCCGGGGCGAGGGCTTCTTCGATCTCCTGCCCGAGCTCGGTCTCCTGTTCCTCCTCGGAGCCGTTCCCGTGGTGGGGGCACTGCGCTCGCTCGGGCGTCGCGCATGACGGGGTTCCTCTCGAACGTGCTCGCGCTCGCCTACCGCGAGGCGACGGTGATGCGCCACGATCGCGCGTTCATGGGCATGATGGTGGCACAGCCGATCGTGATGCTGGTCCTGCTCGGAGCCGTGCTCTCGACGCAGCCCTGGAACGTTTCGTGGGTCGTGATCGACCGGAGCGGCACCGAGCTCTCGCGAAGGCTGGTGGCGGAAATCGAAGCGACGGGTCGCTTCGAAGAGCCGCAGCGGGTCCAGAGCCTCGAGGAGGGGAGGCGGAGGCTTCGTAGCGGCGACGCGCTGCTCCTCCTCGTGATTCCCTCCGAGCTCCGCCGCGAGGCCGAGCGTTCGCAGGCCGAGGTGCAACTCCTGCTCGACGGCGCGGATCCGCTCACGGCGGCGCGCGCCGCCGGGCTCGTCACTGGCGTCGCGAGCCGCGTGGGTGTCGAGGCGAGCCTTCCGGAGCGAGTCGAGCGGCTCCCGGAGAACCGCAGCAGCGGCTCGTTCGCGATCCGCGCGCGCTTCTGGTTCAACGCCACCCTCGCCGATCGCGACTTCTTTCTCGCCACGCTCGCGGGAATGCTGCTCACGAACCTCTGCCTCTCGGTGACCTCGGGAGGTCTCGTGGCGGAGCGCGAGAGCGGGACCTTCGAGCAGACCCTCTCGCTGCCGACATCGCCGCTCGAGATGGTGCTCGGCAAGATCCTGCCCTACGTCGGTGCGAGCTACGGCGTGCTGCTGCTCGCCTTTCTCGGCGCGGGGCTCGTTTTCGGCGTATGGCCGAGCGGGAGCATCGTAGGCCTCGGGCTCCTCACCTTGCCCTTCGTGCTCGCGTCTCTCTCGATCGGGGTGCTGATCTCGACGATCGCAAGGACGAGCACGCAGGCGGTGTTTCTCACCACGTTCTCGATCCTGCCGTCGATGGTGCTCTCGGGAGTGCTCTTCCCGTACCAGCTCATGCCGTCCGGGATCCGGGAGATCGGCGCCGTGATTCCGCTTCGCTGGTACCAGATCGGTCTGCGCAGGCTCGTGACGCGCGGAGGCGACCTCTCGGACGTCATCGAGCCGCTCCTCGCGCTCTGGCTCCTCTTCGGTCTCCTGCTGCTCCTGATCCGGTTCCGTCTACGGCCGCGGTTGGCCTAGGAGATCGACCGGAGGCGGGCCGGGTCGATCTCCTGGCGGAGCGGGGGCGAAGCCGGCCTCGATGTCGGCGATCTGGTGCGCCCGGAGCTCGATCTCGACGGTGTCGGAATCGAAACGAAGCCGGGTCGAAGTCTCGGGACGGCCGAGGAGGTCGACGGCCTCGAAACGGTTCGCGCCGGGGACTCGAACGTGGACCCGACGGGGATGTCCACTGCTTTCGTAGACGCGGATGCGGAGCGCCGCCGATCCGCCCGGCTCGATCGCGGAGACGATCACGGCGGGATCGTCGATCTCGACGAGGCGATCCCCGTCGCGGAGCCTTCCGCCTGCACCGTCGCCGATCGCGAAGGCGTGCGGCGGGTCCGCGAAGCGGTGCGCTCGCGAGACGACCTCGGGATCGTCCACCGGGTGCACGAAGAGCAAGAGCTCCGCGTGGAAGGTTCCCTGCGCCTGCGCGCCCGGCGTCGCGAAGAGGGGGCCCGCGGGAGCAGGGCGGAGCGAGAGATCGCTCGCGGAGAGCCATCCGACCGCTCGGAGCAGCGTGACGGCGAGCGCGCTCGTTCCGTCGGCCTCGGGGAGGGCCTCGACCTCGCTGTTTCCGCGCGCGGCGACGCTGAGCGCGGCAATCGAGCCTGCGAGCGTCGCGAAGCGGCGCTGCGGACAGGCACCGATCGGGAACTCCGCCGGATCTTCGCTTCCGAACGCCGTGCGATCGGGAGCGATCGGCCGATCGACGACTTCGAAGGCCGATTCGACGCGGAAGCGCTCTGCGGCAAAGGGCGCGCGAAAGAGCAGGCGCAGCCGGTGATCCCGGGCGCGGTTCTGGCCACGGACCGAGATCTCGATCGCGTCGACTCCCTCCGCGACGCGAAGGCGCAACTCGACCGGGAGATCGACCACTCGATCGCTCCGCCCGCGGCGGTCCGGCGTGAGTCCCTCGGGAACGCGGAAGACGAGGGCGATCGAGAGCGTCGCCTCGGCTCCGTCGGCCGATGCGACGCGAACCCTCGCGCGCGCGGGGCGATCGATCGATCGTGCGGACGCCACGGGATCGAAGTTGTAGGTGTCGCCGCGATCGCCTTCGGAGACGACGCGGAGCGCATCGTCGATCACGAGCCCATCGCTTCGTCGCTCGAGTCTGACGCGACCCATGGCGTCTGCGTCGACGCGCCAGAGCGAGCTCTCGACGAAGGCCCCTCCGGCGATCCGACCGCTCGCGAGTCGCGGTGAACCGCGCGCGCGGCCGGCTCCGATCCGGTAGACGCGAAGCCCGTGACCCGCCAGCCGATCGACGAAGGAGACGAGCACGCGAGCCGGCCGAAGCAGCTCGATCGAGAGCTCGCGAAGCGTGGGGTCCGCGAGAACCGTGGCGAGCGATCGCTTCGCCTCGGCGAAATCGAAATCGCCGCGTGGCACGCTCCCGGCGATCACGACGACGCGCAGGCGGTCGTCCGTGCGCTCGAAGGCGACCCGGTTCGCATGGTAGCCCATCATCTCGCGTGGGAGATCGGCGAGCATCGCGCGGGCGAGATCGAGCGAGAAGCTCGACCGCCAGGCGGCGCCGGGCTCGACCCCCTCGACGTGGGCCGGGATCTGCCGGTCGTTCGCACCGCGAACGTGCGCGAGCAGACGACGCCCCGGCTCGACTCCGGCCGGATCGAGCCCCGGGAGGTCGAGCTCGAGCGCGGCTTCTACGCGCGCGACGCCCGAGGCGTGGGGGTTCCAGACGGCGAAGGCATCGCCGGCACGCTCGCTTCGAGCCGGGCGCTCGAGCGCCGAGGCGACCGCAGACTCGACACCCTCGAGCTGCGCCCGGACGAGCGCTTCCACGCGGTCGAAGCGCGTCTCCATCTGGGCGTGGACGGCGTCGACCGAGCAGCCGCAGATCGAATCGTGGGGATGGTTCTCGAGCGCAACGCTCCACGTGAAGCTCAAGAGCTCGCCATCGACACGAGCGCCGAGGCGGCCGGCGAGGGCTGCGAGGGGCTCGAGGACCCGGCAGAGCCAGCGATCGTTCGCAGCGTCACGCTGCTTCTGTGCGAGGCGCGAAGAGGCGCATCCCGGAAGCAGGGGAGCGCGCAGGCCGGAGCGGAGCTCTCCGCGATGCGAGGGCGCCGTCGCGGCCTGCTCCTCGGCAAGTCGCTCGAGCATCCGAGGAAGGGTCGAGATCTCGAAGTGGCGGTCGCTTCCGGGTCGCGCCGTCGCCTTCCGCAACGCAGCCGGGAGCCCGGGTTGCGGCGGGAGGTGGTCGCTTCCGTTCATGAGGCAGAAGGTCGAGCCCGGAACGAAGCCCCGGAGCTCCGTGACGATGCGATCGAGTCGCCTCGCGAGCAGGGCGGGATCGAGGGGCAGGTTCGCCGCGTTGCCGTAGCCGGTCGCGAGATAGAGCGTGAGGATCCGGCTTCCGTCGGGCGCCTCCCACCAGAAAGCACTCTCGCGTACGTCGTCACCGACGCCGCGCCAGAGTGCGGCCCCCTCGAAGCCGAAGCGGCAGAAGATCTGCGGAAGCTGCCCCACGTGGCCGAACTGGTCGGGGACGTAGCCGACTCGCATCGCCTGGCCGAGGGCCTCGGCCTTTGCGAGGCCCATGCGGAGGTTGCGGATCAGGGCCTCTGCGGAGACGAGCCATTCGTCCGGCAGCACGTGCCAGGGCCCGACGAGGAGCCTCCCGTCCCGGACGAGCTTCTCGATGCGAGGCCTCGCATCGGGGCGAACGGCAAGGTAGTCGTCGACGACGATCGTCTGACCGTCGAGCATGAAGTGGCGAAAGCCCGGATCGCCCTCGAGCAAGGCGAGGACCTCGTCGACGAGCGCGACGAGCCGAACCCGGAACTCCTCGTGCGACCGGTACCATTCGCGGTCCCAGTGCGTGTGGGGAACGACGACGAGGGTCTCTTGGGGCAACCGGGCTCCGTGGAAAGGAGCCGGATCGTACCAGACGCTTCGAGCAGAGAGGCACACGGATCTCGCGGCGAGGGCGCACCCTTCGCCGTGCGTCGCGCCGCTCGGCTCGAAAGCCGATCCGCCGCTACGGTCTCCAGTCCGGCGGCGGGCGGGAGATGCTCGCGAGGGCCTCGACCACGCCCTCCGAGGGCAGCGCACCGGCGGCCGCTGCGCGCGCCAAATCGACGAGCGACACCAAGCCGAGCAGTTGTCCGGCCTCGTCGACCACCGGCAGGCGGCGCACGTGACGGTCCCGGAGCCGCCGCACGACCTCGACCGCATCCTCGCCCGGGCGGCAGCAGACGACGTCGCTCGCCATCGCCACCTCGACGGGGATCTCGGAGAGCGACTTTCCCTGGGTCCACGCCGCCATGCAGATGTCGCGATCCGTGATCATCCCCACCACGCGTCGCTCGGGGCCGGTGACGACGGGTAGAACACCGCAGTCTCCGGTCCAGAGCAGCCTCGCGGCCGAGGCGAGGTCGTGGTCGGGGCCGCAGGTGCGGACCTTCTTCGACATGATGTCCGAGACCCGGACCATGGGTCGCAAAGTCGAGGTTCGCTCGGTCATGGGCACTCCGTTCGCGTATGGGGCCGCGCTCTCGAGCAAGTGTCGAAGCAACCCGCGTGCCAGCACGGCGAATCCCTGCGGCTGCGATTGGCCCGCGAACTGCGGCCGGGCGCCGCCCGGCTGTGACGGCGCGGCACAGGCCGCGCGGTTTCGAATGCGCCGCGAACGCGAGGCTCCTAAGCTCGGCCGGAGATGACGACGCAATCCCGAACGGCCCGGCGCCCTCGTCCCGCTCGCGCCGCGGAGGTCGAAGCGCTGCACCAGACGCTCTCGAACTGGGGCCGCTTCGGCGAACGGGACCAGCTCGGGACACTCAATCTCGTCACGCGGGAGCGCAGCGCGGCCGCGGCCGCGCTGGTTCGGACCGGACGGAGCGTTTCGTGCGCGCGCGCGATCGACACGGAGCCTTCGGCCGAGAACCCGCAGCCCGCGCTCCATCACATGATCGGGACCGCGTCGGAGGGGTGGGGCGGGGACTTCCTCGCCCTCGCACCGCACGGCTACGCGACCTCCCACATCGACGCGCTCTGCCACATCTTCCACGCCGGAATGCTCTACAACGGCTATTCGTGCCAGCGCGTCACGGCGCGCGGCGCGCTCGACCTCTCGATCGACGCGCTGCGCGATGGCGTGGTCGCGCGAGGCGTGCTCCTCGATCCTCCGCGCGTCGATGGGCGCCCCTTTCTCGAGCCGGGAGAGGCGCTCCATCCCGAGGATCTCGAGCGGGCCGAGGTGGAAAGCGGCGCGCGCGCGGGTCCCGGAGACGTGCTGCTCGTGCGTACGGGGCGCTGGCGCCTGCGCGATGAACGCGGGAGCTGGGATCCCCGCGAGCGGCTTGCCGGGCTGCATGCCTCGTGCCTCCCGTGGCTGCGAGAGCGGGACGTTTCGGTGCTCGGAAGCGACGGCGTTTCCGACGTGATCCCTTCGGGAGTCGAGGGGGCGAGGCTCCCGATCCACGAGGTCGGGATCGTCGCGATGGGCCTCCACCTCCTCGACAACCTCGACCTCGAAGCGCTTTCCGCGGCGTGCAGCGAGGAAGGCCGATCCTCTTTCCTGCTGGTACTCGCACCACTCGTGCTCGCGCGAGGGACGGCCTCACCGCTCAACCCGATCGCGGTCTTCTGATCGCGAAACGCGGCGCAGCAGCCGTCGGTGGGCTCCCGGTCGCGGGCCCGATACGGGTCTGCGCGTTCGCTCGCGTGGCGAGTCGGGTTGACATGGAAGGTGTCGTCACGGCATTCTCCGCTCCGGTTGACTCGTGAGTCAACCAGAGTCGGACCCGCAACGGAGGAGATCCTCGCGATGGCCGAGCAGGCGAAGGCATCCGGACCGCTGCCCGTGGTCCCGTTTCTCAGGATTCCGGCCGAGGGAGCCCCTTATCTCGAGGCTCGCTGCTGCGGGAAATGCGGCGCGATCTTCCTCGGCGAGCGCGAGAACTGCTCGAAGTGTGGAGCCCGGGGGGAACTCGAGCCGAAGCGCCTGGCGAACGAGGGGACGCTCTACGTCTACTCGATCGTCCACCGCTCGTTTCCCGGGATCGAGACCCCGTACGTCTCGTGCATCGTGGATCTCGAGGGCGGCGGAACGGTCAAGGGAAACCTGATCGGGATCGAGCCGGATCCCGCGAAGATCCGCATGGGAATGCCGGTCCGCACCGTCTTCAAGGTCGCCCCGCGCAAGGACGCCGAGGGCAACGAATACCTCACCTACTACTTCGAACCGCGCTAGGCGCGGGAAGGAGCGGCGATGAGCGACGTCTACATCCTCGGCGTGGACATGATCAAGTTCGGTCGCTTCCCCGAGCAGACCGTGCCGCAGCTCGGAGCGAAGGCGGCGCTCCTCGCGCTCGACGACGCTGGCCTCCGCATCCAGGACATGGAGGCGCTCTACTGCGGGAATCTCTACCAGGCGAGCGGCATGGTGGGGCAGCGGATCCTCCAGGAGATCGGCCAGACCGGGATTCCGGTCGTGAACGTCGCCAACGCCTGCGCCACGGGAGCGACCGCGTTCCGCGAGGCATGGATGGCGATCAAGGCGGGAGCCTACGATCTCGTGCTCGCCGTTGGCGTCGAGCAGATGGGCAAGGGGCTTCTCGGCGGCGGAGGCGCCGGGAAGAAGGGAATCCCGACGGAAGGGCTCCTCGGCTCGGGGACGATGCCGACGGTCTTTGCCGAAGCCGGCATGGAGCACGCGCGCAAGTACGGAACGACCTTCGAGCAGTTCGCGAAGGTCTCGGTGAAGAACCATCACCACTCGACGCTCAATCCGAAGGCGATGTACCAGATCGAGACGCCGCTCGAGACGGTGATGAACGCCGAGATGATCTCGTACCCGAACACGAAGCTCATGTGCTCGGTGAACGTCGACGGCTCCGCGGCGGCCGTGCTCTGCTCCGAGAAGAAGGCGCGTGAGCTCGGCATGAAGCGGGCGGTGCGGGTGAAGGCTTCGGTGATGACGAGCGACCCGTATACCGAGCGCGACCTCGTGATGCCCGACGTGAACACCTGCACGCGGCGGGCCGCAGCGAAGGCGTACGAGATGGCGGGCATCTCGCCGCAGGACCTCGACCTCGTCGAGCTGCACGATTGTTTCGCGACGGCGGAGATCCTCCACTACGAGAACCTCGGCTTGTGTGCGGAGGGCGAAGCCGGTCGCGCAATCGACGAGGGGTGGACGGCGCTCGGCGGCCGGAGCCCGGTGAACCTCTCTGGAGGGCTCCTCTCGAAGGGACACCCGCTCGGAGCCACCGGCATCGCGAACCTCTACGAGGTGGCGACGCATCTGCGCGGCGAGGCCGGCAAGCGCCAGGCGCCCGATGCCCGGTTCGGGCTCACGCACGTGATCGGGCTCGGTAGCGCCTGCGCGATCCACGTCCTCGAGCGCGTGTAAGGGCCTGCGAGCGCCGCGGCTTCGCTCCGGCGAGACGAGCGGCGGCCCCGATCCCGACGCTCCTTGCACGCGGCATGCGATGCGCAGGGCTGGAGCAAGGCGTGCGCGCTCGGCTTCCGTAAGCTCCCGGCGCTGCGACGGCCCGTCTCCCTCGTGGGCTTCCACGAGACGAAAAACGTCGCTTCAGGGCGCGCGAGAGGCGTCCGATGCCCGGTGCGTCGCGAGCGGAGAGACGTTCTCCGACCGGACACAACCTCACGATCGGCCCCCTCCGATCTCGGAAGTCCCGCACGTCGGGACGGCCTTGGTGCGGTGGGATCCATCTGGAGGACGCACCATGGCGAACTACTGCATCGACAGCGCGTCGATCGTGCGCGTGCTCGCGAGCCACGGCCACACGCATCGCTGTTCGCGCTGCGACGCACGCATGCTCGTGCGCCACGCATCGAACCTGTGCGTGGACTGCTGGAACGGACTTCGTACGGGAGCCCGGGCCGAGGCGGACGCCGGCGAAGCCGAGCGTACGCGGAGGGGCCTCGACGACGGCGGGGACTTCGTCGAGCAGATCGTCGAGATCGGCCGCCCGGCGCAGGAAACCTGATCGGGAGGCCGCGGCGGGAACCCGCCGGGGCCGTGCGCCCGAGGGGAGCGGTCGCCACGAGCGAGGCTACTCTCGGCCGTTGCGGAGCGCGAGCCGGCTCCGCGCCGGGGGGACTCGTGCGGGGCATCGTCCGGATCCTCGTCTTCGCGCTCGCCACACTCACGATCGTTCTCGGAGTCCGCGCCGCGTTGCTTCGCTCGAAACAGCCGCGGGTGGCGCCCGTGGCCCGCGTTCCGCTCGACGAAGCCGCACTGGCCGAGCGCCTCGCAGCAGGCATCCGCTTCCAGACGATCTCGCATCAGGATGGTGTCGGGCTCGACGAATCGGCGTTCGCGGGCCTTCGTGCGCACCTCGAGGCGAGCTATCCGCGAGTCCACGAGACGCTCACTCGTGAGGTCGTCGGAGGCCATGGCCTGCTCTACACCTGGCGCGGAAGCGATCCGTCGCTGCCTCCGATCGTCCTCATGGCGCACCAGGACGTGGTGCCGGTCGAGCCCGGAACGGAGGATCGCTGGGAGCATCCCCCGTTCGCGGGAACGATCGCCGACGGATACGTGTATGGACGCGGAGCACTCGACGACAAGGGGAACCTCTTCGGACAGCTCGAGGCGGTCGAGTCGCTTCTTGCGGAGGGGGTGACGCCGCGACGAAGTGTCCTGCTCGTCTTCGGGCACGACGAGGAGATCGGAGGCGAGAAGGGAGCGGTCGCGATCGCGAAGCTCCTCGAGGAGCGGGGCGTGCGCCCACTCGTCGTCGTCGACGAAGGCGGGTCGATCGTGGAGGGGCTCGTACCCGGGGTGGATGCGCCCGTGGCGGCGATCGGCGTCGCCGAGAAGGGCTACGTGAGCGTCGATCTTTCGGTCGAGATGCCCGGGGGGCACTCGTCGACGCCTCCGCGCGAGACCTCGATCGGTGTGCTCGCGGCGGCCATCGGGCGACTCGAGCGTCATCCGCCCGAGTCGCGTCTCGAAGGCCCCACGCGCCAGATGCTCGAGGAAGGGGTGGGGCCCGAAGCTCGATTTCCGTACCGCCTCGTGCTCGCGAATCTCTGGCTCTTCGCTCCGCTCGTCGAACTCGCGATGGAGCAGGTCCCGGCGGCGGCCGCGACGATCCGGACGTCGACCGCAGCGACGATCTTCGACGCCGGGGTGAAGGAGAACGTGATCCCGAGCCGGGCGAGCGCGGTCGTGAACTTCCGGATCCTCCCGGGAGACACCATCGAGAGCGTGGTCGATCACGTTCGACGCACGATCGACGATCCACTCGTCGAGGTCACTGCGCGGCCCAGGAACCGCGAACCGTCGCCGCCCTCGAAGACGACGGGAGAAGGCTGGGAGCTCTTGACCCGAAGCATCCGGGAGATCTGGCCCGAAGCGATCGTCACCCCGTACTTGATGATTGCCGGGACCGATTCGAGGCATTTCCGGGACCTGAGCGACTCGGTCTATCGCTTCATGCCGCTTCGCTTCGAGCTCGACGACACCCGGCGCATCCACGGAACGAACGAGCGGATTCCGGTCGCCGGATACGCCGACCTCGTGCGCGCGTATCGCCGGCTGCTCGAGAACGCCGTCCGTTGAGCCGAAGAGCATCCCGGTGAGCAACCAAGAGGCCACTCTCGCTCGGCGAGCCGATTCGGGCTGGGTTGCCTACCTGGCACCGTACTTCGCCTTCCTGCTGATCGCGGAGCTGCAGGCGCGGCCGCTCGGCGAAGGCTCGCTCGTCCTGTGGGGCTTGCGGGTGCTGCTCCCGGCAGGCCTTCTGATCCACTTCGCGAGGCGAGGAGCGTACCCGGAGCTGCGGGGTTTTCGCTTCGGGATCGGTGGCGTCGCTGCGGACATCGCGCTCGGTCTCGTGATCGCTGCGCTCTGGGTGGTTCCCTTCGAGGCCGGGTGGCTGGCGAAGGATGCCGACGTGAAGGGCTTCGACCCGAACCAGCTCGGCCCCGAGCTGCGACACGTGGTTCTCGGTTTGCGCCTGCTCGGCTTCGCGGCCGTCACGCCCTTCGTCGAGGAGCTCTTCGTGCGAAGCTTCCTGATCCGGGCGGCCGAGCTCGTCACGATCTCGAGAAAGGGAGTCGAGATCGACTTCGACGCCGATTTCCGGGACGTTCCGATGGCACGCTTTGCCTGGAAGGGCTTCGTCGCGACCGTCGTGCTCTTCACCTTCTCGCATCTCGGCTGGCAATGGCCGGCGGCTTTCGTGACGGGGATCGTCTGGAATCTCTGGCTCTATCATCGGGGGCACATCGTGCCGCTCGTGATCAGCCATGCGACGGCGAATCTCGCGCTCTTCGTGGCGACCGTCTACGCCTCGGGTCGCTTCGAGGACGCGACTGGAAATCCGCTCGACCTCTGGTACCAGCTCTAGAATCCGGGCGGCGGAGCGCCTCGATGTCCGAGCCGCACCCGGCGGGCGACCTCGGTGAGCGCGACGAGGGCCTTTCGGGTGTCCTGCGCGTCCCGCGCCGAGGCTGCGTCGACCGACCTCGCGCTCGCGCGGGCGAGTAGCGGAAACCCGTGCCGCTCGGCCTCGTCGCCGAGGGCTCGGGCGTGCGCCGCGATCCGGGAGAAGTCGGCTTCTTGCTCGAGATCCTGCAGGGCATCGACCCGATCGCTGAGCGCGAGCACGAAGGCTTCGATCCGCGGCCGCTCGATGGGATCGTCGGCGAGAAGGGAAACGATGGGCTTCTCGTCCTCGGCCTCGATCATGGCAAGGCTATCGGACACGGGCGTTGGGGACTGAACGTTCCCGCCGGGGAAGCCCGGAGGATCGCTCGGAGGCGTCTGCGTGGGAGGGCTAGCGCCCGGCGATCTGGAAGAGGTAGAAGCGCAGCGTCGTTCCGTCCTGGGCTTCGAGGACGAGTTCGAGCTTGCGTGGCGCCGAGAAACCGCGCAGCAGTCGCTCGGCGTCGCTCCCGGGTTTCACCTGATGGAGCCTGGCAACCCCCCCCTTGAAGTCGACGGTCGCTGCATCGCGGCCCGGCTCCCAGCCTCGGACGGTGAGCTTTCCCTCGCGCACGTCGAAGACGAAGCCGCCCGCTCGCTTCAACGCCGACTCGAAGTCGTACCGCGCCGTGTCCGGGCGCGAGCGGCCCGGAAGCGAGACGAAGAGCGTCCCGGAGACGAGCGGTTCTGCCGAGCCGAGCTCGGAGAAGCAGCGGCTCGCACCGCGGGCCTCGGGATCCGGGAACTGGATCCGATCGGTCGGACCGCGCTCGGAGCCCGTATCCGGGGCGATCAGGACGCGACGGATGGCCCGGACGGCCTCGCCCTCCACTTCGCAAAGAAGTGGGGAGCCGTAGTTTCCCCGCGCCCAGTCGAGCGCGAGGATGTTGAGGTCCAGGCCGGGCGACTGCGCGGAGGCTTTGCTCGCGAGGAGCGTTACGAGCGCCGCGGCTGCGAGTCGGTGCAACCGGACCAGGATCACGGGCCGCATCGGACGAACGCTAACACGCTCGACGAGCTCGCGGCGGTTGACACGTGGCGCACTTCTGGGAACGTCGGGCCATGCACTGCTTCGCCTGTGGACGGGGGATCGAGACGCTTGCGGGAGATCGGATCGGATTGCGCGACTCCTGCTCCTGTGGCGCCGACCTCCACGTCTGCCGCAACTGCGCGCGGCACGATCCGAGCGCGCACAACGAGTGCCGGGAGCCGCAGGCCGAGCCGGTCCGGGACCGCGAGCGGGCGAACCGCTGCGATTGGTTCGCGCCGGGAGTCGCGACCGCGGCCGTGTCGGCCGATTCGGGTCGGGATGCGGCGAGGAGCCGCCTCGAGGCGCTGTTCAAGAAGCGCCCCTAGGGCGTCCGAAGAGAGGTCATGGCCGATCCCCGAGCGCGAGACACCTGGACGGTCTTCAAGATCATGGGCGAGTTCGTCGAGGGCTTCGAGACCCTCCGCGCGGTGTGGCCGGCCGTCTCGATCTTCGGCAGCGCCCGCGTCCGCCCCGGACATCGCTACTACCGACAGGCCGTCGAAATTGCGACGGCCCTCTCGCGCGCGGGATTCTCGATCATCACGGGAGGCGGCCCCGGGGTGATGGCGGCCGCCAATCGAGGCGCGCGCCAGGGCAGGGGGCGTTCGGTCGGGCTCAGCATCAAGCTTCCGAAGGAGCAGAAGCCGAACCGCTTCGCCGATCTCCAGCTCGAATTCGAGTACTTCTTCGCCCGCAAGGTGATGTTCGTCAAGTATGCGAGCGGCTTCGTGGTGCTTCCGGGGGGCTTCGGAACGCTCGACGAGTTCTTCGAGGCGCTCACGCTCAAGCAGACGGGAAAGATCCACGACTTTCCCGTCATCCTCTTCGGGAGCGAGTACTGGAGCGGGCTGGTCGATTGGATTCGGGACCACGCGCTCGAAGAGAAGCTCGTCGCGAAACGGGAGCTCGATCTCTTCGTCGTCACCGATGATGTTTCCGAAGTGGTTCGCATCATCGAGCGTCATCATCTCGAGCGGATGCGGTCGCGCGGCCCTCGCGCCGCGAGCCGCGCCACCCCCTGATCGGTGTCGGGAGGCGGCGCGCTAGCGCGCCTGCGCGTCGACCCCGGCGCGAACCTGCTGCGAGGATCGTTCGTCGGGCCAGCGCTCCGCGAGAAGCGGGTCGAGCTGCGACGCGAAGCCGAGCAACCGGCCCCGCGTCTCGATCGGGTCTTCGCCCTCGAGGTCGGAGCTGAGACGCACGATTGCTCCGTCGGCGCGCCCGTCGCGGAACCTCCCGAGCAGGCGATCGAGATTCTGGTCGAGGCCGCCGAGCAATCCGGTGCGCCGATGCGACCGGAACCAGAAGTGGACGAGCTGACGCCGACCGTCACGCTCGACGACGTATTCGTTCACGCGCAGCGAGCTTCCCGGGGCCACCGCGAGCGTCCGAGCCGATTCGATTCCCCAGCCCGCCCCCGTGTAGCAGCCGCGCGGAGTGTGCTCGGGGCGCCCTCCGCGATCGGTCCCGTAGTAGCCGAGATAGAGCCAGATCTCGTGGCCGGTCGGATGGCGGTAGAGCCGCTGGAGGTTCAGGTCCGCGTGCAGCTCCGCCTCGACGGCCGGCTCGAGGGGCACGTCGATCGCCTCGAACGAGCCGATCCGGGCGGGGAGGTCGGCGAGCGCGCGCACGTCGACGACGAGCGGTGGCCTGAGTTCGAGCCACCACGCGAGTGCTCCCACGCCCGCGAGGAGCACGCAGAGCAGCCAGGTCCCGGCCCGTTCGAGCGACATGCCCCCCCCGCCAGCCACCGCGCCGTCGCGGCGGCGGCCTGGCCGGGATGCTACCCGCTCGCGACGAGTCGTCGCGCGTCGCGACGCGGGCTCGCCCGCGCCGGGGAAGCCGGCCCGCCGACGCCGTCGAGGCGCTGGCGCCCGAGCGCGGGAAGCGGCGAGTTCGTGCGGAGTAGGCCTTGATCGACGTCCTCTTCGTCCACTACGGCGCCCCCTGGCTGCGAGGAAGCGAACGCTGCGTCCTCGAGGCGGCGGCTGGGCTCGATCGCTCGCGCTTCCGGGCGCATCTGCTCTGCAACGAGGAGCCCCTCCGCGACGCCGCGTTGGCTCGCGGGATCCCGGCCGAACGGATCGCGATCCCCGAGATCATGATCGACGGGCGCGAGCGCCGTCTCGAAATCGGCGCATGGCTGCGCTGCACCCGCGAGATCGTGTCCCGTGCGCGTGGCGTCGGCGCCGACGTCCTCTACGCGAACTCCGGCCGCGCGGCGCAGGCTACCTGGCTCGCCGCGCGAAGGCTCGGCCTGCCGCGCATCGCGCACCTTCACGCCCCCTACTACCGCCGGTATCATTGGCTTTGGGGCCTCTGGGATGCAGATCTCGTGGTCTTTCCGTGCGACGCGACGCGACGGGTCTCGCTCGGTGGACGCAGGCTTCGGGGGGCGACCCGCGTGGTCCCGAACGGGGTCGACCTCGAGCGCTTCTGCCCGGCGGCGCACCGGGATCCGGCACTTCGACGCGCGCTCGGTTTCGAGCAGGAGGCCCTGGTGATCGGACAGATCGGGAGCCTCATCCATCGCAAGGGAGCCGACGTCCTGCTCGATGCGTTCTCGAGGTTGCGGGATTGCGAGCAGGCCTTCCTCGTTCTCGCCGGCGGCGGCCCCGAGCGTGACGCGCTCGAGGCGCAGGCCGTACGGCTCGGGGTGGCCGCGCGCGTGCGCTTTCCGGGGGAGATCGACGATCCGGCGGACTGGCTGCGGAACGTCATCGACGTGAACGTCCTCGCGTCGCGTGAGGAGTCGCTGCCGCTCTCGTTGCTCGAGGCCGCCGCGTGCGGTGTCGCGACGATCTGTACCTGCGTCGGCGGAACGTCGGAGATCGTGAGCGATTCGAAGACCGGGCTTCTCGTCGGACCGGACGACGTCGCCGGGCTCGCGACGGCGATCGAGCGGCTCGCAGGCGACGCCGGATTTCGAGCGGAGCTCGGCGCCAGGGCGCGTGAACGCGCCGAGCGGAGCTTCGGAATCGGTTCGTTCGTCGGCGGGGTCGCGCA
>CAJPFO010000241.1 GCA_905339255.1 Myxococcaceae bacterium
TTCGCGGTGTGGCTCGAGACGCCACACTCGCGCGCGACGTTCGAGAAGTTGACGATCTCGCCGTCACTGAGCGCCGCGACGTCGAGGAACTCCGAGAACGAGGGGAGATTGCGCACGAGGCCCTCGGCAGCGACCTCCTCTTTCAGGTAGTCGGCGACATAGGCCTCGAGCAGGCGTCCCGGCCCCTCCGCTTCGTAGATGCGCGGCAGGTAGCCGTGGTTGAGGAGTCGCGCCAAGTCGAACTTCCGCCCGAGCTCGGCCGCCGTGAGCCCGTGCAGCTCGTAGCGGAGCGCGCGCCCACCGAGAAGGTTTGCCGCCCCACGCCGGACCTTGCGCGCGCTCGAACCGCAGAGCGCAAAGTGAAAGCCGCGGTTCTCGATCAGCCAGTGCACCTCGTCGAGGAGCGCGGGCACCTTCTGCACCTCGTCGATGACGACCTGCTTCCGGGGCCCGGGAGGGTCGGCGTCGAGTTCTTCGCGCAAGCGCTCGGGCCGCGCGAGATAGCGCCGGAACTCCTCGGCCTTGAGAAGATCGACCCAGCGCGATGCGCCATAGACCTGCCGCAGCAGGGTGGTCCTCCCGGTCTGCCGGGGCCCCCAGAGGAAGAACGTCTCGGTCCCGGGCGGCGGCAGCGCGAGCGCTCTCGTGAACATGTACTTCAGATGATCATGATAGTTTGAATAGGCAACTTCGTTTGTTCTCGGCGGTGCGCCGCGTCGGGCAGCGCCCGCTGGCGCCTTCGGTGGCGCTCGTTCTACGATCGCGATCTGCACGTCTCGCGCGCCGGCGGCGGCTGCTTCACTCGAGGCTCGCGTCGCGCCGCACGCCGAGAAGCTCCTCGAGCTCGTCGAGCGCCTCGATCACGTGGTGGACCTCGGGATCGTCACGCCGCTCGCCGGTGATCCAGACCGCGCGCATGCCATGGCGGTGCGCGGCCACGACGTTGCGGCGGGTATCGTCGACGAAGACACAGCGCCCGGACTCTGCGCCGATGCGACCGAGAACGGCGTGGTACGCATCCGGGTCGGGCTTCGGCCGGTAGCCGAAGTCTTCGAGCGCGAGCACCGACTCGAAGGCGTCCGCGACGTCGAGGAGTCGCAGCACCTGATCGGCGTGGAATCGCGGAGCGTTGGTGAAGACCACCTTCCGCAAAGGAAGCCTCCCGAGGAGCGCTCCGAGTTCCGGAGCCGGGGCGAGGAGGTCGGAGAGATCGACGTGATGGACGTGTGCGAGGTATTCGTCGACATCGACGCGATGGCGGCGTTCGAGCCCGCAGAGGGTCGTTCCGTGCGCGTCTCGAAGCTCGCGCCGGACGGCGTCGACCTCGGCCGCGGGGATCCCGATCCGATCTCGCAGGTAGGCGTTGATCCGGGAATCGATCCGCTCGAGCACGCCGTTTCCGCGCGGATAGAGGGTCTCGTCGAGATCGAGCAAGAGGACGTCCACGAGGCCGAGAGGATAGCCGGCGCGAGCCCAGGAGACCGACCCGAGACGGGTCGATCTCCTAGATGAAGGGCCGGCGGTCGAGGACGAGCCGGAGCGGGCGCTCCGTGCGGAGCCTCCCCGGACACGCCGCCTGGAGCTCGGCGAGGGCACAGACCGCCCCGAAGAGCGAGTGCAGGTCGTCGAGTCCCGCATCGGTCGCCGGGTCGAGTCCGAGCAGGAAACCGACGTAGCGCTCGGCGAAGGCCTCGAGCGCGCGGGTCGCCTCGGCAAAGCGATGCGAGGTCTGACGCCGCGCGCGGTGGATGCAATAGATCCAGTCGACGTCGGCGAAGCCCACGAAGTGCGCGAGCGGGAAGAGTCCCTGCTCGAGCACCTCGAGGCAGGTATCGATGAGCGCCTCCGGATGCGGATGCGGCCGGCGCGCGTGCTCGTGGTCGAAGAGGTAGTGGAAGGTCCCGGCGAGGTGCGGAAAGATCGCCTTTCCCCCGCCGGGAAGCGGCGCGACGGCTCCGCGTCGCCAGCAGCCCGTCTCCCGATCGCACTCGCGCGCGAGCCAGGCGAAGTAGCGATCTTCCCACTCGTCGTCGATCTCGCCCGCGAGATGGAGCGCCGCGTAGAGTCCGGCGCCCCGGTGCGATGCGAGCCAGGGATTTCCCGCCCAGTCGAGCGATTCGAGGAAGGGCTCGACCGCGTCGGGACGCGCGAGCGCCGCGAGCCCGGAGAGTCGATGCGCCGGCTTCGCGTCGAAGAGCTCGAGCGCAGCGATGCAATGTGCGGTGGTGTGGATCTCGTGGTGCGTCGCCTCTCGAAAGAGCCCGTCGGAGGGGTCCTGGAACGAACCGATTGCGTCGATCCAATGCCTCCGCTCGGCTTCGCCGCTCGGAAAGCGGCCGATCGTGTAGAGGAGATTCGCCGCATCGGCGCAGCCGTACGGGTTGCGGCCGAGATCACGGCCTCCCGACGCATCCTGCCGGAGCCAGCGTCGGTACGCTCCAGAAGATCCGAGCGAGTGGCTCGCGACGAGACCTTCGACCTCCCGGATGAAATCGCGAAGATCGAGCATTCGGATCTCCTTCGCGAGCGGAGCGAGCCTTCGGCCTCCGCGAGCTCCCACTGCTCGCACGGCCGATGTGGAAGATCCCTTCGAAGCCCCGGGGCTGCCGCCGACGACCCTGCATTCTATCGCCCCGCGTATCGCGCAACAGCTCCCGCGAGACGTCGCATCGCTCTGCTACGGTACGCGGCCGAGGGGGAAGTGGGGTGCGGTCTTCGGTTCCCGGGGCGCCGGATCGACGCCCGGCGACACAGGGCGAGCAGGCCGCAGCGCCGCTTCTCGAAGTCGCAAATGCGTTCGAGATTCCCGGTCGCTGGCGCGGCTCGGTGCCGTATGGAAGCGGGCACATCCACGACACCTTCCTCGTGGTCTTCGAGCAGGACGGTCGGCCGGTCCGCTTCGTCCAGCAGCGGCTGAACACGCGCGTCTTCCACGACCCGCATGCGGTGATGGAGAACGTCCGGCGTGTGACCGAGCACCAGAGGGTGGCGCTCGAGCGCGCGGGCGTCGCCGACACCGAACGCCGCGCGCTGCGCCTCGTCCCGGCGAGGGAGCGGGGCTTCGAGTACGTCGACACCGAGGGAGGCTTCTGGCGGACCTTCGCCTTCATCGAGGGCGCGAGCAGCCAGGACGTGATCCGCTCCCCGGAAGATGCGAGGGTCGCCGCAGAGGCCTTCGGCCGTTTCCAGGCGATGCTCGCGGATCTCCCGGCGCCACGACTCGCCGAGACGATCCCCCACTTCCACGACGCGCGCGCGCGCTTCGAGGCGCTCGAAGCCGCTGCCGCCCACGACGCGCTCGACCGACTCGACGGGTGCCGGGCCGAGCTCGACGGATTCCGACGGAACGAGCCGCTTCTCGATCGGCTCGACCGGCTTCACGCCGAGGGGCTCCTCCCCGAGCGCATCGCCCACAACGACACGAAGCTCAACAACGTGCTCACCGACGACCGCACCGGCGAGGCGCTCTGCGTGATCGACCTCGACACCGTGATGCCGGGGCTCGTGCTCCACGATTTCGGCGATCTCGTTCGCACGGCGACGAGCCCGACTCCCGAAGACGAACGCGATCTTTCGCGGATCGACGTGCAGCCCGCGATGCTCGCAGCGCTCGCCCGGGGCTACCTCGACGGAGCGGGGGGGTTCCTCACGCCTGCCGAGCGCGACGAGCTCGTCTTCTCGGGAATCCTCGTGACGCTCGTCGTCGGGATGCGGTTCCTCACCGATCATCTCGAAGGCGACGGATACTTCAGAGCGCATCGCCCGGGGCACAACCTCGATCGCGCGCGTTCGCAGCTCCGGCTCGCCGAGAGGATCCTGTCGAGACGCGACGAGCTCGAGGCGATCGTCGGCGAGGCATCGCACGGCCCCACCCCGCCCTCCCTTTTCAGGAGTCCTTGAAGATCGTTCCGGCCTTCATCACGAGCTTCACGTTGCGGGCGTCCTGCAGGACGGTCACGTCGTCGAAGGGGCGGCCGTCGACGACGAGGAGATCGGCGAGCTTTCCCGCTTCGATCGTGCCGATCTCGTCGGCCATCCCGAAGAGCCTCGCGTTGGTCCGCGTCGCCGAGAGGATCGCTCCGTGCGCGCCGAGGACGCGGGCCTTCAACCCGAGCTCGAGCGCCTTGAAGGGCTGCATGCTCGCGAGCACGTCGGACCCCGAGGCGATCTCGAGACCGGCGGCGACGGCAATCTCGAGCGATCGAAGGCCCCCCGCCTTCGCGGAGTCGATCTTCTCGATCATCCGACGCGGGATCCCCTGCGTGGCGCCGTGTGCGCTGATGAGCTCGTAGGTCGTGAGCGTCGGGACGAAGAAGGCACCGGCCTCGCGGATCGCCGCGGCGGAGTCCTCGTCGAGGAAGTTCCCGTGCTCGATGCTGCGAACTCCGGCACGAAGCGCGTTCTTGATTCCCTTCGGTGTATAGACGTGCGCGAGGGTGATCCTTCCGACGGTCGTCGCCTCGTAGCACGCCGCGGCCATCTCCTCGATCGTGAACTGCGTGTGCTCGAGTTCGTCGGTCGGCGACATGCAGCCGCCGCCGGCCATGAGCTTGATCCCGTGCGCTCCCATCCGCAGCATCTCGCGTGCCGCCCGGCGCATCTCGTCCGCCGAGTCGCAGATCCGCGGCGTCGCGACGAGCCCGCGGATTCCCTCGATCGGAACCGATCCGTGGCAAGGCTCGCGCCAATCACCGTGGCCGCCGGTCTGCGAGAGACAGGCTCCCGTGAACAGGATTCGCGGCCCCGCGACGAGGCCGCGCTCGGTCGCCTGGACGAACCCCCAATCGAGCCCGAAGGCGTCGCGGATCGTCGTGAAGCCCGCCTGGAGCGTCTGCTCGAGGACGTTCTTGATGCGGAGCGCCAGCGTCGCCGGCGACTCGCGGAGCATCTTTGCGGGATCCGTCTCGACGATCGCGCAATGGACGTGCGCGTCGGAAAGTCCGGGCATGAGCGTTCGGCCCCCGCAGTCGACGACCCGCGCTCCGCGCGGAACGGTCGTCGCTTCGCCCTTCGCGACACGGACGATCCGCTCGCCCTCGACGACGACGGTCGAGCCCGGGATGGGGTCGACGCCCGTGCAGTCGAGGAGCGTGCAATCGTAAAAGAGCGTCGTCGGCATCGGCCTCTCCTACTGCGGGGTGATGCGGAGGCTCCAGGCGCCGCCCCTCGCGAGCCCAGCGACGAAGTGGTGGCCTCCCGGGGCGGGGAGTGCACGGAGCCAGCGAATCCCGGTGGCTTCGACGCGGGGCTTCGCGCCGCGTGGCCCGGCAGGAACGAAGGCGAAGAAACTCCCGAGCACGGGAGCACGCTCGCCCGACGCCTCGAGGACTCCGGTCGCGGGATCGGTTCTCATCGATCCGATCGGACCGGGGGCGGCACGCAGGTACGCGCGGGTCATGCGGCGGAAGAATGCCTCGCGGGGACCCGTGTCCGTGTTCGTGCTGCAATCGATCTCGAAGAAGCCCCAGACCGTCGGAACGCGCCCGTCGCGGACCGTCGCTGCCATGTGCGGATCGCCGCAAGCCTCGCGCCAGGTCCAAAGGAGCGCGCCGAAGCGGAACTCGTCCTGCAGATCCTGGTGGCGATCGAAGTAGTCGTCGCCGGGATCGGCGGCTCGCGATGGGCTGCTGCCCCATTCCGTCGCATTCACCGGGACGCCGCCGTAGAGCGCCGCCTCGCTGCGCGCCTGCTCGAAGATGCCACGTGCGAGCGGAACCGCGGAGATCCCTCCCTGGTAGATGTGCGGCGCGTAGACGAGCTGGTCGTCGTCGCTGAAGCGCGCGGGAGCGCCGGCGCCGAAATCCGCCCAGGTGATTCCGGGCTCGAAGAAGACGAGCATCCGCCGGGAGCCCGCAGCCGATTCGGCCGCGCGGATCTCCGTGACCGCGTCGGCGTAGAGCGCGGCGAGTCCGTCGAGGTGTCCGGGAAGGAGCCAGATTGCGTTCGGTTCGTTCATGATCTCGATCCCGGCGACCGCGGCGTCACCCGCGAAGAAGCCCGCGACGTGGCCGAGCATCTTCGCGTAGCGCGTTCGGATGCCGACGCCGCCGGGGCCCGGATCGTTGCGCCAGAACGCCGAGAAGGCCTCGATCACGGCGGGAGTGAGCTCGCGTCCACCTCCGCGGAGGCAGCGAAGCGCGCCGCCATCGAAGGTGGCCCACGCCGGAGCGCCGTCCCAGCCGAACGCGGGCGGTTGTCCCGGGGGACAGGGCTCGTCGGGCGCGCCGGCGAGCGTCGCACCCCACGCGTCCTGGTGCAGATCGATGAGCGTATAGATCCCGCGACGCTCGAGGCGCCGGACGATCCCGGCCGCCGCGGCGAGGTAGGCGTCGTCGTAGACCCCCGGCTCCGGCTCGACCCGCGACCACGAGAGGAGAAGCCTCACGCAGTTCCAGCCGATGGCGGCGATCCGGTCGGCGTCGTCGTCCGTGAAGGGGTACGTCGTGAAGAGTCCGGGATCGTACGCCCAGTATTCGGCGAGAGCGTTCACGTTCACCCCGCGCAACACGACCTCGCGACCGAAGGCGTCGACGATGCGACCGCCCGCCACGGGATCGAGCTCCGCCGAGAGCGCAGGAAGCCGGAACGCGGTCGCATCGACTCCCGGCGGAGGCGGGACGGACGGGATGCAGCCCGTGAGCGAGACGAGCGTGGCGGCAAGAAGAGCGGGAGCACGGCGCATGGGGCCTCCGGAGCAAGGCCGCATGGTACCCGCTCGGCCGCCGTCTCGGGTCGGATTCCTAGTACTCGATCCGCGCCTCGAGCCCGCCATCGGACGCCCGCTCGACGGAAAAGCGCGTGAAGCAGGCCATGCAGTAGACGCGGTCTCCGACGCGCAACTCCCGCGTCGATCGGATCACGACCTTGCAGACCGGGCAGAGAACCTCGTTCGGGCCGAGCGGATCCTGGGGGCCCTTCCACTTGCGGTAGTACTTCCGGTACTTCTTCGGGACCTCGTCGAATCCGGTTTCCTCGAGGACGAAGCGCTGCCGCGGCGCGCTCTCGCCGGACCCGCTCTCGGCGTCGTCGCTGCGCTCGGGCTCGCCGCTCATGCAAAACCCAGCCGCTCGACCGCGGCGAGGTAGCTCCGTCCGACCTCGGGCCGCTCGCTTCGCGGAGTTCCGAGTTGCGCGAGCGTCTCGTCGCATGCCGCAAGGACGAGCGGATCGAGCTCGCGTTGGATCGCACCGAGCCGCACCCTCGTGGTGGGCGAGGTCTTCAGGCGACGGCCGAGCTCGTTCTCGCCGAAGCCGATGTGACGGCGCTCGTCTTTCACGATCCCGAGCAGCACGTCGCGCGTCACGGGGTCGGCCGTCTCGGCGTGCGCCTGGAAGACGGTGAACTCGAGCGCCTCGAGGATCACGTTCTGTGCGAAGATCGCGGCCTCCCAGTCCTTTCCCGCGACGAGGTCGAGGAGACGCTTCTTGAATGCGAGCAGGCTCCGGCTCGCGCGCTTCTCGATCTCGGCCTCGGGGCTCGCGACGCCGAGGTCGCCGAGACGGTGCAGGAGCACCTCGAGATGGCGCCCTTCGTCGACCACCTGCGTCGAGAGGAAGATCTTCGTGAGGCGGTTCGGGGCGATCGCGACGAGGCCGCTCGCCCCCTCGAGTGCCGCGGTCTCTCCGACGCAGTAGTTGCAGAGCACCGTCACGAGGCGATCTCGCTCGGCGTCATCGAGCCGGACGTCGGGGGTTTCCGGACGCCGCCCGTAGCGCGTTTCCGAGAGGTAACCCTCGACGGCCTGGAACCAGAACTCGAAGGAGTGGACCTCCTCGATGAAGCGGTCCGGCGCGAACGCGTGGACGTCGGTCCCCGGGTCGGCCATCTCGCCTCCCCTACGGCCGCACGGGGGACTGATACTCGATCCCGACGCGGCCGAGGCGGAGCTTGAACTCCTTCAGCACGGTGTCGGCGAGCAGCGCCTCGATCTCGCTCGGGTCGACGCTCGCGAGGCTCTTCCCCTGCCACTCGACGTCGCCGCGCTCGCCGAGCTCGGCGCGGATCCGTGCGCGCTCTTCTTCGCTCGGCGCCTTGCGGAAGGCATCGGCGAAGGTCGCGAGCATGAAATACGACATGTCGCGCTGCATGCGCTCGATCTCGGGCTTCTTCTCGGGATGCTGCTGGATCAGCGAGCCGATCCGGTTCTCACCGAAGCCGACGTGACGTCGCTCGTCGGCGATCGTCCCCGAGAGTGTGTGGGCGAACTTCTTGTTCACCTTCTGGTTCATCGCGTGCATCATCTCGAAGACCGTGAACGCCATCCCCTCGAGGACGATGTTCTGGCCGACGACGCCCGCGACGAAGTCCTTGCGGTCGACCTTCTCGAGCAGCACCTCGGCGAACTTGACGAGATTCGGATTCGCATGCTCGCGGATCACGCTCTCGAGATCGCTCTTCGGCACGCCGAGGTCGTAGAGACGCTGCGTGAAGATCTCGACGTGCCGTGCCTCGTCGAGCGTCTGCGTCGCGAGATACCGCTTGCTCGCCTCGTCGGGGGCGGCGTTGATGAGGCCCGACGAGGCCGCGAGCGCACAGCGCTCCCCGACCACGAGCTGGACGGTCGACTGGATCGCGCGCTCACGGAGCATCGGATCCGAGACGAAAGGATCGGGCTCCTTCTCCCCCGGCGCATGCCCGTACTCGGTTCCGTCGAGATACCCCTGCGGGCAGGACTCGAGCCAATACTGGATCGAATAGGCAGAGAGGAAGTCGGCCATCGCGGTCTCCTTCGAAGCGGAAGGTGGAGCGCGATCATTCTACGCGCTCGCCGGCCCCTGCGCCGTGGATCCGGCGCCCGCCCCGACCCGCGAACGCCGCCGCCACATTCTTGCCCAGCCGTCCACTACCCAATCGTACCCATGGCCGGGCTGCTCTCGGCCCACTCCCATGGGGGAGGTCGATGAAGGCACCCGGATTGCGGGGGGCTTCGACAACGCCGACGCGGGGTTCGCGATCGCTTTCTCGAGGTCGCCCGCTCAGCTCGTTCCCATCGAGAGCGACGATTGGGTCGTCGAATTCGCGCCGGCTGGCGCGCTCACGGAGCCGGCGTGACCTCGCGCGATCCGGAGGTACCCCTTGCACACGTCGAAGCTCTTCGTCGGCGCCCGAGTCATCGGCGCGCTCCTGCTCGTCCAGGTTGCCTCGCCCTCGCCCGCCCGGGCGCTGCTCTCGTCCGGGGAGATCGTCACCATCGCCGGGAGCGGCTCCGGCGGCTTCTCCGGAGATGGCGGACCGGCCACGTCCGCGGCAATCGGTGACCCCTACGGCGCCGCGATCGGTCCTGACGGCGCGCTCTACTTCGTGGACGGGGAGCACTTCCGGATCCGCCGCATCGATCCCGCCACCGGCACCATCACGACGATCGCGGGCATCGGGCTGCCGCAGAGCGGGTGGCTGGACGACGGACCCAACGGAGACGGGGGGCTCGCCACGAGCGCGCAGATCGGCGATGGGATCACCCTCGCGGTCGAGCGCGCGCGAAACCGACTCTATCTGCCGAGCACCAGCATCCTGCGCGTGCGCAGCGTGGATCTCTCGACCGGCATCATCAACGCCTTTGCGGGCGACGACATGATCGACGACCACCCGGGCCCCTCGGACGGGGACGGCGGGTTGGCCCTGGATGCCTTCCTGCTGTCTCCAACGGGGCTCGCCGTCGGGCCCGGGGGCGACGTGCTGATCACGGACGGCATGACCTACCGGCTCCGCAGCGTCGACGCTGGGACGGGCATCATCAGCCGCGTCGCCGGGATCGAGGACGGCTTCGGCTTTCCGATCAACCTGACGGGGGGCGACGGAGGACTGGCCTCCGCGGCCTCGTTCCACAATGCGCAGCGCGTCGCGGTGGATGCAGCGGGAAACATCTACGTCCAGGACCTCCAGCTCTACGGTGAGATCCTCGTACGCCGCATCGACGCGGTGACGGGCATCATCGACACGGTCGCCGGAGGCGGCACGACGATCCCGGGCAGCGGCGGCGGGCTGGCCACCGAGATGCGGCTCACAGCGAGCACGGGCAGCGGCGATCTCGCCATCGACGGCAACACACTCTTCATCGCGACCGACACGCAGGTCTTTCAGGTCGACCTCGCGACCGGCCAGCTCGCGCTCTTCGCCGGAACGGGAGCCACCGGATTCGCCGGCGACGGAGGCTCGGCGCTCGATGCGCGGTTCGACCACATCGGCGGCCTCGCGCTCGTACCCGGCGGCGGACTCGTGGTTGCCGATTCGTACAACTCGCGAATGCGATACATCGCGCCGGATTCGATCGATCTCTCGGGCGACGCCAGCCAGAGCGAGCTCCACCTGCCGTGGGTGAGCGAGCTGTCGGGTGATCTCACCGTTGCGGAAAACCCCAATCTCACGGTGATCGACGTGAGCTCGCTCGCGACCGCCGGCGGCGATCTCGTCATCGCCGACAACACGGCGGCAACCCTCATCGACATTAGCTCGCTCGCGACCGCCAGCGGCGATCTCGTCATCGCCGACAACGGCGTGGCCACGGTGAACGACATGAGCGCCCTCGCAACCGTGGGCGGCGCCCTGACCATCGAGACGACCGGCACCGGCGTCTTCGACATGAGCGGCGCAACCGTCGCCGGCGACACCAGCATCACCACCGATGGCTACAGCGAGGTCGACGCCGCGACGGCAGCCGGCCAGACCGCCGTCACCATGATCAACGGTCCGGCGACGATGGAACTGGTCCTGCCGGCGGGCGCCTTCCCGATCGGCGACGGAGTCGCCTTCAGCGTGCAGCAGCTCGCCGCCGATCCGGTCGAGAGCTGGGGAGAGGGCGAAACGACGACGCTCGCCGCGTATGGCTTCCAGTTCGACATCGCGACGCTCGGCCTCGACGCAACGCTCAACTTCGAGATCGACCTGGCGATGCTCGATCCCGGCGCCCAGGCGGTGCTGCTCGACCTGCTGCACACCGACGTCGTGAGCACGCTGGCGGTCCAAGGCGACGATCCCGGCGCTGCGCTCCAGATCTTCGGGGTCTGCGCGGCTGGCGTTTCGCCAACGGCCGGCGGCTGCGTCGACGTCCAGTGGCTCGACGCGAACCGCCTCGAGCTCGAGCCCTCCGACGGCGTCGATCCGGCCCTGCTGCGCTTCGAGGCGCTGGTCGGCCACTTCTCGAGCTATCACGTCGTCCTGGTGCCCGAGCCCGCGACGCACCTGCTGCTCGCCGCGGGGCTCTCGACACTGGCTCTGATCGCGAGGCGACGAGCCGAGGACTGCGAAGCCGGGACGCACCGGCCGAGTTCCTCCGATGACGACGCCGGCTAGAACTCCCAGGCGAGCCCGGTCGTCACGCGCTGTCGCCAGAGGTACTTCGTGCTGGTGAGCGGGGCCTGCCACGCGGCCGAGATCGAAAGCCCGTGCGGGAGCGGAATCCGGAAGCCGACGCCTCCGACGAGGACGGTGCTTCCGGCGACGTCGCGCGAGCCGAGGTTCGTCAGATCGACGCCTTCGAAACCACCGGTCCCGAGCGCCGCCTGGGCCGTGTTCAGGCTGAGCTCCCCGAGCTTGGTGTTGACGCGCAGCTCCCCGTTCCCGTCGCTCACCCAGCTCTGGCCGTTGAGCGAGACGAAGGGAACGAACCAGTCCGCGACGCGATAATCGAAGTGGACGTCGTACCAGATGTAGCTGCTGTTGTGCGCCGCGTTGAACGGAATGAACACGCCGATGTCTCCGAGCAGGTGGAGATCGCTGGCGCCGATCTCCCCGAAGCCCTTTCCGAAGGAGAGGCTCGGGAGCGCGGCGCCGTGTCCGATCCCCTGGAAGGCGCGCGGAGAGCCGACCGGAGCCTCGAAACGGAGGACCGGTGAGAGGACGAACTGCACCTCGGGCATGCGGACCAGCTCGTACTTGAAGCCGCCGGCGAGGTCGACCGCTCCCGAGCTCTGCCAGAGGATCGGGTTGTCGGGGTAGATCATGAGAAAGCCGTCCTTGCTCGCGACGAAGCTCAAGCGCTCGGTGATGGCGACGCGAAGCGCGAGCGCGAGCAGGCCGGCGTTCCCCCCCTCGAAGACCGAACTCTCGGGGAACTGATGCCACGCGCCCCAGAAGTAGGCCCCGGTGGTGGTGAACGGATCCTCGAAGAGGTACGGAGCCGTCGACGGCATCACGAAGCCCGGGAAGCGGGCCTCGCGCTCGCAGGAGAAGTCCGGAAAGAACTCCGGGCAACCCCGAGAGGCGGCCGGCGCCCCCGGATCGGCTGCGAACGCTGCGGCCGGAACGAAGAGCCAGAGCGCCGCGGCAAGGACTGCGGATCGGGAAACGGACCTCGACACGATCGAACCCATCTGCGTAGACCCCCCTCGCTCGCGAGCAGGAGCAAGGGCCGTGCCGCGTCTCGAGCGACCGGGCGGTGCCTGCGCGCGCTCAGGATGTGGCGCCGGGTCGCAGGTTCGCAGAAGATGCGCCAATTAGGCCACTCGGTGCCTTTCCCCCCAGCTGCGCGACCCGCCCTCGAGCGATCGATGGCGGGGTCCAGTCGCGGGTGCCGCGGGCCAGACCCCGCTCGCTCGTCGCGACTTGACTCGGCTCCGCCCGAAAGCCCACCTTCCGCCCTCCTCCCCCGAGGTGAACCGTGTCTCCGCTCGTCCAGGCCCTTCTCGCGACCCTCGGCGTCGGGCTGGTCTCGTTCGTGGGAATCGTCTTCGCCTTCGCCCGCGAGAGGAGCGAGCGGCTCGAGATGCTGCTCCTGAGCTTCGCGGCAGGGGTGCTGCTCTCGACGGCGTTTCTCGACCTCTTCCCCGAAGCGATGCGGATGTCCGCCGCCGACGGGCGCGTCTTCGTGGCGCCACTCTTCGCGATGATCGGCTTTTTCTTCCTCGAGCGGTTCCTGCACGGATTCCACGTCCACGAAGAAGGGCGCGCGATCGCGTCTCGCTACATGATCCTGATCGGCGACGCCGTGCACAATTTCGTCGACGGGGTCGTGATCGCCGCGAGCTTTCTCGCGAGCCCCGCCCTCGGCATCACCACGACGGTCGCCGTGATGGCGCACGAGATCCCGCAGGAGATCGCCGACTACGCGATCCTCGTTCGCGGAAAGCTCTCACCCCGGAACGCACTGCTCCTCAACGGCGCATCGGGCCTCTTCGCGCTGCTCGGCGTCGTCGCCTGCTTCTCGCTCCGTGAAGCGGTCGAGCCGCGGCTCGCCTGGTTCCTCGCCGCGACGGCCGGCATGTTCCTCTACGTCGCGGCATCGGATCTGATCCCCGAGCTCCACCACGAGGACCATCGGGGGCAGTCGGCCTACGCCTTCGCGTTCGTCGCCGGGTCGGGACTCGTTCTCGCCCTCGGAGCGCTCGTCTAGGCGATCGACCCGAGCGTCGGTCTCCTGCACCGACGGCGCCGGTGCGACGCCTGCGGACGATCGGCTGCGATCACGCGCGGCCGCTTCATCGTGCAACTCGAATGCAGACGTGCGTGGGCCGCGTGCAGTCCCATCGCAACGCGTGGGTGGCTCCCGGAGCTCGGCACTCCGCCGGAGCTGCACACGCACGCAACGGTGATCGTCCTCACACGCGGGCGCGGCCGGCGGCCGATCCAATGCCTGAACCGCCAGGAGGCCGTCATGCGACGAAACGCACTGCTCGCTCTTCTCGTCATGGGATCGCTCGCCTTCCAGGGCTGCACCCTCTCCGTGGTCACGATCGCGATCCCGGACTTCGGCTCGAAAGCCATCAAGGGCGTCTGGCTCTGGCGCTCGACATCGTTCAACGGCGTCTACGAGCGCGAGGTGCAGTTCACCTTCGGGGGCACCGCGCCGACGGGCAGCGGCGAGGCCGTCGACTACACCATGGTTCCCGCGGACGGCGCTCCGCCGATCCCGGTCACCACGCATCTGCAACGAGACCCGTCGAACCCCGACCGCGTGACGGTGAGCCTGATCTTCTCGCGCGACGAGGACGTGGCGTTCTACCGGGCGAGCACCTACAACACGAGCGGCGACTCCCCGCTCACGAGCGAGATCGTCCCGCTCTGAGTCGTCAGCCCGGGACTCAGGGCTGGAAGCCGGCCGAGGCGGGAGCGATCCCCGCCCCCTTCGCGACCGGCGAGCCTCCCGCACTCTCGAGGCGGAGCGAGTGGAGGGCGGCCGCTCCCACCCGTCCGTCGACGTTCTGCGGGAGGACGGCGAGGTCGCCGGTGCAGAAGGTCCCGCAGCCCGCTCCCGTGATCGCGCTCGTCGTGATGTGGAAGTTCGCGAAGCCCTGCGCCCCCGCGTAGGAGACCGGGTTCGAGAGATACTGCGACCCGACCTGCGGACCGCTCACCTGCACGTAGCTCGCGCCTCCTCCGAAGGTGCGGGCGCCGAGGTCGACGTTCATCAGGAACGAATAGCTGCCACCGCTCGAGAGCGGGACGCCGCTCGCCGAATAATGGATGGCGCCCTGGTTGATTCCCCGGAGCTGTCCGAACGTGGTCGGCCCGTTGGCGGCCACGAGGTTTGCGTCGAGGATCTCCTTTTGCGTGACGGCGTCCTGCGACGCGAGGTTGGTGAGCTCGTCGTCGAGATCGTCTTTCTCGAGTTCCCGATCGATCCTTCTCGCGAGCCGGCGCTCTTCGGGCGCGCCCGAAGCGAGGATCGGATCGATCCGGTCGTCGGCGGTGCTCGTCGCGAGCGCGTCGAGCGCTCCGGCCGGATCGCTCACTTCGTGGAGAAGCCCGCGAACGGCGGCCTCGTCGACCCGGAACGCCGGCGTGGGCTGGAACTCGGGGCCGTCGATCCGGACGCCGAAGCCGGGCCGGGTGACCTCGACGCAGGCGCCAGCGTTGCAGACGTCGATCGAACCCGGGGGATCGCCGGCGTCGTTGTCGGCGCCCTCGCCGAGCAGGACGACGATCGACGAGCGGGTTGCCGGGTCGGCGCTCCCGGCCACGATCGTTCCGCGAACGCCGATGTTCCCCGCCGGCAGCGCAACGTTCACGTTCCCGGACTCGTCCTTCGCGATCTTTCCGGTCACGAAGCGGAACACGCCCTTCACCACGCGGGCACCGAGTTCACCCGCCCCGGTGCTCGGATCGTAGACGAACTCGTCGACGACGAGCTCGCTCTCGGGACCGATCGTGAAGGTCGTCTCGTCGAGCAAGAGGAGCTGCATTCCCGAACGCGGACCGCTTCGCAGGACGTCCTGCATGAAGACGCTCTCGCCGCTGCGGATCGCGCTCTCGGGGGTCTGTGCGCGGGCCAGGAGCACCTCTCCGCGAACCGCGGCGGAAACGCCCGCGGGTTCTGCGGCCGATGCCGTCGAAGCGAGCGCGAGCAGGACGAGGCAGACGAGACGGGGGGTCGATCGCACGGGGGGGGCCTCCGGACGCAAGGAGCGTCCCTCCCCCGATCGGCGCGTCGTGCGGCGAGGTTGAGGCGGGCGGGGCGCGCCGCGCCGGCAATCCGCACGCAGATCAGCGCCGGATCACGCAGATCGCCGAGAATCCGCCGCCGGGCGTTCGCAAGTTCGTGACCTGCCCCTGGTAGACGCGCGCGCCCAAGAGGAGCACCTCGTCGCGATACGCGTAGGCACGAACGTCGAACTTCATCCGCATCGGACCGTCGGCCGTGGCGACCGGGATCGCCGCCGGCTCGACCCGGCGCTGCGCGAGATATCCCCCCGAAGCGAGGATCTCCTCGAGCTTGCGCCGCGAGATCTTGTCGCCCCGATACACGCCGCGGCTCGCGTAGCCCGAGAGCGGCTTGAACACCCAGTCCTTCCGCTCGTGCCACGCGCGCTCGCCGCCGAGTTCGTCGAGCGGGATCGAGAGCGGCACCACCGCGGTGAGAAAGCTCGCTTCCGCGGCCGTCGCCCCGAACTCCCGAAGGGCTTTCT
>CAJPFO010000242.1 GCA_905339255.1 Myxococcaceae bacterium
GCGAAGTGGCCGGTCGTCCAGCGCAGCAGATCGAGGACCGTCCAGGTTTCCGAGCGGCTCACGCGTCGAGCGCCTCCTGCTCCGCATGCTTTCGCATCTCGGCGTCGACCTGATCGAGCAGCGGCGCCAGATCCCCCTCGAGGATCTCGGCGAGGCGGTGCACCGTCACGCCCGCCCGGTGGTCCGTGATCCGCGACTGCGGGAAGTTGTAGGTCCGGATCTTCTCGCTGCGCTCGCCCGTTCCTACCTGACTCTTCTTCTCGTGCGCCCGTGCCGCCGCCTGCTTCTCCTGCTCCTTTTCGAGCAGCCGCGCGCGGAGGATCTTGAGCGCACGCGCCTTGTTCTTGTGCTGGCTCTTCTCGTCCTGGCACTGCACGACCTCGCCCGACGGAAGATGCGTGATGCGGACCGCAGAGTCGGTCGTGTTGACCGACTGCCCACCGGGACCCGACGACCGGAAGACGTCGATCCGGAGGTCCTTCGGATCGATCTCGATCTCGACCTCCTCGGCCTCGGGCAGCACCGCCACGGTCGCCGTCGAGGTGTGGATGCGCCCGGCCGACTCGGTGGCGGGAACGCGCTGGACACGATGGACGCCTCGTTCGTACTTGAGCCGGCTCCAGACGCGGTCGCCCGAGACGCTCGCGATCGCTTCCTTGAGCCCGCCCGCGGCCCCCTCGGAGAGCGAGAGGGGTTCGACCTTCCAGCCGAGCGCCTCGGCGTAGCGCGTGTACATCCGGAACAGATCGGCCGCGAAGAGCGCGGCTTCGTCGCCCCCCGTTCCGGCGCGGATCTCGAGAATCACGTCCTTGTCGTCGTTCGGATCCTTCGGGACGAGGAGTTCCTTGATCTGCGATTCGAGCGCCGAGACCTCGGCCGAGAGGCGCTCGACCTCGGCCTGCGCCATGTCGCGGAGCTCGGTGTCCGCGTCGTGGAGCATGCCCCGCGCGTCGTCGAGTTCGGACTGGGCGCGACGCCAGCGACGGGCCGCTTCGAGCACCGGGCGCAACGAACCGAGCTGCTTGCCGACCTTCGCGTACTCGCCCGGCTGCGCCGCGAGCGCGGGATCGGAAAGCCGGGACTCGAGCCCGGTGGCCCGGGCCTCGATCTCGGCGATGCGATCGGAGAGGTCCGACATCGGGGGCTCGTCCCCCCTCAGGAGTTCATCGACGCCAGGAACTCTTCGTTCGAGTCCGTCGCCTTGATCTTCTCGAGCAGGAATTCCATCGAGTCCACGGGCGAAAGAGGCGAGAGCACCTTGCGGAGGATGTACATGCGGTTCAACGTGAGCTCGGGAAGCAGCAGCTCTTCGCGCCGCGTCGCCGAGCGGGTGATGTCGATCGCCGGGTAGGTGCGGCGCTCCGAGAGTTTCCGATCGAGGACGATCTCGCTGTTGCCCGTCCCCTTGAACTCCTCGAAGATCACCTCGTCCATCCGCGAGCCGGTATCGATCAGCGCCGTTCCGACGATGGTGAGGCTTCCGCCTTCCTCGACGTTCCGTGCCGCGCCGAAGAAACGCTTCGGCTTGTGCAGTGCGTTCGAGTCGACGCCTCCGGAGAGGATCTTGCCCGAGTGCGGAACGACGGTGTTGTGTGCGCGCGCCAGACGCGTGATCGAGTCGAGCAGGATCACGACGTCGCGCTTGTGCTCGACCAGGCGCTTCGCCTTCTCGATCACCATGTCTGCGACCTGGACGTGACGGGTCGCGGGCTCGTCGAAGGTCGACGAGATCACCTCGGCCTTCACGTTGCGCTGCATGTCCGTCACTTCCTCGGGCCGCTCGTCGATCAGCAGCACGATCAGGTAGACCTCGGGGTGATTCACCGCGATCGCGTTCGCGATGTCCTTGAGCATCAGCGTCTTGCCCGCCTTCGGTGGCGACGTGATGAGCGCCCGCTGGCCCTTCCCGATCGGGACGATCAGATCGATGATCCGTGTCGTGAGCCCCCCCGGCGCGGCCTCGAGATTGAACTTCTGGTGCGGGTAGAGAGGCGTCAGGTTGTCGAAGAGGATCTTGTGGCGGGTCGCCTCGGGCTCCTCGAAGTTGATGCTCTCGACCTTGAGCAGCGCGAAGTAGCGCTCGCCCTCTTTCGGGGGTCGGATCTGCCCGGAGATCGAATCGCCGGTACGCAGGCCGAAGCGCCGGATCTGCGAGGGAGAGACGTAGATGTCGTCGGGGCCCGCCAGGTAGTTCTGATCCGGAGCGCGGAGAAAACCGAAGCCGTCGGGAAGCGTCTCGAGCACGCCTTCCGCGTAGATCTTGCCCTGGCGGTCCGTGGTGGCCTCGAGGATCGCGAAGATCAGATCCTGCTTGCGGAGGCCTGCGGCGTTCTCGACGGCGAGGCTCTCGGCGAGCGCCGCGAGCTCGGGCATCGACTTGCGCTTCAGATCCCGGACGTAGAGACGCTCGCCGCCGTCGTCGGAGGGGCCCTCGTCACCGACCGGCTCGTCGCCGATCTCGTCGTCGGGAAAGTCGTCGAGCGTCTGGAACTCGCGTGCCCCCGGAAGGCCGCGATGCCCGCCGAGCCCGCTCCCATTGCCTCCGCGCGGCCGGCGTCCCTTGCCGCGACGAGGGCCTCGACCTCCCGGACCCGGGTTCCCTTCGCTGCTTCGCTGCATCGTGTTCTCTCTGTGTGTGGCTGGTTTGGATCAGGTGGAGCGGCTTCTCGGAGCTGCCGCGGCTCGGGGTTTCGATGGAATCGGGGGAGGATGGATTCGAGGAGGCGATGCAGGGGAAACCGCGCTCGCGCCGAGAGCTCGGCCGGATGCTCGCGCGATCGTGGCTCCAGGCCAGTCGTCGTTCGGAACTTCCGTCGGAAAAATTGATGGGTATTTCGTGCCCGATTCGACCCGATTCCGTGTGGTGCACCGGGTGGGAGACGTGCCCACGAGGATCCGGGGGGCATCGGGCGAGCGCCTTGCGACGTAAATCACGCTACGGCGAGGTCCGAAGCTTGTCAAGCAGTCGGAACGCGCGCCGCCACGTGATGTACGAGGCGTCCCGCGCGTGGACCGTCGCGCCGATACGAGTGGAAACGCTCGGCGTCGCAGCGCGTGCACGAACCCTCGATCGCACCGATCGCGCCGGTCTCGAGGCCCGCGCGAAGGCACTCGAGGCGCGCGAGGAGGCCGAGGTCGAGCTGCGCATGTCCGGCGCGCGATGCGCGCCACGCGGGCTCGGCCTCGCGTCCGAAGCGAGCCGCAACCGCATCGAGCACCGGCGCATCGACCTCGTAGCAGCACGGGCCGATGTGGGGCCCGATCACGACACGAAGCTCCGACGCGCACACTCCGTCTTCGAAGAGCGCGCCGAGCCCGCTCCGCACGACGCCCGCCACGAGGCCGCGCCATCCGGCGTGGATCGCCGCCACCCGTGAGCCGGCGCTCACCGAAACGAGCAGGGGTACGCAATCGGCCGTCACCACCGCGACCACGAGCCCCGGAACGTCGGAGACGACGGCGTCGGCGTCCTCTCGCCCCACGCCGCCGTCGCGGTGCGCGCGCATCACGGCCACTCCGTGCACCTGGCGCGGGCGCACGACGCCCGGCGGCTCGCGGTCCGACTTCGTTCCGAACCCGTGGACGACACCGCAGACGTCGAGAAGCGGATGCGTGATCATCGCTCGCGACGCTCCAGGATGTCGAGCGCGTTCGCCAGGTCCGCAGGCAGCGGCGCCTCGAAGCGGAGTGTCTCCCCGCTGCACGGATGTGCGAAGCCGAGCACGGCGGCGTGGAGCGCCGGCCGGAACAGGCCGAGGACGGACTCCTTCGCTCGGCCGTAGACCGGATCGCCGACGATCGGAAGCCCCACCGAGGCGAGGTGGACACGGATCTGATGCGTGCGCCCCGTCTCGGGGCGGACCTCGAGAAAGCTCGATCCACTCGCCGCGAAGCGTCTCGCGACCCGCCAGCGCGTCGCCGCTTCGCGGCCCCGCGCCGTGCGGAGGCTCATCCGCTTGCGATCGCTGCGATGGCGTCCGATCGCTCCTTCGATGCGGCCCTCCTCCGTCGCCGGCGTCCCCCGAACGAGCGCGCGATAGATCCGCTCGATCGAATGCGCCTTGAACTGCGCCGCGAGACCCGCGAGTGCGCGATCGCTCTTCGCGACGACCATCACGCCGGAGGTTCCCTTGTCGAGCCGGTGGACGATTCCGGGACGGAGCTCGCCGCCGATCCCCGCAAGATCCGTGCAGTGGTGGAGGAGCGCGTTCACGAGCGTTCCGGTCGGATGTCCCGGCGCCGGATGGACGACCAGTCCGGCGGGCTTGTCGATCACGATCAGATCGGCGTCTTCGTGGAGGACCGCGAGCTCGATCGGCTCGGCGCCGGGACGCGCGGGAACGAGCTCGGGGCGCTCGAACTCGAGCACGTCGCCCGCGTGCACCCGTCTGCCGGGCCGGCAAGAGGTGGCGTTCATCCTCGCGTGGCCCGCCTCGAGCCAACGCCGCGCCTGTGCGCGAGGGATCCCCGCGCACGCTGCGAGGACGGCGTCGGCGCGCTGGCCCGCCTCCGCCTCGTCGATCCGATGGCGCCCTCGAGAGTCCGGATCGGCCACGGGGCACACGCCTCGTGGCGCGCCGGAGCGATCGCGCGCGCCCATCGCCTACGCCTGCGGCTGGCGGCCGAAGATGCGACCGCGTCGAGCCGGCGGCGCGGCATCGAAGCGACCCATGTAGCTCTGCGCCGACGCGACCGGATCGAGCCCGACACAGCGTGCGAAGGCCTTCACGAAGCCGCGCACGTAGACGGCCGCAGGAAGCTGGTCGACGAGCTCGTCCTCGATCGCACGTAGATAGGTCGGGTTGATCTTGGTGATCGACGCGATCTCGTCGATCTCGAGACCGCGCCGGACCCGCGCCTTTCGCAGTCTCGCGCCGTCGCACTCGCTGCCCGGATCGTCGTCGTCGGCCTCGTCGGCCTTCAGGAGATCGCGCGGGAGCCCTCCGCGAGAGGTGCTCGGCAGCCGCTCGGGGAGCGCGGGCTCCTCCTGCGCGGCGAGCCTTCGCGCGAGCGACTCGAGGAGCGCGTCGTGCTCTTCGTCCGCAATGGGCGGCAGCGGGGCTTCGCCGCCCAGCTCGGCGTCGTAGCGGCGACGCAGATCGGGATCCGAGAGCGTGCGGAACGCCGCCTCGATTCGGTGGCGGAGCGCCTCGGTGTCGCGCTCTCCGAAGACCGAGTAGGTCGCGAGCGAGCCCTCGGCGTAGGTCCCGCGCGCCACCTGGTAGGCGCGCTCGACCTCCTCGGTACTCGCCGTGCGCTCGATCTCGAGGACCTCGTAGTGGTCGAGCTCGGAGAGGGGCTTCATGACGGGGACGCCGCGAGCTTGCGCGCGATGCGCTCGAGGTAGACGGCCGCATCGCACGCCGGCTGTGCGACGACGAGCGGTCTTCGCGAGACGACGGCCCTTCTCGCCGTCACGTCGCGGTTCACGTAGCCGAGATAGTCCGCCTCCATGCCGAAGTACTTGAGACAGACGCTCTTCACGGCGAAGCCGAGCTTGATCTCCTCGGCCGAGCTCACTTCGTTCACGACCAGCCGGGGGCGGAGCTGGCGGAGCGCGGCGAGGAAGCGCTGCGCCTCGCGAGGGTCGCGCGCCTCGACCTCACGGACGAGATCGAGCGGTGTGCGGATCCCCTGCTCGTTGCGCTGGTCCATCGCCTGCGCGATCAGCTTGCGGACCAGCCCCGAGGTGAGCGTGAGATGCATGCGGCGGTAGAAGGCGGCGCGGAGGAAGCCGTAGGCGTTCTCGACCGAGGTCGGCTCGGGCGTGAGCACGAGCACGCCATCGTCGGCCGCGAGGAAATAATCGAGCGTCGCGTGCGACATGCCGGCGCCGAGGTCGACGATCACGAAATCGACGGCGAGCGCGCGCAGGCGCTGGATGAGCCGCGCTCGGCGGAAGTGCGCGGGCTGCGCCGCGCCGAGGTGCGCCTGCGTCGCCGCGATCAGGCCGAGCTGCGCGAAGGGGGTCTCGACGACGAGCTTCGAGATGTCCTCCTCACGCTGCGCGACGTAGTCGGCGAGGCTCGCTCGCGGCGAGCTCACCCCGAGGGCGGTGTGCAGGTTCGCGCCTTCGAGGTCTGCGTCGACCGCGACGACCGAGTGCCCCTCGCGCGCCAGGCACGTCGCGAGGTTCGACGCGAAGAACGTCTTGCCGACGCCCCCCTTGCCGCCCCCGACGGCGACGAGACGCGGCCTCGCCGCCGCTCGTGCCGGCCTGCCCGTGGCTTCGGTGCCCGTGTCGCGCCCTCCACGACGACGGCCGGCTCGCGGCCTTCCTACGGGACCAGCTCCGTGTTCCAGTAGGACGCGTCGACGACGTTCAGAAACGGCCGCCACTCGGTGTAGCGGACGTTCGAGAGCATGAGATTCATGAGCGGCGTCCAGCGCGGCCGCGCCGGGGGCCGCCGCAGGTGCAGGCCCGCCTGCGCAGGCGTCTTGTTGCCCTTGCGCCGGTTGCACTCGAGGCAGCTGCAGACGACGTTCTCCCAGGTGCTGCGGCCCCCCTGCGCACGCGGAACGACGTGGTCGAGGTTGAGCTCGGAGCGCGCGTGTCGCACGCCGCAATACTGGCAGGTGAAGTTGTCGCGCGCGTAGATGTTGATGCGGCTGAAGCGGACGTGTCGCTTCGGCACGCGATCGAAGGCCGTGAGCACGATCACGCGCGGCACGGGGATCGGCCCGCGCAGGGTTCCGACCGTGTCGCCATCGCGGACCTTCGCGAGCTCGGCCCAGCTCTCGAAATCGAAGGTCTGGTAGCGCTCGTTCACGGCGCGGGCGATCCCCTGATAGATCAGGGCAAAAGCTCGCCGCACCGATGTCACCTGGATCGGCAGATAGGAGCGGTTGAGGACGAGAACGCTCGTGTTCAGCATGCCGTTCGCGCCCGGAGGCTACCGGAGCGGAGGGGGGGCTTCAACGCGCCGCGCCGGAAAGCACGGCCGAGACGGCCGAGATGACGTCTTCCTCGTCGCCGGGCAGGAGCGTACGCACGTCGACCCAGAGAGCCGCGTCATGAATCCGTGGCAGAACCGGCACCGGCGCCGCACGCAAGCCCCGGGCGAGGTCTTCGGCACCGAGCGCGCCGGAGGGGTCCGTGATGCGAACCACCCAGGTCTCGAGCTCGATCCCCGGCAAGGATCCGCCGCCGACCGGTGCGCGCTCACGACGCGCCGCCGCGGCGAGCGCGCCGCCACTGGCCGCGACGATCCGCCTCGCCAGCGCCACGGCCCGCACTTCGAGGGCCTCGACCGCGAGCCCGAGCATGCCGAGCACGGGAAGCTCGTCACCGCGACCCTCGAGCAGGGCCGCGAGCGTCCAATCGAGCGCGGCGAGGCGAAGTTTGTCGAGCCGGAGCGCGCGGTCGAGCGGGTTGCGCCGGAGCCTCGCGACGAGCGCCGCGCTCCCGACGAGAAGTCCGGCCTGCGGGCCTCCGAGGAGCTTGTCCCCCGAAAAGAGCACGAGATCCGCCCCCTCTCGAAGCCTCGCTCTCGCATCCGCCGACTCGGGAAGGCCGTAGACGGACGCGTCGACGAAGCTCCCGCTGCCGAGATCCTCGACGAGCGGGAGGCCGCGGGCGCGAGCGAGGCCCGCGAGCGCGTCGAGGCCGACCTCTGCCGTAAAACCGCGGATCTCGAAATTGCTGCGATGCACCTTCACGATCGCAGCCGTCTCGGGGCCGATCGCCGCCTCGTAATCGCGAAGATGCGTCCGGTTCGTCGTACCGACCTCGCGGAGCCGCACGCCCGCACGCTCGACGATCTCGGGGATGCGAAACGAGCCTCCGATCTCGACGAGTTCGCCGCGTGAAATCACCACCTCGCGGCCTCGCGCCAGCGTGTCGAGCGCGAGCAGGAGCGCCGCGGCGCCGTTGTTGACGGCATGGCCGGCCTCCGCGCCGGCGAGCAGCGCGAGCTTCACGGCGACCGCACCGAGCCGATCCCCCCGGCTCCCCAGCGCCAGATCGAGCTCGAGGTCGCCGTAGGCCGAGGCCGCCGCCGCGGCGGCCTCGGCGGCGCCAGGCGCGAGCGGCGCCCGACCGAGATTCGTGTGGAGCACGACGCCGGTCGCGTTCACGACCCTGCGGGGATGGCCCCTCACGAGCCGGAACGCCTCGGCCCGCGCGCTCTCGAGCAGACCCGGAAGCGAGATCGGGCGCTCCGGCGAGTGCGCGAGAAGCTCCCGGGCTCGCGAGAGCGCCGATCGCGCCGCCGCGGTCGCGGCCCAGACGGGCACTTCGGGCAGCTCCTCACGCAGTTCGCGGATCAGGCGATCGGCCTGGGGCAGTCGGGTTCTCGGATCGCGCTTGACCTCGCCGCCCGGATCCATGAATGTTCCCTGAAGAATGTGTTTCAGCGGGCCAGAGGGGTTCTCCGCCGCTCGAGGCGGGACGCCCCACGGAGGCTCGGATCGGGTCGGACGGGCGGCGGGGGCTGCACCGGGGCCCGAGCAGATCGCCTCCAGAGTTCCGGCACCGTAGGTCGAACGAGCTTGAGAGTCAATCTCAGAAAATCAAAAATCTCCATTGTTTCCGGGATTTTAGCAGGATAATCCGTCCCGGCGGCGGGGGCTCGCGCCCGCCGCTCGACCCGTCCAGCCCCGCCGCTCCCAAGAAGTCCCGGCCGTCGAGGTCGGACCCATGCAGAACGAGATCCTGATCAACGCCGAGGGCGGTGAGACGCGTGTCGCCATCCTCGAGCGGGGGCTTTTCAGTGAACTCCACATCGAGCGCCGCGGGGGCGTCTCGATGGTCGGGAGCGTGCTGAAGGGCCGCGTGACACGTGTGCTTCCCGGCATGCAGGCCGCGTTCGTCGACATCGGTCTCGAGAAGGCCGCCTTTCTCTACGCGGGCGACTACCTCGAGCGCGTGGACCCGGCGGACGTCGAGATGGACGACGACGAGCCGCGCCCGGCCGCGCGGCGCGGCCGAGGCCGCAACCGCCAGCCGCCCCAGATCGACCGGCTGCTTCGCGAAGGCCAGGAGATCGTGGTCCAGGTCGCCAAGGAGCCGATCGGGACCAAGGGCGCACGGATCACCTCGCACGTCTCGATTGCCGGCCGGCACCTGGTGCTCACACCGTGGGGCAACCGGGTCGGCGTCTCGCGCAGGATCGATTCCGACCGGGAGCGGCGCCGACTGCGAGACGCCGTCGAGCGCGTCCGGCCCCGCGATCTCGGCTTCATCATCCGCACGGCGGGAGAGGGCGTTCGCGAAGTCGATCTCGAGGCGGACGTCCGGTATCTCGTTTCCGTCTGGGAGCAGATCGGCTCGCGCGAGAACGGTGTCCACGCCCCGGCCGTCCTGCACTCGGAGCTCTCGCTCCCGCTGCGCGTGATCCGCGACTTCGCGAGCTCGGAGACCAAGCGCATCGTGGTCGACTCGCCCGAGGTCCACGCCCAGATGCAGGACTTCGTCACGCGCTTCATGGCCGATCCGAAGCCGCGAATCGAACGCTACGCAGGGGCCGCACCGATTTTCGACCATTTCGGGATCGAGCCCCAGATCGACTCGAACCTGGGGCGCAAGGTCTGGCTCAAGAGCGGCGGCTATCTGATCGTCGACCAGAGCGAGGCGCTCACGGCGATCGACGTGAACACCGGCCGCTACGTCGGAAAGCGCGATCTCGAGGAAACCGTCCTCAAGACGAACCTCGAGGCCGTGAAGGAAGTCGTCTACCAGCTCCGCTTCCGCAACATCGGCGGCCTCATCATCATCGACCTGATCGACATGGACGCGGCGGAGAACCGCGAAAAGGTCTACCGCGCGCTGCAGGAGGCGCTGCGCGCCGACAAGGCGAAGACCAACATCCTCAAGATCTCCGAGCTCGGTCTGGTCGAGATGACGCGCAAGCGGACGCGCGAGAATCTCGTCCAGACGCTCTGCGAACCGTGCGCGTACTGCGATGGCCGGGGCTACGTCCTCTCGCAGGAGAGCGTCGCGTTCAAGGTGCTGCGCGAGATCCGCAAGGATCTGCCGCGCTTCCGGGGCCGGCGGGTCGTCCTCACCGTGAACCCCAGGGTCGCCGAACAGCTCCTGCGCGAACGCGTCTCGCTCCAATCGCTCGAGCAGAGCCTCGGCCGAGAGATCGAGGTGCGCGCGCGCCCCGGGCTGCACCAGGAGCAGTTCGAGGTGACGGCCGAGGGCGAGGGCGAGCCCGTGCCCCTCCACCTGCGCTGGCTCGGAATGGCGCCGCCCGAGCCCGGACCCGAACCGATCGTCGCCGAAGAACCCGAAGCTGCCGAGGAGGCCCCCGCCGGCGTCGCTCGAGGCTCGTTGGAGCCGCCGGCACTCGCTGCGCGAGGCAGCGACGAGCGGGCCGCCGAAGAGGGCTCGCAGGCCCCGGGGGCCGTGTCGGCGCCCGCGAGCAGTCCGGTCGGCTTGTCGGCGGCGGAGGAGCTCAGCTCCTTCGATCTCCTCGATGCCGAGGACGATTTCCCGGGCCGTTGACGCCGGGGCGGATTCCCCGATAATTCGGCGCCTTCGAGGAGCCAGACCGCATGTATGCCGTGATTCGAACCGGAGGGAAGCAGGTCCGCGTGAGCCCGGGAGAGGCCGTTCGGGTCGAGAAGCTCCCCGGTGCCGTGGGCGAGGCCGTCGAGCTCGGCGAGGTGCTCCTCGTCGGGGGCGACGGCGACGCACGAATCGGCCAGCCGCTCGTCGCCGGGGCACGCGTGGTGGGGACCATCACCGCGCAGGATCGCGGCCCGAAGATCACGATCTTCAAGATGAAGCGCCGCAAGGGATATCGCCGGAAGATGGGCCACCGGCAGAGCTACACGGAGATCCGCGTCGAGCGGATCGAGGGCTAGCGAGATGGCACACAAGAAGGGGCAGGGAAGCTCGCGAAACGGGCGCGACAGCAATGGCCAGCGCCGGGGCGTCAAGGTCTTCGCGGGACAGCAGGTCCATGCGGGCGCGATCCTCGTTCGCCAGTGCGGAACGAAGATTCACCCCGGCCGCAACGTCGGTCTCGGCCGCGACTACACGCTCTTCTCCCGCATCGACGGCGTCGTCTCGTACGGGCGCTCGAAGGGCAAGGTCGTGGCGAGCGTCGCGGAGCCTCTTCCGACGGCGTAGGCCCCGGGCGCGCCGGCTCGCGCAGGGGCGCGCATGAACTCGACCGAGAGCTTCATCGACGAGGCACTCGTGAGTGTCTCGGCGGGAGACGGCGGCCAGGGCTGCGTGAGCTTCCGTCGCGAGAAGTACATTCCGCGAGGGGGCCCCGACGGAGGCGATGGAGGCCGCGGGGGAGACGTGGTGATCGTCGCCGATCGCAACCTCGCCACCCTCGTCGATCAGCGCCTGCGGCCCGAAGTCCGCGCAGGGCGCGGCGCGAACGGCCAGGGAAGCCGCAAGGACGGCGCACGCGGCGAGGACGCCGTGATCCGCGTTCCGGTCGGAACGATGGTCTTCGACGCGGACGCGCCGGAGGGTGCCGCTCCGATCGCCGACCTGGTTCGCGACGCTGAGCGCATCGTCCTGGCGCGCGGCGGGCGCGGGGGGCTCGGCAACGCGAACTTCGCGACCCCGACGCGGCAGGCGCCCGACTTCGCGACTCCGGCTCGGCCGGGCGAATCGAAGCGGATCCGGCTCTCGCTCAAGCTCCTCGCCGACGTCGGGCTCGTCGGCCTTCCGAACGCCGGCAAGTCGACCCTGCTTCGCCGCATCTCCGCAGCGCGTCCCCGGGTGGCCGCATACCCGTTCACGACGCTCGTCCCCTCGCTCGGCGTGGTCGAGGTCGGAGAGCGACGCTTCGTGGTGGCGGATCTGCCCGGTCTCATCGAAGGCGCGAGCGGCGGAGCGGGCCTGGGCGATCGTTTCCTGCGTCACGCGGAGCGGACGCGGGTTCTCGTCCACTGTCTCGACGTCGGCGCCGTCGCGCTCTATGGCCGTGACGCCTTGGCCGACCATGCCACCATCGCGCACGAGCTCGAGGCCTACGATCCCGCGCTCACCACGCGAACCGAGCTGATCGCGCTCACGAAGGTCGATCTCGTCGCCAACCGCTCCGCACTGGACGCGCTCGAGACGCAGCTCGCGGCGCGAGGCCGCGAGGTGCTTCGGGTCTCTGCGGCGACCGGCGAGGGCATTCGCGAGCTCCTCTCGGCGATGGCGCGAGCGCTCGACGCGGCGAGCCGCGACGCTTCCGCGGTCGAGGCCTCTTCGTGAAGGGCGCCTCTCGAAGCGCCGCGAAGCGGGCGAGACGAATCGTCGTCAAGGTCGGAAGCAGCATCCTGACCGACGCCGGAGTGCTCCGGCGCCGCGTCTTCGCCGATCTCGCACGACAGATTTCGGCGCTTCTCGGCGAGGGCCGCGAGGTCGTGCTCGTGAGCTCGGGAGCCATCGCGATCGGCTCGCGCGTTCTCGGCTGGAGCCATCCCGGGCGGTCGATTCCCGAGAAGCAGGCCGCCGCCGCGGTCGGGCAGATCGGCCTCGTCGAGCTCTACCGCAAGCTCTTCGCGAGACACGACCGCCACGTGGCGCAGGTCCTCCTGACCCGGACCGGGCTCGAGGACCGCGAACGCTTCCTCAATGCCCGCAATACGTTCGCGACGCTTCTCCGGCTCGGTGTGGTCCCGATCGTGAACGAGAACGATACGGTCGCGACCGAGGAGATCCGCTTCGGCGACAACGACAACCTCTCGGCCAACATCGTGAACGTCGTGGGAGCCGATCTCCTGGTGCTGCTCACGGACGTCGAGGGGCTCTACCACGAGCCGCCCCGCCCCGGCCGGCGCAAGCCCCCGCTCTACGACGTGGTCGATGCGCTCCACCCCGACCTCGAAGCGGCGGCGCAGGGATCGGGCCACGCCTTCGGCCGCGGTGGGATGACGACGAAGCTCGAAGCCTCCCGCGCGGCGGCACGCTCGGGCGCCGCGACGATCGTTTGCAGCGGCCGGACGAGGGACGCGCTCGTCCGCGCCTGCAACGGAGAGAAGATCGGGACGCTCTTCCTTCCCGGAGAGCGAATGCGAAGTCGCAAGCACTGGCTCGCCTTCACGACCAAACCTCGCGGCCGGATCACCGTCGACGACGGCGCCGCACGAGCGCTCGTCGAGCGCGGTCGGAGCCTGCTCCCGGCCGGAATCGTCGCCGTTTCCGGGCGCTTCGGGCTCGGAG
>CAJPFO010000243.1 GCA_905339255.1 Myxococcaceae bacterium
CACCTGGGCCTCATCGACCCCCGTGCCCTTGCCCGCCTCTGTCTGGCTGTTTTCCAGCGCCCTGGCCGGCTTGGGGTTGTTCAAACGGCGCGGGCGTGACGCATAAAAAACACCGCCTAGCCTCGTGACCCCAGCATAACCCCCCTTCCTTGAGGAGACTTTCCATGCCCCATCATGTGCCAAAAAAACTATTGCTCCTGCTGCTGGCCGCTGGCTGCGGCCCTGCTTGGGCGTTGACCCCGGCGGACGGCGCGCCGCAACTGAGCCTTTACATCCCAGGCTCCCAGGCCAACGACCCCAATTTCGGGTTTCTGATCGGCGGCGTGGTCCCCGCCAACGCGCTGTGCCTCGACGCGGCCAACACCAGCGGCGCAGGCACCACCACGCATGTCTACTTCCAGAACTACACCGGCACCCCGGCCAGCGCCACCAATAACGATTACTCGGCCATCTACTGCAACACCGACGACACCCGCATTCCAGGACTGACTGGCGGGACGGGCGCGCACCACACCACCCGCTTGTGGATTTCCAGGCGGCGGCTCGGGGCGTCTTTCATCGGCCTGGACGCGGTGGCCAACGGCACGGCCCTCACTTACCTGGCCGATCCGGTCACGGCGAGCTGCACGGCGGTCAACGGAACCTTCACGTCCGCTGGTGTCGCCTATGGGTTCAACTACTCCTGCACCGTGGTCACTCCCGGCATCCATGCGACGGCGGCCACGTCTGACATCACCCCGGACGTGTTCCACGGCAGCGACAACGTGACGCCGGGCTATAGCGACATCGACGCGACCACCCTCGACAATCGGTTCGCCATCGCCGGCCACATCATCGGCATCCCGGTGACGTTGAAACTGCGCAACGCCCTGCAATACGCGGGAATTGTGAGTGGGCAGATCACCAACACCCTCGACCAGACGCCCAATGTCGCCTGCACCGTGGGCAGCGAAGACCGGGGCTGCGTGCCAAGCCTGTCCAAGGAACAATTGGTCAGCCTGTTCACCGGGACCACCTACGATTGGGGCACTTTCCGGGTGAAGGTGGGCGGTGTCGAGAAGACCCTGCCGCAGGTGGTGGCCGACGGGGTCACGGCGGGGATCAGTGGTTTGAGCAATCCCTTGGACACGACGGTGCATATCTGCCGCCGGGAAAATGGCGCGGGCCAGCAGGTGGCCCTGTTGGCGAATGTGCTGCAATACCCCTGTCTGGGATCTTCGGCGCCGGCCATCGCACAGCCAGGCTTTGGGCCTGCGGACGTGGGCTATGCCACCAGCCTGGGCGCGGTGGACAACTGCCTGAAGGACTACAACGACGGCACCAACGGATGGTTTGGCACCTCCAATTCCCCGCCCTACCCCAACCCGCCAGCCACCGGCGTGCCCCACGGCAACCAGTGGGCCATCAGCATCCAGACCACCGAGCGCAACGCCAGCCGTGGCACCAACTACCGTTTCATCAAGATCAACGGTGCCTTGCCCACGGGCGAACAAGTCTTCCTGGGCCATTACCCCTTGGTGGGCGAGTACGGCATTTCCTGGAAGACCGGCTCCGTAGCGCCTGCGGGCAGCAACATCGAAAAGGCGCTCAACGCCTTGGTGGCCTACAGCCAACTCCCGGCGGTCGTGGCTTCGCGCAACACCAACATCAGCAAACATAGCTGGGGACAGGCCGGCTATGTGGCCCTGAGCGCGAACGGTTATGCGCCGAACGCGACCTGGAACGAGACCTACCCGGTCACGCCCTACACCCGCGCCGCCTCCGGCACGCCGGACGCTTGCACGATCCCGATCATCAACCCCAACTACTCCTCGGCTGAACTGCGTTAAGCAAAAAGCCGCTCCCAGCCTGCGCAATGCCGACACCGGTTGTTTTGTGTGAGGACTCGGAAACAAGGCTGTTTCCCGACAGGGATGTCACTCTTGCGGAACCGCGATGTTTGGGATGACAGGCACGGGCTTGCCACCGGCCTCTCTCAAGGACAGCTTAAGAATGGGATGCCCCGTAGGACTCGGCAAATCCTCCCGGCACAGGCGTCCGCCTTACTGTGAAAACTTGACTGAGGTTTGATCCATGAACAGTATCCATCCTGTAATGTCCGCGTTGCGTGTCCGCCTCGCTTTCATTTTCTTGTCCGTTTTTCTGGCAGCGGCCTGGCAGCCAGCCACGGCTGCCATCATCTCCACCGAATTCACCCTCAGCGGTTTTGTCAGTAGCGCGACACCCGGCAGCTTCGATCTTGCCGCTTTGCAGTCCTATGCGGCTGCCAATCCAACGGCGGTCAAAACAGTCACCGTTCCGAAAAACGGTGGCGGCACGGATGATTACACCGGCATCTCGCTCAATAGCTTTCTAAGTTCTTACCTCAAAACGGATTCCACCGTTCCCAAAAACGATTTCTTGCGGGATTACGTCGTCGCCACCGGCACCGACGGCTACAAGGCGGCCTTTTCGTTGGGCGAGATCAATCCAGCCTTTGGCAACCAAAACGATATCATCGCCTATCAACTGAACGGACAAGACCTGACCACCAGCGGCTTCGCCCGCATCGTCGCCCCCGGCGACATCAAGGCGGGCCGCTGGGTCTCCAATCTGTCCAGCCTCGAAGTCGGCCATGTGGCCTACACGCCAGGTCCGGGGGGAACCTCGACCCAGTTCACCGTCAGCGGCGATGTGGACACGCCGATCACCTACACTGCCGCGAACCTGCCGGGCAGCCTGCCGACTTCCACGGTCACTGTTTCATCGACAGGCGGGACACTCCCCGGAACGACATTCACGGGCGTCTCGCTATTGGGTCTGTTGAACCAATCCGTCATCAGCGTTGATCCGGCCATCAAGAACGACATCCTCCGCGACATCGTCATCGCCACCGGCACCGATGGCTACCAAGTGGTGTTTTCCATGGGCGAGTTGCTGACCAATTTCGGCAACCAGCCGAATTTACTGGCCTATGCCAACGCCCCCGGCAGCGCCTTGGGGCTGGATGGATTCGCCCGAACGGTGGTCTCCAATGACCTCAAAGGCGGGCGTTATGCATCGAACCTGACCGCCCTGATCGTCGTCGATGCGACGGTTCCCGAGCCTGCGACGGCGTTGCTGATGCTCGGCGGCTTGCTGGGCTTGGGGTTCGGAGGATTGCGCAGGCGTTCGCCGGGATCGGTTCGATGAGTTTTCCAGGCGGCTGGCCCTCAAAAACGACCGTCTGCGAGATGAAGCGATGGCGGTGCCTAAGCTTTGGATTCCTCAGACTGGGCCTGGCCCTGTTGCTGCTGCCGGGGCTGGCGTTGGCGTGGTTCAACGACGGTTGGGCATCGCGCAAGCAGGTGGCGGTGGACGCGGGGCTGACGGGGGCGGACACCCAGGAGACCCTGGCGGACTTCCCGCTGCTGGTGCGGCTGCACGCGGGCAACTTCGCCTATTTCGCCGACCTCGCCGAAGGCGGCAAGGACATCCGTTTCATGGCTGACGACAAGACGCCGCTGAGGCACGCCGCCGAGAAGGTGGACGCGGCCAGCCAGATCGCCTTGCTGTGGGTGAGGCTCCCGTCCGTGCGCGGGGGGAACAGCACGGACTCGTTCTGGATGTACTACGGCAACGCCGCCGCCGAGGACGGTTCCGACGCTGCGGGGGTGTGGGACACGGCCCAAGCCTTGGTGCTGCATTTCGCCGAGGGCCAGGCCCTGCCGCAGGATGCGACGGCCTACGGCAACCATGCGTTTGAGTCGAAGGCCACCGTCGAGCCGGGCGGCTGGATCGGCGCGGCGGCGCGGTTCGACGGACGGGGCGGGATAGGCATCAAGCCCGCGCCGTCGCTGGCGGTGTCCCCCGAGGGCGGCTTCAGCTTCAGCGCCTGGCTGAAGTTCGACTCGCCGCAGGGCACGGCCAAGCTGTTCGAGGCGGCGGACGGGAAGTCCGGGCTGGGGCTTTCGCTCAACGGCCAGGCGCTGACGGCGCGCTACCAGGGCGCGGCCGCCGTGGCGCAGACCCCGGCGGCCAACCTGCAACCGGGGAAGTGGCAGCATGTGGCTGTGGTGGCGAGGAAGGACCGGCTGGAGTTGTACGTGGACGGTGCGAAGGCGGTCGACGCACCGATCAACTTGGTTGCGTTCAGTCCCGGCCTGACCGTCGGTACGGGCCTGAACGGCCTGCTCGACGAGGTGCAAGTCTCTAACAAGGCCCGCAGCGCCGACTGGATCAAGCTGTCGTTCCGCTCGCAAAGCCCCGACTTCCAGGTGCTCAGCTTCGGCCAGGACGAGGGCAAAAGCCAGGGGGGCAATATCCAGTACTTCACCATCATCCTGCAAAGCCTGACCGTGGAGGGCTGGGCGGTCATCGCGCTGTGCGGCGTGATGCTCGTCATCAGCCTCATCGTGATGATTACCAAGGGCCTTGCACTCTCCCGCGCCAAGAAAGACAACCGCGCATTCCTCGAACAATACCGCAACATGGAAACAGCCGACCCGGGGGCCTTGGACCAGGAGGAGACCGAGGAGGAGAAGGAATTCGCCGACTCCGACTTCCTCGCCGCCGTCGCGGGCAGGCACGACCACTTCCAAAGCTCGCCCCTCTACCACGTCTACCACGCAGGCGTCCAGGAGCTGAGGAAGCGCTACGGCAATTCGTTGGACAGGCCGCTCACCCCGCGGGCGCTGGACGTGCTGCGGGCGCGGCTGGACGCGGCGGCGGTGCGCGAGGGCCAGCGCCTGAACAAGAACATGGTGCTGCTGACCATCGCCATCTCCGGCGGGCCGTTCCTGGGGCTGCTCGGCACGGTCTTGGGGGTCATGATCACCTTCGCCGTGATCGCCGCCACCGGCGATGTCAACATCAACGCCATCGCCCCCGGCATCTCAGGGGCCCTGCTGGCGACCGTCGCGGGCCTCGCCGTCGCCATCCCCGCGCTGTTCGCCTACAACTACCTGCTCACCCAGATCAAGGACATCACCGCCGACATGCGGGTGTTCACCGACGAGTTCCTGGCCTTGGTCGCCGAGCGCGCCGCCGGGGGCGGCAACGGCCCCTCACCCCCGGCCCCTATCCTCTTGGGGGAGAGGGGAGACAAAAGCCCCTCCCCCGTGGGGGAGGGGTTGGGGTGAGGGGGAATACGCCATGAAGGTCGAGGAGGAAGGCAAGGTCTACGACGACATCAACATCACGCCGATGCTGGACGTGGCCTACGTGCTGCTGCTGATCTTCATCATCATGACCACCGCCACGGTGCAGGGCATCACCGTCAACCTGCCCAAGGCCAGCGCCACCCCGGCGCTGTCCAAGCCGAAGACGAAGGCGATCTCGATCACGCCGGACGGCACGATCTACCTGGACACCTATCCGGTCAGCATCGAGGAGCTGGAGTCCCGCCTCGGCCAGTACAAGGCCGCGACGCCGGACCTGCCCGTCGTGCTGAAGGCCGACGCCTCGATCCAGTACGAGAAGGTCATCGAGGTGCTGGACGTGGTCACAAGGCTCGGCATCAGCCAGCTCGGGCTGGTCACGCAGAAGCTGGTGAAGTAGATGGGCAGGAAGACCGCGACATTCAGACCAAACCGTAGGGCGGGCAGGCGTCTTGTTGCCTGCCCGCCGATTGGCCCGATCGCATGGCCTTGCCCGCGTGGGCAAACGATGGAGCCGTTTGCCCACCCTACCAAGTCCTCGGAGTAGGCCATGGAAAAGAAGAAAAAGCTGCTGCGCCACCTGCCGGTGGCGGCGGGGGTGCTGCTGGTGGCTTTGGTGGGGATAGGCGTCTGGCTGCTGCAAGGGCTGTTCGAGAAGCCCGTCTCGCTTAAGAAACAGGTGCAGCAGGTCACGATCATCCAGCCCCCGCCGCCGCCTCCGCC
>CAJPFO010000244.1 GCA_905339255.1 Myxococcaceae bacterium
CGGCGAGGAGCGCCGCTACGCCGACGCAGGCGATCGCTTCACGATTGGCGGCCACCTCGAGACCCATCCCGACGTGGTGCGGGAGTACATGGCGATCACCGATGCCGTCGGACTCTTCGGCCCCGACGCGGGCTACGAAGCAATCGTCGAACGCGGGCAGCTCCCCTTCGCGAGCCTCGGGCGCGGCACGAGCACGCGGACCGCCACCGAGATCGAGCCGGGCAAGCCGTACGTGAGCCTGCGTTGGCACGTCGAGCGCGGCGAGCCCTACGCCACCTACGCTCGCCGCGCGCAGTTCTACATCGATCACGAGTGGTACCTCGAGGCCGGCGAAGCGCTCCCGACCTACAAGGAGATTCCGCCGATCGGCGGACGGCATCCGTTCCGGCTCGTGAGCGGTCACATCCGCGGGAGCATCCACTCGATGCACATCGCGGTCCCCGAGTTCCTGCGTCTGCACCGCGGCCAGCCCGTCCTCTTCGTGAACGACCGCATCGCGAAGGAGCGCGGCGTGGCCGATGGCGACACCGTTCGCCTGTTCAACGACGTCGACGCCGCCGAGCTCATGGTTTCGACCTCGGCCGCCGTGCCGCCCGACCAGGTCGTCGTCTACATGTGGGAGTCGTTCCAGTTCGCGGGCTGGCGCTCGCACGATGCGCTCCTCGTCGGGATGCCGAAGAGCCTCCACCTGGCCGGAGGCTACGGACAGCTCCGTCACGTGCTCGCGAGCGGAACTCCGACGCCCGCGAGCGACCGCGGCCTCCGCGTCGACTTCGTGAAGATCGGCGACGCGCCGCGCGCAGCGGAGACGCGCACATGAAGGGCGGCGCCACCAAGGCCGAGCTCCGCAAGTCGAGCCGGCAACTCGCGGCCGTGATCGACCTCGGCAAGTGCATGGGATGCCAGACCTGCGTGATGGCCTGCAAGAGCCTCTGGACGCAGCGCCCCGGCACCGAGCACATGCGCTGGATGAGCGTCGCGACCTGCCCGGGTCGAGGCTATCCGCGTGACTTCGAGAAGAAGGGAGGCGGCTTCCGAGAGGACGCGAGCCCTCGGCCGGGCGAGCTCACCACGCTCGTCGACTGCGGCGACGTCCTCCAGTTCAACCACGACGAGGTCCTCCACTCGGCCCGCGGCCAGAGCGTGCGGCTCGAACCCTCGAGCGCACGGGGTGGTGCACCGGCCTGGGGCTACAACTGGGACGAGGACCAGGCCTCGGGCGAGTGGCCGAATCCCTATTTCTTCTACCTCCCGCGGCTGTGCAACCACTGCACGAACCCCGCCTGCCTCGACGCCTGCTCGCGCAACGCGATCTACAAACGCGACGACGGGCTCGTCGTGATCGATCAGGATCGCTGCGAAGGACACCGGCACTGTGTCGAGGCATGTCCCTACAAGATGGTCTTCTACAACCCGGTGACGAGTACGAGCGAGAAGTGCATCGGCTGCTTCCCTCGGGTCGAGGAAGGGATCGCGCCCGCATGCCACCGGCAATGCCCCGGACGGACGCGGGCGTACGGTTACCTCGATGACGAGAAGAGCCAGGTCCACCAGCTCGTGAAGGTCTGGAGGGTGGCGCTTGCGCTGCACCCCGAGTACGGGACGCAGCCGAACGTCTACTACGTTCCGCCGCTCTCGCCGCTTTCGTACGATTCCGAAGGGAACCTGACCGAGACGATGCGGATTCCGCCCGAGGTGCTCGAGCGCTATTTCGGCGCCGACGTCCATCGCGCGCTCGCGACGCTTCGCGAGGAGCGCGCGAAGCGGATGCGCAAGGAGCCCTCCGCGCTCATGGATCTGCTCGTCGGCCGCGTCTGGCGGGAACGCTTCGGGGGCTTCGTCCGGGATCCGGGAGGCCCCGGACTCGCGCCGCCGAGCGATCCTGCGAAGGGCCCGAAGCGGAGCACGCCGTCATGAGCGCCTCGCTTCGCGCAGAGCGCCGGAGCGCCGGAGATACCGCGAAGCTCCTCGATCCGACCGCTCCGCTCTGGAGCGCGCTCTCCACCTCGACGATCCCGCTCGCGCCGGCACCGGTGGCGCTCGTCGCAGCCGTCTCGCCCTACGTCGCGGCGAGCACGGGCCACGGCCGCGTCCCGGGGATCGAGCTCCGAGCGGTTCACGACGGCGTGAGCCTTCTCCTGCGGCTCGGCTGGCCGGACACGACGCGCGACGACTCGATCGCGGATCTCGATCGCTTCGCCGACGCGGCGGCGGTGATCTTCCCGCTCGCTCCGGGCGCCGATCCCTTCCACATGGGCTCGCCGGGAAAGCCCGTGAACGCCTGGCTCTGGCGCGCCGACGCGAAGGCTCCCTTCGATGTGATCGCCGAGGGCTACGCGACGAGCCAACGGCGACCCGCCGGGTCTTCGGGTCTCGAGGCTCGTGCGGCGCACGACGGCCGCGGCTGGTCGCTCGTCTTCCGGCGCCCGCTCACCGCTCCCGGCGTGGGCTTCATCTCGCTCGCGGGGGGCGCATCGACCGGAATCGGCTTCGCCGTCTGGGACGGAAGCGCCCGCGACCGCTCCGCAGCGAAGGCCGTTTCCGCCGGACTTCGGCCTCTCGTTCTCGCGGGCTAGGCGATCGGGCCGGGATTCGGGCCGCGGAGGGCGACCCGGCGGGTCGCCCCTACACAGGAATGCGAACACCGGCCCGCAATGCTCCACCCGCCCCCACGCCCGACCTGTCCGCGTGTCCGGTAGGGGCGACCCGGCGGGTCGCCCCTACACAGGAATGCGAACACCGGCCCGCAATGCTCCACCCGCCCGCGAGGC
>CAJPFO010000245.1 GCA_905339255.1 Myxococcaceae bacterium
GATTTCGGACGGAATCCATTTCGTCGATCTCCTCTCGTGGCTCTTCGGTCGCCAGCCGCTCGCGGTGACGGCCGCGACGAGCGACCCTCTCGGGCGCGGCCTCGACGACGCGGCGTTTCTATCGCTCGACTACGGCGGCGTCCGGGCGATCGTCGAGGCGAGCTGCTTTTCGCCCGAGCCCCGGCGCGATCTCGAGATCCTCGGCACGGCCGGCGTGCTGCGTGCGGATCTGCTCGCGAAGAGCGGGCGTCTCGAGGTCTACGGCCACCACCACGAGCGCGACGAGCGCGGAGCTTGGCAGGCCATCTGCGGCGAGGTTCGCGAGGTCGAGATCGGCCACGAGGAGCCGCTCACGAGCGAGCTCGCCGGATTCGTCGAGGCCTGTCGTACCGGTCGCGCCTCGCCGGTGGCGGCGGACGGCTTCGATGGCGCCGCCGCGACGGCGGTCCTCGAGGCCGCCGAACGCTCGGCTCGAGAGGGGCGTTGCATCGCGCTCGATTTCCCCGCCCGGCAACCAGAAGCCAGGTCGCAGTCGAAGCTGCGCAAGGTGCCGCTCTCGCGCGTGGAGATCGACGACGAGATCCGCCACCGCGTGATCGCCGCCGTCGATTCGGGCCAGTACATCCTCGGCCCCGAGTGCAAGGCGCTCGAGAAGGAGCTCGCCGAGTGGATCGGGCGCAAGCACTGCGTGCTCCTCGCCAACGCCACGGCAGGACTCGTCCTCACGATGGATGCGCTCGGTATCGGCGCGGGCGACGAGGTCCTCGTCCCCGCACAGACTGCGTTTCCGACGATCGAGGCGATCTTCCGGGCCGGCGCGACCCCCGTCTTTCTCGACATCGACGAGAGCCATTGCCTCGACCCCGCATGGCTCGAGCCCCGGATCACGGCGCGAACCAAGGCGATCGTCCCCGTCCATCTCTATGGGCATCCCTGCGATCTCGACGCGATCGGGGACGTCGCCCGCCGCCACGGGCTCCTCGTCCTCGAGGACTGCGCGCAGGCACAGGGGGCCGAGTGGCGAGAGAAGCGCGTCGGAGGATTCGGCGTCGCCGGAGTCTTCTCGTTCTATCCGTCGAAGAACCTGCCGACGCTCGGCGACGGCGGGGCGGTGGTGACCGACGACGCGGGCCTCGCGCGCAAGCTCCGCATGCTCCGCGATCACGGCAGGCGGGAGAAGTTCGAGCACGAGATCGTCGGCTGGAATCTCCGCTTCGGCGAGATCCAGGCCGCCGCGACGCGCGTCCTGCTACGGCGTCTCGACGCCTCGAACGAAGGCCGGCGCCGGGTTGCCGCCCGCTACGACGAAGCGCTCCAGGGGCTTCCGCTCGGGCTTCCGCGCGAGGGCAAGCTCGCGAAGCACGTCTACCACCTCTACGTCGTGCGAACCCCGGAGCGCGACGCGCTCCAGAGGCACTTGAAGGAGCGCGGCATCCAGACCGGGATCCACTACCCCGTGCCGAACCATCTCCAGCCCGCCACGCTCGGGCGGGCCGGCGTGCGGAGCGAAGCGCTGCCGAAGACCGAAGCCGTGTGCCGGGAGATCCTGACGCTACCGTGCTGGGGAGCGATGCAGGACGAGGACGTCGACTACGTCGCGGAGGCGATCCGATCGTTCTTCGCCGGAAGGAGCTAGCGCCATGTTCTCGCCCGAGCTCTCGATCGTGGTCCCGGCCTACGACGAGGAAAGGAACGTCCCGGTCCTCGCCGGGGAGCTCCGGAGCGAGCTCTCGAAGGCGGGGATCGACGCCTACGAGGTGATCTTCGTCGACGACGGGTCGCGCGACTCGACCGCGGAGCGGGTTCGCGACGAGGTCGCGCGCGATCCGAAGGGGCGCTTCCGCTTGATCCGCCTCGAGCGCAACTCGGGGGAGAGCGCGGCCACCGAAGCGGGCCTGCGCCGGGCGCGCGGCGAGATCGTCGTCGTCATGGACTGCGATCTCCAGAACGCACCGAGCGACCTCGTGAAGCTCGTCGACCCCGTGCGCCGGGGCGAAGCCGATTGCGCCTGCGGCTGGCGCGTCGATCGTACGGCCGGAGACACCGGTTGGCGTCACGTCCAGTCGCGGATCGCGAACGCCGTCGTCCACTGGCTTGCGGGCGATACGATCCAGGACGCCGGCTGCACCTACCGTGCGTTCCGGCGCGAGTGCATCGAGCGCGTCAAGGTCTTTCGGGGCATGCACCGCTTCTTGCCGACGCTCTTCGAGCTCGAGGGCCATCGTGTGATCGAGGTCCCCGTCGAGAGCCGGCCGCGGCTCCACGGCGTTTCGAAGTACGGCATGTGGAACCGCGCCTTCGCGGCGTTCTACGATCTGCTCGCCGTACGCTGGATGCGAAGTCGGGTGGTTCGCTGGCGCGTTGCCGAGGACTCCCTCGAGGCCGCGACGCTCTCGCACTTCCGCCGCGAGCGAGGCGCGCGAGCTTCGGACGAATGACGCTCGAACGGCCGGACTAGAAGAGCCCGCCGTTCACCGAGATCACCTGGCCGGTCAAGTACGCGGCGCCTTCCGAGAAGAGGAAGCGCACCACGGCGGCCACCTCTTCGGAGGTTCCGAGCCGCTGCATCGGGATTCGCTTCTCGAGCTCTTCTTTCGGAATCCCTGCGAGGAGCTCCGTGTCGATGAAGCCCGGCGCCACGCTGTTCACGGTGATGCCGCGCTTCGCGAGCTCCTGCGCGAGCGATTTCGTCGCGCCGATGAGGCCCGCCTTCGACGCCGCGTAGTTCACCTGCCCGCGATTGCCGACGATCCCCGCCGCCGACGAGAGCGTCACGATGCGCCCACCGCGCCGCGCACGGACCATCGGCATGACACAGGGCTTCACGACGTGGAAGAAGCCGTCGAGGTTCGTACGCAGCACCCGATCCCAGGCATCGTCCGAGAGCTTCGGAAACGGAGCGTCCGCGGTGACGCCTGCGTTGCAGACGAGGCCCCAGAACCCCCCCTGCGCGTCGATTTCGGCGTCGAGCGCCTTCGTCGTCTCGGCGCGATCGGCGACGTCGAAACGCAGCAGCGTCGCGTGTCCTCCCGCGGCGACGATCGACGCCCGGACCGCCTCGGCGGCCGTCTCTTCGCGGCGGTAATGGACGACGATCGAAAAGCCGGCGCGGCCGAGCTCGATCGCGATCGCGCGCCCGATTCCCCGGCTCGCTCCGGTGACGAGCACGCGGCGCGGTGCGTCGTCGGGCGTTTCGTGCACGGGTATTCCCTCCGGCGCGCAACGTACCCGATCGCTCGATCCGGCACACACCGCACTGCAGCGCGCTTCACGGCAGGGGATCCCCGGAGGCGTCCTGGCGGCCTCGATGGGACGTTCGAAGCCGTCGCTGCCGGTGCAATCGGCGCGCGGGGTCGCTGCAGCTCGCTCGAGAAGTGTGCGGCCGGGAACGGGGCCGCCTCGGGCTCGGAGAAGCTGGCATCGGACGTGCAAAGCAGGCGGGCACGGTTCGCTCCGGTGCGGGCCGCCGGGAGGACTCCCATGCAGCGTCTCGCTCGATTCCTCGTCCTCGGCCTCGTGGCCGCCTCGTGCTTCGCCGGCACGGCTCGCGCGCTCGGCGTCTCGGCCGCCGACGTCCCGGCCGGCGTCACGAGCGCCACGATCGGTGACGTGCTCTTCGAATCGTCGTCGCGTCCCTTCGCGCACAAGTCGAACCACGGCTTCGTGGGCCTCGGCGTGAAGGACGGTTTCGTCGATGGCGAGATCGACGGCAAGGGCGAGGCGATCACCGTCACCTTCGCGGAGCCCGTCGTGCTCTCCGAGATCGTGCTCGGATACCTCTTCAAGAAGGGCAACTACGGCGACAAGGTGAACGAGGTCGCTCGCATCGAGGTGCTCGGAGCGTCGGGTCCGCTCTTCTCCGGCGAGCTCTCGGTCGTCACCGGCACCACCGCCACGTGGTCGGGATCGGGGGGTGCGGTCGCGAACCTCTCGCCGGCACTCGACGGAAGCGGAGGCCTCTGGGCGGTCGCCGATCCGTTCGGGAATCTCGCCGTCGAGAAGATCCGCTTCTTGCCGGTGGCCGTCGGATCGGCCGCAGGCGCGAAGAACTCGGACTTCTCGTTCGTCTCGCTCACGGGCACGGTCGTCCCCGAGCCTGGGACTGCGGCGCTCGTCGCAGCGGGTCTCGTGGGCCTCGCCTGCGCCGGGCGCCGCCGCGCCCCGGACGCGCCCCGCGGCTAGGAAGGCTCGCTCAAGGCACGAGCAGCACGCGGCCGAAGGCCCGGCGGCTCTCGATGTAGGCGTGCGCGTCGGCCGCCTCGGCGAGCGGCCAACTCCGATCGATCACGATGCGGAGATCGCCCTTCGCGACCGCGTGGAGGTGACGATCGACCATGGGCTTGACGCGCGTGGTGTGGAAGAGGAGCTCGGCGCCGAAGAAGACGCCGGTGAGCGACTTGTTTCCGCCGCGGAGCACCGAGACATCGACCGAGTCGGCTTCGCGCGCCGATGAGCCCACGGTGATGATGCGGCCCCGGTAGCCCGCTGCGTCGAAGCTCCCTCGGAGCGTGCGCCCACCGACCGAATCGACGACGAGCTGCGCGCCGAGTCCCTTCGTGAGGCGGCGCGTCTCGGCGACGAAATCCTGCTTCGTGTAGTCGATGCCATGATCGAGACCGAGCTCGCGGAGTCGCTCGAGCTTTTCTTGGCTCGAGGCCGTCGCGAGAACCGTCGCCCCCGCTCGCTTCGCGAGCTGGATCGCGGCCATTCCGACGCCTCCGGCGCCCGCCTGCACCAGCACCGTCTCTCCCGCCACGAGGTGGCCGAACTCGAAGAGGCAGTCGTCGGCCGTTCCCACGGCGATCGGCACGCAGGCGCCACGCTCGAAGTCGAGGCCCTCCGGAAGAACCCACGTCGCGCCGGCCTGCACCGCCACGCGCTCCGCGTGCGAGCCGTGCGTCATGACGGCGACCACGCGGTCTCCGGGGCGACGGTCGTCGACCTCTTCGCCGACCTCCCGGACGACTCCCGCGCATTGGTAGCCGACGATGTGCGGCCGGGAGGCGAGGGGGCCTCGCGCGCGGTGGAGGACGTCGCCTCCCTCGATGCTGATCGCGCGTACCTCGATCACCACCGCGTCCGGGGCGCAGGTGGGGTCCGGAACTTCCTCGTAGCGGAAAACACTCGGGGGTCCGTTCTGGTCGTAGACGGCTGCCTTCATGGAGGTCGAGGGTAGGACAGCTTGCACCAGGTCTTCATTGCGGGGCCGGACTTCCGAAAAGGGGGCAGGGGAGGTGCTCTGGCGTGGACCGATCGAGGGGGACCTCGCTCCGCATGGCCCTCTTGCTTTCGAGCCTGGCCGCGCTCTCGAGCGCCGCTTCGGCCGAGGCCGCCGAGGGCCTCCTCGCGCGGGGCGACGGCGCCTACGCGCGCCGGGCCGAGGGCCAGCGCGACGGCCGGGCCGCAGCGGGACCGATCGACGAGGCGATCGGCGCCTACGAGGCGGCCTTTCGCGCGGATCCGAAGCATCTCGAGGCCGGTTGGAAGCTCTTGCGGGCGATCTTCTTCCGGGCCGAGTACGCGACGCCGGACGCCGCCGAGCGCGAGCGCATCCTCGCTCGCGGCGTCGAGTACGGTCGCCTTGCGGAGCGCGAGCTAGCGGCCGCGCTCGGCGCGACGCCGAGCCTCGAAGACGCAGAGCCCGTCGTCGCGGCGCGGGCATTCCGCGGAAACCCGCACGCCGCGCCGACCATCTTCTGGGGAGCGCTTCTCGTCGCGAGCGCGGCTCGCGATGCGAACGCGATCGAGGCCCTTCGAAGCGGGATCGCCAGCCGCCTGCGGCGCTACGCGGAGCTCGTGATCGCGCTCGATCCGGGCTACGAGGCCGGCGGTGCGCATCGCCTGCTCGGCCGCCTTCATGCGGAACTCCCGCGGATTCCCTTCTTGACGGCCTGGGTCGAGCGGGAGCGTGCGGTGGGCGAGCTTCGCCGCGCGCTCGCCCTCGGACCCGAGGATCCCGTGAACCAGCTCCTGCTCGCCCGGACGCTCCTCGAACTCGCCCCCGACGAGCGGTCGCAAGCGCTCGCACTCCTCGAACGCGTGGCGAGCGCGCCACCGCGGCCGGATTCCGTCGTCGAGGATGCCGGCGCCGTCCGGCTCGCACGCGATCTGCTCGCTCGGGCCGCGGCGCCCTAGAGCGGCCGGCAGCTCGCCCGCAATTAGGAAAGGTTTTTCCGCGCGAGGGCGCAGGGGTTCCCTGCGCCGCCCCCCTGCCATTCGAGGGGGGTCCATAAAATCCTTTATCTGACAGATGGTTATCTCGTTCGACCGGCGAGGGGGGCTGGCCCGGGGCTTGCTAGGGATGGAGGTCTCGGGAGGAACACCGCCGCCGGCGCTGCCGGCGTCCTCCCGCCCGAGCGAATCCGAACTCCCCAACCCGGCCCGGCCGGATGGGGCTCCAGCAGGGGGAGGCTCCGACTCCACGATCGGGCCCCCCCTGCCTTCGCTTGGCGCTTGCCATGGCTGCGCGGCAAAGGGATCGTCCCGGGCTCACGAGGTCGCCCCTGCCCGACGCTCCGACGGTCCATCTCTTCGACGCGCACGTCTACGTCTTCCGCGCCTACCACTCGATGCCGGCGCTCGAGGCGCCCGATGGCACTCCCGTGGGCGCGGTTCGCGGCTTCACGGCGACGCTTCTCAAGTACCTCGTCGAGACCGGCGCGACCCACGTCGGCGTCTGCTTCGATCACGGCCTCGAAAGCTTTCGCAACGAAATCCTTCCGACCTATAAATCCTCGCGGGGGCTCCCGCCCGAGGACCTCGAGCCGCAGTTCGCGCTCTGCATGGAGGTCGCTCGTGCGCTCGGCCTGCGCGTCGTCGTGCAGGAGCGTTACGAGGCCGACGACCTGATCGCGACCCTCGCGACGGGGCTCGCCAACGCCGGCGCCGACGTCGTGGTGGTGAGCTCCGACAAGGACCTCGCACAGCTCGTTCGCGAGGACGGTCGGATCCTCGTCCATGACCTCGCGCGCAGCACGACCCTCGACGCCGCCCGGGTGCGCGAGAAGTTCGGTGTCTCGCCCGAGCAGATCCCAGACTTTCTCGCGCTCGTCGGCGACCCGATCGATGACCTTCCGGGAGTTCCCGGAATCGGCGCGCGAACGGCCGCCGCAGCGCTTCGGGCCTTCGGCGCGATCGAGGAGATCCCGGCCGATCCGGCCCGCTGGGCGGGGCTCGAAGTACGCGGCGCCGCCCGCGCCGCTGCCGCCATCGAGGCGCATCGGGAGCAGGCGCTCCGCATCCGCGAGCTCGCGACGACCGAGCGCCAGGTGCCGGGAATCCGGGCGCGTCTCTCCGACCTCGCCTGGCCCGGAGGCGACCGCGCCACGGTCGATGCGCTCTTCGAGCGCCTCGGTTTCGGGCCGGCGCTGCGGGATCGCCTGCCGCGCTGGCGAGCGCCCGCTTGAGCGCGGCGCGAAAGCGCCGAACAATAGGGCGCGGGGTTCCGCTTCCTGCGGGGTCCGCTCGCTTCGGGGGGATTCGATGCGCTCGCTCGGCCTCGGTGTGATTCTCGCAGGGTGGCTGGTTCCGCTCGCGGCTCTCGCGGCCGAGCCGGCCGCGGCGCCCCCGCCGAAGCGCGACGCGGCGAAGGCCGCTCCCGCGGCGCCGGAGGCTCCGTCTCGGGCCGGCGAGATCACCGGCTGGGGAGAGCCGCTTCCGGCCGACCTCGAGATCCTCGAGCGCCTCGAGGGCGAGAACCTCGACGAGGCCCGCAAGCAGGGCCGCCTCGCGATCCAGGGGGCCCGCAAGGACCTGAACGGCGACGGAATCCCCGAGCTCTTCTTCTACGTCGACAGCCCGTATTTCTGCTGGAAGGGCGAGGGCTGCACGGTGATCGTCCTCTCCCGCGCGTCGCTTTCCGATCCGTGGCGGATGGTCGGTGCGCTCGTCGCGCCGACGCCGAGCGTGATGGTGCTCGGCGAGACGGCGAGCGAGTTTCCGGCGCTCAAGGCCATCGGCGCGCGCACCTACGGCTGGAACGGAAGCGCATACGAGCCCCGGAGCCCGGCTCCGCCCGAGGTGATGGACGAACTCGAAGGCGAGTAGCCGCTACTCGTCGCCGGGTTCCTCGCAGACGATCCGACCCTCCGCGGTGTAGGGAGGCGATGCCGGGTTCGGCCGCGGATCGCCCGGGAGCAGAAGCCCCGGATCGGTCGTCTCGACGTTCACCCAATCCGCCGACCCGTCGCGCATCGCGTTCACCCAGCCGACGATCGTCGGCACTCCACCGGTCGTATCGGTGTAGACCTTGTTGTTGCCCCACATGGTGTGCCGCGAGCCGCTTCCGATGTAGTAGCGGTAGTTGGTCGGGGCACCGCCGTACGCGCCCAGCACCTGCGAGCGCATTCCCTCGTTCCACTCGCAGCTATCCGTCCACCAATCGAGCCAGGTGAGGAAGTTCTCGGGGTTGTTCATGATCTTGAAGAACCCGGCCTGTCCGCCCGAGCCGCCGTCGAAGGCCGTGCTGTAGTTCGCGAAGCGGTCGAGCGGATACGCCTTCGCGGCTTCGGCCCAGAGCTTCGAGGCATCGAGCTCGGTGACGGGCTTGCCGAGCTCGGGGATCCAGAACGGAAGGTTCGCCTCGATGTTCCACTTCGAGATCTGGTTCTCGAGGAAGTCCTGCGGAACGACGCCGTTTCCGGCGTCGCCGAGGATGGAGAACTGCGACGACGGATAGACGCGCTCCTTCAGATAGACGCCGTTCAGGATCGCGCCGTAGGAGCCGGCGCTCGACCCCGTGACGAAGACCTCGTCGGGATCGACGAAGTGCTCGCGGGCGAACTTCTCGGCGACCTGCGCGTTCACGAAGCCGCGGTGCTGGATCGTGACCGGCGGGAGGTTCGGATCCGGGTTTCCCGGAAGCGGAACGAACTCGTGCGAGACGGCGGCGTCGCCCCAGTGGATGTCGCCCGTGCAGTACGGGACGAAGACGAGATTCCAGTCGCGGAAGGGATTCTCCGGATTCGAGAGGTCGGCGAAGCCGGTCGTCGCGTTGCCGGGGTTGTCGCTCGCGCCGGCAGTCTGCTTGAAGCTCTTGACCGCCTCGCAGGTGAGGTAGTCCCAGCACGCGCCGCCGCCCTGGTAGTAGACGAGAAGCTTGTTGACGGTGCCGCGCCGGACGAAATGGACCCAGGGAGTGCCGCGCGAGCAGATCGGCTCGAGGGTCTTGCCGAGGTAGGGCACCTCGTCGTCGGGATCGATCATCACGAAATCCTGCGACACGTTCGGCGAGACGATGTGTGCGAGGATCGTCCGGTCGGCGAGGTCCTCGACCGACTCGCCGACTTCCGAGGCGCCCTCGCGATCGAGCGCCGACCAGCGCAAGAGGGCCTCGAGCCACGCGCCTGCTCGCGCCTGGTCGCGCTCCAATCGGGTGCGCGCACGGTCCGTCTGGCGCCGCAGCAGGTGGTCGGCCTCCGCCGCGACGAAGAGCGAGCAGCCGATCCCGGCCGCGCGGATCCCGCCGAAGGCGCGGATTCTCTTCAGGTACCGCGCGCCCGAAGTGGCGCTTCGCACCTGCGCGCCGACGCCGCTCGCCCCGTCCGAAAGCGCCTCGAAGACCTCAGCGGCCGTCGCCGTCGTCTGCCGGCAATCGACCCCGGCGGCCTCGGATCCGGCCTCGGCATGCTCGAAGGCCGCAGCGAGCGCCGTCCGGGCCGCTTCGCGCCTCGCTTCGATCGGCCCCGCCGCCGGCAGGATCTCGGCGAAGGCCTCGGCGTCGAAGAGCGCTCGGCAGGCCGAGGCGGAGGCCTCGAGCTTCGCCGCGACGCAGCGATCGGTCGGGTAGATCTCCGGAAACGCGACGCTCGCGAGCGCGCCTCCCGCGGGAAGGGACGAGAGCATGAGGGCGAGCGAGAGACGTCGCATGGGGCCTCCGGGCTGCAGGATGAGATGGGGCGGAATCCCTCCCTACCACCTTCCCTGAACGCTCGTCAAGGGGAACGAGAGGGGTCAGTCGAACCATTTGTGGAACGTGAAGTACGCGTAGCGGGGCACCCAGCCGAGCTTCATCGGCGTGCGCTGGACGGCCACGTTCGTCGCCTGGACGAGCCCCGTGATGCGCTTGGCGCCCCCGGCCGCCGCCCAGTGCATGCTGTGCACGACGAGCGCCTCGTAGACGCCCGTCCCGCGTTGGTCCTGGACCACGGCGGCCACCGCGACGTCGGCCTCCTCCGAGCTGTTGCGCTTCAGGATGAAATAGCCGCCGAGCGATCCCTCGCACTCCGCGACGAGCACCTCGTCGGCCACCTCTCTCGAGTCGCAGGCGCGCCGCGCCCAATCGACCTGGATCTCGTCGCATTTCGAACCGTCGAGTCTCTCATCGGCGTGGTAGTGGCTCTCGTAACCGCGAAAGCACGATGCGGCGAGCCGCAGGATCTCGGCCCTGTCGTCGCTCCGAAAAGGGCGCACGCGCATCGAGTCGGGCTTCGCGGGTAGCGGCCCGCGAAGGTCGGCCGCGAGGCAGAGCATCGTCTCCATGAGCAAGAAGCCCGCCTGCTCCATGGCGTGGACCGTCCTGCGCTCGGTCCCCATGCACTTCGCCATGAGAAGCGAAACGCCCTCGTCTCGGCAGTAGCGAAGCGCCTCGGGAAGGATCTCGCGCGTCATCCAGCCGACCCGAGCGACCCGGATCCCGAAGCGCTCCTCGTCGATGGCCGAGCGGTAGACGCCGGCCGGCTCCGGTCTCACGATCGCGTCTCCTCGGGCCTCGCGCGGTCGGGCCCGCTCTCGTTGCCGATGCACTCCCGCACCACGCTCGAGGGCCTTCCCATGCTCCGGAAATGGACCCGAGCGAGATACTCGCCCATGATGCCGAGTGCAAAGAGCTGCGCCCCGGAAAAGAGCGCGATCGACGAAACGAGGAAAGCGAAGCCCGGGACGTCGTAGCCGAAAAGGGCGTAGCGGATCACCGTGACGGTCAGGATCAACCCGCCGAAGGCCGTGAGGACGAATCCGATGAGACTCGCGAAGCGCAGCGGGACCGTGCTGAAGCTCGTGAGCATGTCGACGCCGAGGCCGAGGAGCTTCGGAAAGCCGTAGTTCGAGCGGCCGACCGTACGCGCGTCGTGGCGGACCTCGACCGATGCGAAGCGATCGGTCGCCCACGGGAGCAGCGCGTCGAGAAAGATGAACGCGCTCTCGTAACCTTCGAACGCCCGGCGGAGATCGGTTCGGAAGGCACGGAACCCCGTCACGATCTTCGCGACCTCCGGGGCCGTCACCGTCCGCAGGCAAAGGCGCAGGATCGCCGAGGCGACGTTTCGCCAGAAGCCGTGTTTGCGGATCGGCGGGGTTCCGTAGACCACGTCGGCGCCCGCTTCGAGCCGATCGAGGAGCTTCGGGATCTCCTCGGGAGGGTTCTGGAGATCATCGTCGAGCGTCACGACGACCTCGAAACTCGCCGAGCGCACCCCCGCAAGGAGCGCATTGTGCTGGCCGTAGTTGCGCATGAGGTCGATGCCGCGAACGTGCGGGCGATCTGCGGCGAGCTGCCGGATCCGCTCCCAGCTCGAGTCGCGGCTGCCATCGTTCACGAGCAGGATCTCGAATGCGACGCGGCGCTCCGAGAGGACCGCCTCGATCCGCTCGACGAGCGGATCGAGCGTGGCCTTCGCGTTGTAGACGGGAACGACGATCGATACGCGAGGGCTCACGTGAGGGATTCCCATTGCGCTTCCGACATTAGGGCCCCCCATTCCGCGCGCGCAACGCCCGGACGCCCGAAACCGGCCTCGGCACGGAGCTCATCGCGCCTCGCGAGCCACGACGCGATAGATGCGGCCGGCCGGCGACTCGACGGCGAGCTCCAGGATTCCTTGCGTCGGGAAACGCAGCGCGAGCGGAGCGGGAACGTAGACCCAGCTCGCCTGCGAGGCGTCGAGCGCGGCACGGGCCGCGGCCGGATCCTCGCCCGTGAAGACGGCGGCGAGCTGCGCGAGCCTCGCGTCGCGCTCGCGCGGAACGATCTGCGTCGCGATCGAGACGTCGGAAAAGACCACGCGGCGGCCCGTCCACCACGGTACCGGCGAGGGGACCTCGGGCCGGATTCCGAAAGAAGGCTCGATCACGATCTCGCCGGGCTGCGAGAGGCTCTCGAGCTCGTCGAGAAGCCGCTGCTCGCCCGGCTCGACGGTGATCCACGCTGGCGCCGCGTAGCCGCGCGGTCCGAGGACCCAGAGCGTCGAAGCGAGCGCGAGGGCGAGGCCGACACCGAACAGACCGCGCCGGGTTTGCCACCAGCGAGCGAGCACGAGGGCGGTGAAGGGCCAGAGCAAGAAGGTCGCGCTCATCGCGAACTGTCCGACGTTCAGGTGGTGAGGGCGCCAGGCGAGCGTCATCGAGAGCACGAGGCCGATCCCGGCGCTCGCGAGCACGATCCTTGCCAGCGCGACGCGCTCGGGATCGGAGGCCTCCTCGCCGCGGGCGAGCGCACGGCGGAGAAGCTCGGGGACGCCGATCCAGCGCGCGCCGAGCAGCACCAGCGCGAGCACCGCGCAGGCCAGGAGCGTCCGGCCGAGAATGAACGGATCGAGGAGCGTCCGATTCCCGAACTCCGCAAAGATCGTCCACGGCGCCGCGTCCGGACCGAGAACCCCATCGACGAGGTAGCGGGGAAAGCAGCCGAGACAGGCGCGGACTCCCGTGTCGAGCGCGCCCTGCTCGCGGATCCGGAGCGCCATCACGGCCTTGTCGAGAAGGCCCGGGATCGAGACGACGACCGCGCAGGCCGTCGCGAGCCGGAGCTTCGAACGGAGCGCCGTGGGCGCGGCGAATACGGCCACGGCGGCGAGCGCACCGATCGCCGGTAGCCAGAGGAAGAGCTTGATCTCGAAGAGCGCCCCGAAGAACACCCCTGCGACGACGGCCGCGGCCCGCGGCCGCGAGGTCGGGATCGCGAGGGCGACGAGTCCGGCGACGAGCGTCTGCACCGCCGGAGTGATCGAATTGAAGCCGACGAGCGAGGGGCCGCCGAACCCCCACGAGGCGAGCCGGACGTCGAGGCCGCCGAGGATCCGCGCGAGCGGTGGGAGCAGGAACGACGCTTCGCTTCCGAGCACCATCAGGACCGACCCGAGCCCGATCGCGAGCGCCGGGCCTCCGAGCACGCGGACGAGCGCACCGGCCGCGACGGCGAGGCTCGCGACGTCGAGGAGCGGAATCACGCGGAAGCTCAGATCGAGCCAAGGAAGCTCGGCGGCCGCCTGGAGGCCTGCTCGAACGAGAAAGGGGACGTAGCTGTTCGTGAGCAGGATCCCGGCGAAAAACGCGTGGGCGAGTGGGAAGCCGGATTCGACGAGCATCCGCGTCTGGGCGAGATACATGAGCGAGTCGTTCGACGCGTCGCGGCCGAAGAAAACGAGCCTTCCGGTCGCGTCCGCGAGGCCCCCTCGTCCCGTGTTCGCGAAGACGAGGAGCGCGGCGGCGGCGATGCCGAAGCAAAGCGCGGCGCCTTCCCGGAGCGAGGTGCGAGGCCCGACCGCGCCGGCTTCGCGGCGGTCGCGAAGTGCGACGACGAGCGCTGCGGCGACCCCGAGCGGCGGCCAGACGAGAAGCATCCCGGGCACTCCGACGCCGATCGCGAGCGCCGCCGCAGCCGAGAGCATTAGCCTCCCGGCGGCGACGGCGAGCGTGAGCTCGACCGCGAGGTTCGCGCCGCGACCGAGACCGAGGCTGCGGCAGAGCGCGAATCCCGGGGCGATCACGCCACCGCCCACGGCAAAGAGCGCGGCGGCCGTCTCGAGAAGCATCGGTCGAGCCTACCCCAACCCTTGCGTCGGCCGCCGTGTCCGCGAGCCCGAAAAAGAAGGGGCGGTCTTGCGACCGCCCCTTCGAGATCCGCGAAGGCAGGGCCTTCGCTCCGTGCCTCCGTTACGCCGCGCGCCGGCGTCCGGAGATCGCGAGGCCGGCGAGGCCGAAGCCGAGGAGCGCGAGCGTCCCGGGCTCCGGAACCACGTACGTCACGACCGCGTTGGCCCCCACGAAGTGGCCGTCGGCGCTCCCGACGCGGCTGCCCACGCCCGGGTAGTCGTCGGCGGTGACGCCGCTCCCGGTGCCGGGAAGGCCGAGCCGGATCGCGACCTCGTCGTTTCCGGTCGTGCTGCAGAGGAACCCCGTGCAGGTGCTGGTCGCCGTCGCGCTCCACGAGAACGAGAGGTTGATCGTGTTCGTTCCCGTGAGGCCGGTGATCGTGACCGTCGACGAGCTCTGGCTGAAGGGCGTGTTCGCAGCGCCCGTGCCCTGCGACATGCTCACGCTCCCGACGCTGAAGGCCGAGATGCTCGGGGCGGCGTTCACGCCGTAGAGGCCCGTCACCGCCGAGATCGTCCCGTTGCCGCCGCCGGTCCCGTCGTCGACGCGCGTGATCGCGCCGATGCGCGAGGTGTCGAGGATGACGTCGTAGATCGTCCCTGCGCCCGCCGAGACGGTGAAGGAGACCGTGTACGACTGCGTTGCCGTGCGGCTCGGTGCCGTCGCGACACCGCCGTCGGCGCCGACCATTCCGGCGTAGCGAGCCTGCGCGTTCACCGAGGCGCTCACGACGTCGGCCGTCGAGCCGCCCGCATCCGTCACCGAAGTCGACGAGCGGTTCTCGCGGTAGTCCGTCGTCGTGTCGTTCTTGAAATCTCCCGTGCCCGTCGACGTCGGGCCCGCCGAGACGGAGATCGTGATCGCCTGCGCGCTCCCGGCGATCCCCAACACCAACCCGGCGATGGGCGCGATCCAACTGATTCGCTTCATAGCCATTCCCCTTTTCCCAGCTTTCCGGCTCGCGCCGGGTTCGCAGCTTCTGCCTGCCGGCCTTCAAAAGCGAAGGCCGCCTTCCCATTCCGGAGAGGCGGCCGTCGGGTCCAGGTTTCCCTGACCACCTTCCCAGTGCCCCCATGAGACTGCAAGCCGCGGGCCAACCCGGAGCTGACTTCCGGGTCCGATCTTCCGCCCGGTAAGCGATCGTAAATCGCTGTATAGAATAGGGAAAATCAAGATCAGGGTTTTCCCTCCCCACGCCTTGGGGGGCTTCCCGGGCCGATGCGGAGGGAATTCCGTTTCACCGGACGCGGAAGAGCGGAAAAGGTTTTCCTTTCCCCGGCGCGAAGCGCCTAGCCGCCGAGGAGGCTCCGGGCGATCACCTTGAGCTCGAGGATCGGCTTCACGCCCTCGAAGATCGGGAGCACGCTCGCGTCGACGACGTAGCGGCTGATCGGATACTCCTCGGCGTAGCCCCAGCCCCCGTGCAGGATCTGGCCCGTCTGGGTGACCTCGACGGCCACGTCGCAGGCGAAGAGCTTCGCCTGCGCGGCGAGCGGTGCGGCCTTGCGCTCGTCCTCGTCCATCGCGACGGCCGCCGCGTAGGTGATCGCTCGCGCGGCGGCGAGCCGCGTCGCCATGTGCCCGAGGTAATACTGCGTGAGCGGATATTCGGAAATCGGCTTCTTGAACTGGACGCGGTCGACGACGTACTCGGCCGTCTTCTCGAGCGCCGCCTGAGCAAGACCCGTGGCGCGGCCTCCCGTCTGGAGCCTCCCGGCCGCGAAGCCCGCCATCTGCAAGTAGAAGCCGCGGCCGAGACCCGCTTCGCCACCGACGAGATTCGCGGCGGGGACGAAGTAGTTCTCGAGATTGAGCGTGAAGCTGTGCATGCCGCGGTAGCCCGGCGTGGCGTCGGCCTTGCCGACCATGCGGCCGCCGCCCGGCTGCTTCATCTCGAAGTCGTGTCCGTCGAAGGCATCCTTCTCGACGATCAAGAGGGAGAGGCCCTTGGCGCCCTTCGAGAGGTCCGGGTCCGTCCGCGCGAGCAGCGCCAGGACATTGGCGCGCCCCGCGAAGGTGCACCATGACTTCGGGCCGTTCACGATCCAGCCCTCGCGGCCCTCGGCGCTGCCGCGATCGGCCCGGCACTTGACCGACGAGACGTCGCTTCCGACGTCGGGCTCGGTCACCGAGATGCCGACCATGAGCTCTCCCGACGCGATCTTCGGAAGCCAGTGCTTCTTCTGTTCCTCGGTCCCGCCCTGCAGCAGCGCCTTGGTGAGGATCTCGGGCCGCGTGATGAGCGAGCCCGCCCCCGCGAGCGAAGCGCGCGAGAGCTCCTCGGTGGTGAGGATCATGGCGAGGTTTCCGTACTCGGTTCCGCCGTACTCTTCGGGAACCGAGAGCCCGAAAAAGCCGAGCTCGCTCATCTTGCGGATGAACTCCTCGGGGACGAGCTCGTCGTGGCGGTGGATGCGCTCGGCGTGCGGCGCGACCTCCTTATCGGCGAACTCGCGCACGCTCGCGCGAACCTGCTCGAGCGTCTCGTCGAGCGGCCACTCGTTGCGGCCGCGCGTCTCGGCGACGTGGCGTCCGATCTCGCGGAGCACGCGCTCGTTCGCGACCTTGCGGAGCAGCGAGCGGGCGGCGGCCGGGTAGCTGCTCTCGATCGCGTCGTCGCCGAGTCCGAGGTCGTCGATCACCGGGGAAAGGCGGTCGCGGATCGCCGTCGCGAGCTCGGCCATGGACGCGGCGGCCGTGGCCTCGAGCAGCGCATTGCCGCCGCCCGAACCGCGAAGCTCGGCGACCGCAGCGACCAGCTCGCGCGCCGCCCGCGCCTCGGTCGCCGCGTAGGCCACGCGCTCGGCGAGCACCTGGTGATCGTCGATGCGCTCACCGCGGGAGGTGATCTCGCTCGCTCGCTCGACCGCCTTCGAAACGAGCTTCTCGGCGGAGTCGAGCGCCACGCGGGCATCGGCGAGGGTCGGGAGGTGGGGCGTCTCGCTCATCGGGCTCTTTCCCTTTCTTGATTTCTCGTGCAGTTCCCTGCGTTCCGGGTTCGCGTCGCGCCTTCTCCCCGCGGGATGAGCAGCGCCCCGGCCATGCCGGGCGCAGCGGCCCGGCGGCCCGTTTTGCCGCTTGGCGTGGGGAACGGGAACGCGCCAAAAGTAGCGCGCGGCGCCTACGCGTCGCACCGGGACGCGGAGTTCGAGGAGAGATCGAGGAGGAGAGCCGATGCTCGAATGCCCCGAATGCGGAGCGCGGGTTCCGGAGGGGGTCTCCGTCGAGGTCGCTCCGAGGGCGATCAGATCGATGCGCCGAGCCCCGCGCCGTTTCCGCGCGCCGCCGCGCGGGCCGTCCCGCGGCCGGCCTTGCGTCGCGGCTTCGCGCGTCGCTTCGCGGGCTTCTTCGCCTCGAGCGCTCTTTCCATCTTGTGCAGAACCGCGAGCGCCTCGCGGCGTGCCTGCGTCGTGAGCTTCTTCCAGCGCTTCTCGCCCTCGGCCTCGAAACGCCCGAGCTGGTGGCTCGCCTGGCGGAGCACCTTCGCGGCCTCGCGGCGGTAGCGCGCCTCGGCCTTCTCGACGCTTCGCTCGAGCTTCCCGAGCCGGCTCCGGACACGCTTCGAGAACTCGTCGAGGCTCGCCGGGAGCTCGCTTCGCGCCTCGCGAAGCGCCTTGCCCGCGGCGGCCATGCCGGCCTTCGCGCGCCGCGCGACCTTCTTCGCCGCGCTGCCGCGTCGCGTGGCCTTCTTCGTCGCCTTCTTCCGCCGTGCCGTTGCCATGTCTTCCCTCCGAGCCGAGAAATGGGGCTCTTCGCTCGGGAGTTGCAAGCCGCGTGCCCCGCTGGCGTGGCGCCACGAGACGCTGCGGGGCGTCACGAGCGTCGCCGCTGCATCGTCCTGCCGCAGTGCGGCGCGATTTGCCTCACTCGGGGTCGGAAGCCTCGCAAACCCGGGCCAGACCGTTTCGAGTCCTAAGGCGGCGGGGTCGTTCCCGTCAGATAGCAGCGGCGCAGATGCTCGAGCCGAGCCGTCGAGTCGGCGAGACCGCCTTCGCGATTGCGCGCGAGCCAGAGCCTGCGGTGCTCGTCGATCACCGGCTCGAGCGCGCGGGCGAGCTCGAACCGCGTCGCCTCGGGGATCGAAGGCAGCGTCGCGTCGGCTTCGAGGCGCGCTCGGGCGTCCCGGCACAGAACGCGGACGAGCGCGCAGGCGTTGCGGAGCTCGTCCAGGACGAGCGCTCCGTCGGCCCGCTCGGGACGCGAGCGGGCGAGCCTTGCGAGCGACTCGTCGAGGATCGCCTCGATGCCGCGGTAGTCGGCTTCGCAGAGCCCGTTTGGACGTCCCGCGCCGAGGAGACTCCACTCCGGAAACCACAGATGCAGGAGCGTCGCGGCGACGTTCGGAACCTGCATCCGCGAACCGCGATGGGCGTCGCCGAGGGCGAGGAGTGCCGCGCCGAGCTCGCCGGCCGCGTCGAAATAGGCGTGCGCGTCGAGCGCCGCGGCGAGGTCGAGATCGCGGTTCGTCTCCGCGCACCACGAGATGGCGGCGCCGTAGGCAAGCCCCGGATCGCTCACGGGCGCGACCTGGAGATGACCGAAATCCCCCCAATCCGTGATGAGGAACCCCGCGGCTCCGTGCTCGCTCGCGGCGGCTGCGGCCGCGTCCATGTTGCCGCGCATGTTCGTCGTTCGTCCCAGGATCGAGAGCCACGCCGACGTACCCGGACACACCCAGAACGGTTGCCCGCCTCGCGCGAGCGCGCGCGCACGCTCGGCGAAGGGGTGGTCCGCCTCGTACCCCCATTCGCAGACGGTGACCCCTTCGGGGAGCTTCCCGATCCACTCGGGATGCGTCGCGAGGACGTCGCCCCAGACGAGCATCTCGCGGCCCTCGAGGGCTTCGAGCGCGCGAAGCCGCGCGAGCCAGTCGAGATACTCGCCGGCGCGTTCGGCGGGAAGCTCGAAAGGCTCGTCGAGGCCGACGTGGATCCTGCGGCTCGCAAAGCATGGCGCGAGCTCGCCGAGCAGCCCGCGGACCAGCTCGAACGATCCCGGCAGCGCGGGATCGAGGGTCGTCGGTCCGCGATGACGTCCCCATTGCTCGAAGCCGCCCGGGCGGATCGCGAGCGGCCGATAACGATCGCGCGCGAGCCAACGCTCCATGTGCCCGAGGCAGTTCTGGTTCGGGACGAGCTCGACGTGGCGCTCGCGGCAGGCGCGGACGGCGTCGCGGCGCTCGGCGGAG
>CAJPFO010000246.1 GCA_905339255.1 Myxococcaceae bacterium
TCGCCGATCTTGCTGATCCGCTCAAGATGCTCCGACAACCCGAAAAGTGACCGCTGTTCCATCATCCCGTCTCCAAATCAGCGACGGGATGAGTGAATCACAAAACAGGTCAGCGCGCGAGGTTAATGCGGGTGTCCAGCTAACATTGACTGGCAAGATATCGGCCGGCGATGCCAAGCGCGTCGCACGATTGCTCGGAGAAGACGATTCCACCGTGGTCTTCTTCGACAGTACCGGAGGCGATTGCCGCGAGGGGTCGGCGCTCGCCGCGCTCATCAAGGAAAGAATTGTGCGGACTTTCGTGTCGCCCGGCTCGAGTTGCCTGTCTGCTTGTGCGATCGCTTTTCTTGCCGGTACGGCGGAGGGAGAGGAAGGCAGCCAGCGTTCGGCAAGATCGATCGCGGTCGACGAGCATCTCGGTTTTCACGCCCCTTTCATCGAAACCGGCGGCAGCGAGCTGACGCTGCGGGCGGTTGAAGACGCCTTCGACCGCGCCATTGGCACCGTGACCGAACTTATGAGAATAGCCGGCGGCTACGGTGTCTCGGTCGAGGTCGCTGCCGATATGATGACTCCACAACGCTCGGAACAGTTTTCCGCTGACGCTTCATGTGTCCTCTGTTTCGCTAACGCGGTCCTTCAGTTCTGTTGCAACTTTGATCCCTTCCCGTCGCGACGACCTTCGACTTGACTTTCCCGCCGCAAAGGCCCACGTCTTTAGCATGTGCATTATCGGCCGCCACCTCTTTACGTTTTTCAGGGTGTGCCCCATCGCGGGCACCTGACCCCCGGCCAGGTCGCGTCGCGCCCCGGCCGCGGGGCATAGTGTGATTTCCGGATTTTCCGGAAATCCTTCAGAGCAGCGGCATCAAGAACGCGAGATTTCAGATAACCAGCGCCACGCCCGAGATGCGTGCGCGAACTTCAGGCATGAGAGGGCCCAGAAATGGCTCAAGCGACCAGGAACAACCGCAAGCCGGCGATCGCCGTAACCCGCACCGACAACGAGCGGCTCTGGCGGCTGGCCGAGGCCTTCGTCGACCGCAATCCTGCGGTGGCGGAAGAGCTGCTGGCCGAACTGGATCGGGCGAAGGTCGTCGAAGACGGCCGGCTTGCCGTGGATGTCGTCCGCATGGGGTCTTCTCTGCGCTTCACCAGCGACCTGGGCGAGGACCGGGAGGTCACTCTGGTGTTTCCTGGCGAGGCGGATATCGCCGAAGGCAAGATCCCGGTCCTGACCCCGATCGGCGTGGCGCTGATCGGGCTGTCCCCCGGGCAGTCGATCGACTGGACGGCGCGCGACGGACGGACCCACCGCCTGACGGTGGTGTCCGTCGAAGCGCCAGCAGCTCAGGTGGCCTCGGCACCGGTTTCGCCGGAACTGCGGACCGCATCATGACCGGGGCCAGGCCGCCGTGCCGCCTCTCCCTATTTGGAGGCTGCCTGATCGCAGGATAGCTGCCCCTGAGCCGCGCCATGCGGCCAGGGGATTCTCCGATGCGCTAAAACGTGACCGCTCCTAGCCGAGCGATGGAGAACTGCTATGACGAGAGAAACCTGCTTCCTGACGACCAAGGATTTCACCATCCTGGAGGTTATGCTCGACCGCTGCCTCGGCAGAGACGATCCGCTTGCGCCGATCCTCAAGCGAAAGATCGAGTCCGCGACCGTGATGTTCCGCGACGACATCCCAGTCAACGTCGCCACCCTCAGCAGCCGGATAACGTTCAGTGTCAATGGCCGCGAGCCTGACAGCCGCATCATCTCGCATGACCGGATGACCTCCCCGACAGGAATGTTCCTCCCGATCACCACGGCGCGCGGGCTTGCTCTGCTCGGGCTCTCCGAGGGGCAGGAATTCACAATCACAAACGCCGACGGCCAGGAAGAGCGAATCCTGCTTCACGAGGTTCACTACCAGCCGGAAGCGGCCAAGCGGGAGAAGGAGGCGATGGAGCGGATGAACTCTCCAACGTCGGGGAAGCCCACCTTGCGAGTGATCAGAGGCGCCTTCTACGAACAGGCCCGTCTCGTCCCGGTAGCGCATGACGGCTTCGACGACCCAGGCCCATCGGCCGCCTGAGCGTCCGCCGCGGCGAAGGAGCAACCTATGAGCGAATACATCATCCTCGCCGCGGCGGCCTTCTTGGCCGGGATGCTGAATACGGTCGCGGGCGGCGGGAGGTTCCTGACCTTCCCGGCGCTAGTTTACACAGGCGTGCCTCCGGTGGCCGCGAACGCCACCAGCGCCGTCGCGGTGTTTCCTGGCTACCTGGGCGGTGCGCTCGGCTTCCGCCAGGAGATCGCCGCCTATGACAGGAGGCGGCTCCGGAAGGTCGTCGCGTTCACCGCCATCGGAGGACTCGCCGGATCGTTACCTCTTCTGGTCTCGTCCAACGAAGCGTTCTCGCTGGTCGTCCCGTTCCTGCCGGCTTTGGCCACGCTGGCGTTCGCCTTCGGGCCTCGCATCCAGGCGTGGGCGAGCCGCCGAAGCGTCGGCAAGCCGGAGGGCGCCTTGGGAACGCTGCTGGTCTCCCTTTACGGCGGTTATTTCAACGGCGGACTGGGCATCGTGCTGCTGGCGCTCTTCTCGCTGTGGGGCATGCGCGATCTCAAAGTGATGAACGGGCTCAAGAACGCGCTGTCCTTCGTGCTGTCTGCCATCTCCGTCGCGACCTTCGCGGCGGCCGGCGTCGTCGCATTGCCGCAGGCGGTCCTCATGATGGTCGCCCCATGCGGCTCTTCTGCTCGCCGAAGACATGCTCGACGCGGGAGCGGACCTTCGATTTGAGATTGTTGGCGCGGCGGATGGTTTCGGGCATGGGCCGGCCTTTCGGTTTCTTGCGGTGGACCCGGCTGACGAAGCCGTTCTTCTCCATGAAGGCCTCGTTGGCCGCCGACCTGTAGGCGGTGTCGGCCCACACGCTCTTTGACGTGTTGGTCCTGTCGAGCAGGCCCTCGCGCAGTCTGGCGCCCTCATAGGCCGCCGCGTCTGTCGCCAACCATCTGCGGATCAGGCCATGCCTGGCGTCGATCGAGATGTGGTTCTGTTAACCGAAGGCGGGAATGGCGATGTCGACGGGCGGAACGGTTCCGTCCTCGCGCGGCTTTGCCTTGGAGAACTTGACCGTTCAACGCGCATCGCGATCCTTCTGCCTCAGCTTGGCGGGCTTGTCCTTCCAGGCGTCGGGAATGCGCCCGGCCCTGATGTCATCCTTCTCTTCCTTCGTTTTCCTCTGCTTGGGTGCGGCGATCAGGCTGGAATCGGTCCTCGGTCTTGACCCGGGGATCTGCCCCGACATGGCGATGTAGCCGGCATCGCGCAGCATGGCGTCGAAGCGCTCGAACAGCGCATTGATGGCGCCGGCCTTCGTCAGTCTCTCCCGGAACAACCAGATCGTGCGTGCGTCGGGAACCCGGTCCGAAAGGCCCAGTCCGAGAAACCGCATGAAGGACAGCCGGTCGTTGATCAGGAACTCGGTGCGCTCGTCCGACAGGTTGTTGGCGGTCTAGATCACCAGCACCTTCAGTATCATCACCGGATCGTAGGGCGGGCGGCCGCCATGGCTTCCGCTCGAATAGGCAAGCGCCCTTTCCAGTTCGGGCCTGAAGGATTCGAAATCCACCACCCGGCCGTAGGCCTCGAGCTGGTCGCCGAGGTCGCTCAGCCTCCGCAGCCGATCGTCGAATTCGAAGAAACCCGGCGCGCTCCTCATTCGAAACCCCATCCGCCATCAACAGGCGAATGGAATCACAGCCAGGCCGATTTTGCGACGTAAATAGGAGCGTCCAGCTTGCGATGGATATTTGCGGCCGTCAGGGCCTCGCCCCTGGGGTGCTCCATAACAGGCTCCGCTTGATCACAGCTGTCGTCGGCCCGGTCGGCGATGATCCGTGATATCGGACGGAGGTAGCACTTGCCTTCCAGCGAAAGAGCTTTCGATAATGGCGGACGCAACACGACGCGGCTGCCAAATGTTCGAAATCCGAAATCTCCTCCTGAACTCGCTGAGGCCCGCGGCGCAGGAGTTCATCGCCAAACGACTTGTCACGCGGCGGATCGAGGCCGGAGAGATGATCTACGAGGACGGCGCCCCGTTCACCCATGCCGTCTTTCCCCATGTGGGCCGCCTGTCGCTGATGGCGGTCATGGACAGCGGGCGCAGCGTCGAGAAGACGTCAATCGGCAACGAGGGATTCCTCGGATTCGCGCTCGTGCTGGGCGGAGGTAACGCAATCAGCCGTTCAATCGTCCGGGTCCCGGGATATGCGTCCTGGCTAGCCATCACTGACCTCGACGAGGCAATCGCCGAGTTCGAATGCGTCACGCAGGCGATGCTCAGATATGCCAAGGCGTTGATCGTCCAGCTGATGGAATCGGTCGCCTGCAACAGCCTCCATACCTCTGACCAGCGGGTTGCCCGCTGGCTCCTCCATGCACTGGACAGCGTACCCGGGAACAGCCTGGAGGTCACCCAGCAGGCGATCGCCGAATCGCTGGGTTTCCGGCGGGCGACCGTCAACCAGATATGCACAATGCTCCAGGACAAGAGTGTCATGGACTACTCACGCGGGAGCGTCGTCGTCAGGGACCGCCCGGCGCTGGAGGCACAGGCCTGTGAATGCTATGGGCGTATCAGGCGGTCATCGCTGGCAGGCGCGCCGATGCCGATTGCATCGAGATCGTTCGTCGCCTCCTAATCGCCGTCGCTCGGGGCGAATATGTCCTTGCCCTGCCGCATCCATTCGATGAGGCAGTCGATGAAGTCGAGGAACTGCTCTGACGCCGGAGTCTCCTCTTCCGTTTCACCCAAGGGCAAGTGGATCTTGGCGAGCAGTTCACCGTTGCGCTTCACAACGAGGTTGGTCGCCCCGCCGACGCTCCCGTCCTCGAACCGCTCGACGACGATCTTCATTCCATTCCTTGCCCTTGCCCCGCGCATAAACTAGCCGGACAGCCGCTATGTTCTTGGTCCACGACGCCCCACGTGTTGGCGTTTGACGCAAGAGGACGCGGCGAACGGCCGCCAGCATTCGAAGACTGGCCTAATGCTTATATGAACGATATCGTACATAAAGTTTTGCGCAAATGGTATTCACCATCCCGCGATCACAAGGGAGAGCGTGCGACATGAAGCGGGTACTGGAATTGCTGGCCCGACAGGAGGGAGCGGCGTTGCTGCTGGCTGCCGCGGGTCTCTCGGCCGGAGCGGTTCTCGTCATCTGGTTCGTCTTTAGCGCCATCGCCACATGAACCGGCCACGACCCGCATCGGTTCGACGCTCGTTTCACCGCTAATTACGCCCGCCCTGATGTCTATATGACCATGCCGCAACCGACCGAGCCCCGTTCGAAATACCCCCTTCTTTGCCACCAGAGTGGCGTGACCGGCAGAAGCTCAGGCCTGGAGGCATAAGTGGTGTACGTCCTGCTGATCTACGTCGTCGGCGCAGGATTGGTCGCGGCCGTAGCGGCTATGCTGGGCCGGTCCGGCCTCGCCTGGTTCGTCATCGCCCTCGGGGTCAGTTTCATCCTGGCGCTGGTCTTCTTGCTGGTGTTGCCATTGCGCGAGCCGCCGCGGCGCCTCGCGGCAGCGGAAGCGCGGGACAAGATCTGCCTGGGATGCGGGGAAGCGGCGCGTCGCGACGCGCGGATCTGTCGGAGTTGCAGGGGCGAATTCAGGGAGTTTCCGTCGGCCCCTCCGCAGGCCTGGCTGTCAAGCCATTCCGGCACGATAGCGCGCGAGTGCCCGCAATGCGGACTGATCAACGAGCCCGGAACCGTGATCTGCGAGTGCGGGCGCTATATCGGATAGTAGATTTCATTAGGCGGTCATCAGTAAACAGCTTCGACGTACCGAGGTCCCCCGCGCAACGTTGTCGTCATGATCGAGGCGGGAGATCGACATCGCCCAACAGCTCGACGCGGTGGAGAAGGCCGTAGCGTAGGCGGAGCGCACGCCGATCCACGACCATATCGACCATTTCCTGGACGAAACGGTCGGGCCACGTCGGCGCGATAGACGCGGTCCGATCGACGAAATCAGCGAAATAGCCGATGATCGCTGACAGCGAGGGGTCAACCACCTCGTCTTCATACAGCCGGTCCCTGCTTTTTGTCTCCATGACCAATTCCCCGATCATCTGTTTCGTGACCGCCGGGGGGCATCATCCCTGGATAATCGCGAACGCGCTTGCAGCCCGCTTCGGCGACGCCCTGGTGGTGGTCAAGGAGGACC
>CAJPFO010000247.1 GCA_905339255.1 Myxococcaceae bacterium
TTCGTCCCCCGCGTACACCCCGGTGAGGAAGGGCGCTACGAGGTTCTCGAGGGCTTCGTCGCCGAGACGGCGGCGAACGAACTCGTCGACCGACTCGCGGCTCGCGTCCCCTCGAGCGACGAAGGGCTCGCGAAGCAGCCGGAGCTTTCCCCGCCCCGTCAAGAGACGAGTTCGCAGGAAAGAGAGCGGATCCATCGGAACCGCCTCGAGTCGGCCGTCGTGCCAGAGCCAACGCCGCCGGCTCGCCGGCGATGCGGGAACGAGCAGGGGCTCGAGCGCGTTCGCTTCGAGGAAGGGGCGAAGCGTCGGCTTGCCCTGCATCGTGTTCGGGCCGCGCTCGAAGAGGTAGCCCTCGCGATGCTCGGTCTGCACGACGCCGCCGACGCGAGGCGTCGCCTCGATCAGCCGGACCTCGACGCCGCGGCGCTGGAGTTCGAGCGCTGCCGCGAGCCCCGCCGCTCCGCCGCCGACGACGAGCGCCTGCGTCACGACGGCTCCCCGAGGCGCTTGGCCGCCGCGACGAAGGCGCGAACCCCCTCGACGGGAGTGTCCGGAAGGCATCCGTGTCCGAGATTGAGGACGTGCCCCCTGGCGGGTCGAGCGGCAGCGGCGATCGCGCGCACGCGCCGCTCGATCTCGTCCGGCGGCGCCGCGAGCGCGCACGGATCGAGGTTTCCCTGCAGGCTGGCGCGGCGCCCCGCGAGGCGGGCCGCCTCGCCCATCTCACAGCGCCAATCGATCGAGAGCATGTCTGCACCGGATTCCACCATGAGATCGAGGACGTGCGCGCCATCGTTCACGTAGAGCACGAGCGGCGCCTCGGGCCGATCGAGGCGCTTCGCAATGCTTTCGTGCGTGGGGAGCACGAAGCGTCGGTAGGCCTCACGATCGAGAAGCCCCGCCCAGGTATCGAAGAGCTGAACGGCCTCGGCGCCTGCATCGACCTGCGCGCGCAGGTAGCCGACCGTCATCTCGGTCAGCAGCTCGAGGAGTTCGGAGAGCAGCCGGGGCTCCGAGTAGAGCATGCGCTTCATGACGGAAAAGCTCTTCGATCCCGAGCCCTCGACGAGGTACGCCGCGAGCGTGAAGGGTGCCCCGGCGAAGCCGAGCAGCGGGATCTCGCGCGAGGCCAGCTCTTCGCGGAGCCGACGCAGGATCTCGAAGACGTACGGAACGCTCTCGACGGGATCGGGCACGCGGAGCGCGCGGATCGCGTCGAGGCTTCGCACGGGATGCGCGACGACGGGCCCCGGACGGAAGTCGAGTTCGACCCCCATGCCGGTCACCGGGACGAAGATGTCGGAGAACAGGATCGCCGCCTCGACCCCGAGCAGGTCGATCGGCTGGAGTGTCGCCGCGACTGCGCGTTCGACGTCGCGGCACATCTCGAGGAAGCTCACGCCCGAGCGGAGCTTCCGGTACTCGGGGAGGTAGCGACCGGCCTGCCGCATGAGCCAGACCGGCGGGCGATCGACCGCCTCCCCGCGGCAGGCGCGCAGAAAACGCTCCCGAGGAGAAAAGCGCGTCTCGGCCAGCTAGAAACCCTCCAGCCGCGCGAAGCGGTCGCGGTGCCAGGCGGAATCCCCGAAGGAAAGCTCCGCCACGCGCGCGCGCTTCATGTAGAAGCCGATGTCGTGCTCGTCGGTCATGCCGATTCCACCGTGCATCTGCACGGCTTCGTTCGTCACCAGCACCGCCGCGTCCGAGCAGCGCGCCTTCGCCACCGAGACGAGCTTCGAGGCGTCGTCGGAGCCCTCGTCGAGCGCGCGGACCGCCGCCATGGTCGCCGACCGCGCGAGCTCGATCTCGATGAAACAGAGCGCCGCCCGATGCTTCAACGCCTGGAACGATCCGATCGGAGCGCCGAACTGCACACGGGTCTTCAAGTAGGCGAGCGTGCGCTCGAACGCCTCGCTCATGAGCCCGAGCGTCTCGGCGCAAAGGCCTGCCGCCGCGCGATCGATCACGCGCTCGAGGAGGACGGCCCCCCGATCGACCGGGCCGACGACGTCGGCACGGCCGACGGCGACGGAATCGAGGTCGACGATCGCCGCACCGCGAGAATCGATCCGCTGCTCGGCCGTGATGCGTACGCCACGCGCCCTCGCCGGAACGAGGAAAAGGGTGATTCCCTCGGGATCGCTCCCGGCGCCGGCCGTTCTCGCCGAGACCACGATCGTGTCGGCTGCGGCGCCGTCGAGCACGTGGACCTTGCGTCCCGAAAGCCGCCACTCGTCGCCCTCGACGTCCGCTCGGACCGCGACACGGCTGACGTCGTAGCGGCTCCCGGGCTCCTCGAAGGCGAGCGCGAGCAGCGTTTCTCCGCTGCAGACGCCGGGAAGGATCTCCTTGCGCTGCGCTTCGCTCCCTCCGAGAAGGACGGCCTGCCCGCCGAGGAGAACCGTCGAGACGAAGGGCTCCGGCGCGAGCGTACGGCCGAGCGCCTCGAGCACGACGGCGAGATCGGCGAACCCCATTCCAGCGCCGCCGAGGCCTTCGGGGAACGGAATCCCCACCCAGCCGAGCCCGGCCATCTCCCGCCAGAGCTCCTTCGAGAAACCGATGGGGTCCTTCGAATCGCGGAGCTTCCGAACGCGCGCCACGGGAGAGTGGGCGGCCACGAAGTCGGCCGCGGTCTTCGCGAGGAGTTCCTGGTCTTCGCTGTGCACGAGGTTCAAGCTTCTCTCCTCCGCCTAGTCGGGTAGGCCGAGTACGCGCTTGGCGATCACGTTCAACTGGATCTCCGAGGTGCCACCCTCGATGCTGTTGCCCCTCGACCGGAGCCACGCGCGCGTGAGCGCGAGGTCCTCGGCGACGAAGCCCTCCCCTTCCCATCCGAGCCCCTGCGGGCCTGCAATCCGCACCATGAGCTCGTGGCGGCGCTCGTTCAGCTCCGTTGCGTAGTACTTGAACATCGAGGTCTCGGGCCCCGGCCGGTGTCCAGCCTTCGCGCCATCGCGAGAGCGCTGCACGGTGAGCGCGAAGCAGCGCGCATCGAGCTCCGTCTGCGCGATCCGATCGCGCTGGATCGGATCGGGGAGAGGGCCTTCCGGCGCATCGAGATGTCTTCGCGCGATCTCGACGAGCGCGCTCGAGGCCCCCTTGCGTGCCCCCCCGCCGAAAACGTCGGCGATCATGCTCCGCTCGTGCCCGAGGAGCGCCTTCGCGACCGTCCAGCCCCCGTGGAGCGCACCGATCACGTTGCGAAGCGGCACACGAACCTCGTCGAAGTAGGTCTCGCAGAACGGCGAAGCGCCGCTGATCAACTGGATCGGCCGAACGCTCACGCCCGGGGTCGCCATGTCGATCAGCAGGAACGTGATGCCCTCCTGCTTCTTCGCGTGGGGGTCGCTCCGGACCAACGCGAAGATCCAGTCGGACTTGTCCGCATACGAGGTCCAGACCTTCTGGCCCGTCACGACGAGGTCGTCGCCCTCCCGGACCGCGCGCGTCTTGAGCGAAGCCAGGTCGGATCCGGCGTCGGGCTCCGAATACCCCTGGCACCAGCGGATCTCGCCGCGGCAGATCTTCGGCAGATGCTCGCGGCGCTGGTCTTCGTTTCCGAACTGGAGCAGCGTCGGCCCGATCATGGTGAGGCCGAAGCCGACGAGCGGAGGCGGGAGCCGGAGCTTCGCCATCTCCTGCGACAACACCCTCGCTTCGTCCGGCGAGAGTCCGCCGCCCCCGTATTCGCGCGGCCAGGTCGGCGCCGTCCAGCCGCGCTCGGCCATGATCGCGAGCCAGCGCTTCGCGTCGGGGCTCGGAAAGACGGCCTTGCGACCGCCCCAGATGCCTTCCTCGTTCGTCTGCATCGTCCCGACGATCGATGCGGGGCCGTTCGCACGGAGCCACGCATTCGTCTCCACCCGGAACTCCTCGAGATCGGCCATGGCCTCCTCCACGCTGGCCGGCGCAGTGTACCGCGCGGAGCGCCCTCTGCCCGAGCGACCGCGGCCGGGGCACGACGCCTCGCCGGCTGCTAGCTTGATCGCCATGCGTGTGCTTCTCGCGAGTCCGCGGGGCTTTTGCGCCGGCGTCGACCGCGCCATCGAGATCGTCGAGCAAGCGCTCGCCCGTCACGGTGCGCCCGTCTACGTACGACACGAAATCGTCCACAACCGACACGTCGTCGAGTCGCTTCGCGAGCGCGGAGCCGTCTTCGTCGACGAGCCGGACGAGGCCCCGCCCGGCGCGCTACTCGTCTTCAGCGCGCACGGCGTATCGCCCGCCGTCCGCGAGGCCGCGGCGAAGCGTGGCCTTCGTACCCTCGACGCCACGTGTCCGCTGGTCACGAAGGTCCACAAGGAAGCGCAGCGCTTCGCTCGCGAGGACCTCGAGATCGTGCTGGTCGGGCACGCGGGGCACGTCGAGGTCGAGGGGACGCTCGGCCACGCGCCCCGAGCGATGCACCTGGTCGAAAGCGTCGAGGACGTCGCAAGGCTCGAGGTCCGCGACCCCGCGCGACTCGCGGTCCTCACGCAGACGACGCTCTCGGTCGACGATACGCGCGAGGTGATCGACGCGCTCGTGAGGCGTTTTCCCGAGATCCGCCTGCCGAAGAAGGACGATATCTGCTACGCGACGCAGAATCGGCAGAACGCCGTGCGCGATCTCTCCCGCGAGGTGGACCTCGTCCTCGTGGTGGGGGCGCCGTCGTCTTCGAACAGCAACCGGCTGGTCGAGCTCGCCTCGAAGATCGGGCTCCCCGCGCATCTCGTCGAAAGTGCCGCCGACATCGATCCCACGTGGCTCGAAGGCGTCGAGCGTGTCGGGCTGACCGCCGGCGCCTCCGCTCCCGAGGTGCTCGTCGAGCAGGTGATCGATCGCCTGCGCAGCCTCCGCCCGGACGGCTTCCGCGTCGACTCGCTGCCGCAGGTCGACGAGGGGGTCGTCTTCCAGCTCCCCTTCGAGCTGCGCCAGGCGCAGTAGCGCGTTGGCGCGCGAGCCTTCCGAGGAGCCCTCCGAGCCGGGCGGTGCCACGGAGAACGACGACCCCGTCGAGGACCCGGAGTCCTCTCCCGCGATCCCGTCCGCAGTGGTCGCGAGCCACGCCGCCGGATCGGTCGCGTACGGCGCCGGTGCCTCCCCCGCGCACGGCCGCACCGAACGCGAGATCTGGCGTCTCGCCTGGCCCGTGATCCTCGCGCAGGTGCTCGCGAGCATCGTGAGCCTGATCGACATCGCCATGGTGGGACGCCTCGGCCGCGACTCGGTGGCCGCCGTCGGCTACACGACGCAGTTCCTGAACCTCGCGCAGTCGGTGATGTTCGCGGTCGGGGCTGCGTGCGTCGCCATGATGGCGAGGGCCATCGGCGCACGGGCCCCGGACCGCGCGCGGCAGGCTCTCGGAGCTTCGCTCTGGATCTCGGCCGGGCTCGCCTCGGTCTTCACCGCCATCGTGCTCGCGTTCCCGCACGAGCTCCTCGATCTTCTCGGCGCCGAGCCGGCCGTTCGCGACACCGCCATCGCGTACTTCCGCCTGAGCCTCGGCTCGACGCTGCTTCTCGCCATCGCGATCACGCTCGAGAGCGCCTTCCGCGCAGTCCGCGACACGCGAACGCCGATGCTGATCGCGCTCGTCGTGACACTCGCCAAGACCGGGCTCAACTACCTGCTCATCTTCGGGAACCTCGGCGCTCCGAGGCTCGAGCTCGTCGGCGCAGGCCTCGCGACCTTCCTCGCGCAGGGCGTCGCCCTCGGAGGCTTCATCTTCGCGGCTTCGCGGAGCGGCCCCGTGATGCGGGTCGCCCTCGCGGACCTGCGCGCCTCGCTTCGCCTGCTCCCCGAAGTGACCCGGATCGCGCTTCCCGCAGTCGGCGAACGCGTCGTCCTCAACGTTGCGATCATGACCTACTTCGCCGTCCTCGGGCACTTCGGATCGGTGGCGATCGCGGCCTACACGATCGGGACGAGGCTCCTCTCCTTCTCCTGGATCCCCGGAACCGGATTCTCGGTCGCGGCAGCGACCCTCGTCGGACAATCGCTCGGTGGGGGCGATCCGGAGGGCGCCACGCGATCGGGCTGGCGCGCTGCAAGGCTCGCCCTCGGCGTCTCGATCGTCCTCGGAATCAGCTTCGCGCTCCTCCGCGAGCCGATCGCGCGGGTCTTCACGAACGACCGCGGCGTCGTCGAGGCGCTCGGTCCTTTCATGTTGATGCTCGCCCTCGCGCAACCCCCGATGGGCGTCCACTTCACGCTCGGAGGAGCGCTGCGCGGTGCGGGCGACACCTGGACCCCACTCGTCGCGGCATTCCTCGGTAACTGGGCGTTTCGCGTTCCCCTTTCCTGGATCTTCGCGCAGGGGTTCGACCTCGACGTCACCTGGGTCTGGGCGGCGCTGATCGCCGACCATTTCGTCCGCGCGGTCTGGCTCACGATCTCGTTCCGCCGCGGGCGATGGCGCCGCAAGGTCGGAGCGAGCGCACGCTGATCGCACGCTCGCCGATCGCTTGCCCGGGCGCGGATGTCGGCGCTACGCGGGGTCGACGTC
>CAJPFO010000248.1 GCA_905339255.1 Myxococcaceae bacterium
ACGCTTCCGAATCCGGACCGCGTTCGCGACGCCGGCCTCACGACCGCTCGCGGCGGCGGGCGTCTGCGAGTTCCTCCCGCTTCCCTTCGCCCGGGGCGGCGCCTTCTTCCGCAGCGAGCCGTTCGACGTCGTCTTCGTCCGGCTCTCGCCGCCCGATGCGAACGGCCGCTGCTCCTTCGGGTGGGCCGCCGGCTACACCCCGGAACTCGTCGAGAGGGCACTCGAACTCGGGATCCCGATCGTCGCGGAACTCGACCCCGCGAGGCCCCGCACGCAGTCGGGGCGCGAGGTCCCCGCCGAGGCGCTCTTTCGAGCCTGCCCCGCGACGAGCGCGGCGGCCGTCGACACGCCCGTCCCGGCCTCGCCGCACGCGGCCACGATCGCCGCGTACCTTCGCGAGCTCGTTCCCGACGGCGCGACGTTGCAGGTCGGGATCGGTTCGGTGCCGGACGCCGCCGTCGCACGGCTCGATCGCCGGGGCCTCGGAATCCACACCGAAGTGCTCGGTCCCGGGCTCGTCTCGCTCGCCACGCGAGGTGCGGCCGACAACTCGAGAAAGCGCGTGGATGCAGGCCTCACGATCGCAACCATCGCGTCGATCGATCCGACGGTGCACGCCTTCGTCGACCAGAACCCGGCCGTCGCCGTGCGCGGCGCCGACGAGGTCCTCGATCCGCGACGGATCGCGCTCCATGGGAGCCTGCGCTGCGTGAACAGTGCAATCTCCGTCGATCTGCACGGGCAGGTCGACGCCGAGACGATCCGCGGAGAGCAGGTGGCCGGCGTCGGGGGCCAGCTCGACTTCTTCCGCGGCGCAGGGCTCGTCGACGACGGGCTCCGCATCATCGCGCTCGAGTCGACCGCGGGGGGAGGCCGCCACTCGCGGATCGTGCGCTCGCTCGGGCCAGGCTCGGTGGTGACGAGCACGCGTTACGACGTGGATTACGTGGTGACCGAGCACGGCATCGCCCGGCTCGCCGGGAGGACCGACGAGGAACGCCGCCGCGCATTGATCGACGTCGCGGATCCGGCCCATCGCGACGCGCTCCGGAATCCATAGAGGCGCCGCCGCGTCCGCGAGCGCGGGCCGAGCGACGCCGGAACGACAAGGGGGGACGAGACGTGGACGGAATCGAGAGACCGAAGCTCACGCTGCTCTGCGAGTACGACGCGACGCTCAAGCCCCCGGTCGTCGTGGGGTCCGGCCCTTACGGGATGCGCCAGATCTTCGACGTGACGGGCGGCGAGGTACGCGGGGAGCGGCTTCGGGGGCGCGTGCTTCCGAGCGGTGCCGATTGGATCCTCGTCGGCGCCGATGGCGTGGGGCGTCTCGACGTTCGCGCAACGATCGAGACGCACGACGGCGCTTTCCTCTACGTCTCCTACACGGGCCTCCTCCACCTCGACGAGACGGTGATGAAGACGCTCGCGAGCGGTGGCACGACGGAGTTCGGAAAGACCTACTTCTACGTGAGCCCGCGCTTCGAGACGGGCGACCCTCGCTACGACTGGCTGAATCGGACCTTCTTGCTGAGCCAGGGCCGGATCGGCCCGGGCCGCGTCGAGTACCGCGTCTACCAGGTGGGGTAGGGGGCGGGCCTTCCGTCCCGAGCGGACCGGCCTGGATTTCGAACGTCCGGGGCCCGGGTGGTCGTGTAGTATGGCGCCATATGGGCGGAAAACGACACGGACCTAGCTCCGATGCAGGGCGGGCGCCGCCGCGTCGCGGGAATCTCGCGCGAAGGCTCCGGCGGGTCGGGGCGGGCGTAGTGCTGGTGTTCGCACTCGGGCCCGGAGCGCCCGCGACCCATGCGCAGGCGCCATCCATCGGGATCGACCCGATCCTCCTTCCCGAGCCGGATCTCGAGCTCACGCTGCTCGTCCCGGCCGCCATGGGCCGCGCCACGGCGGCACCGCTCTTCGCACGGATTCGCAACGTCGGATCCGCCCCGGCGCTCCTCTCGGACGTCGAAGCGGGCGTCCGTTTCGTCGCTGGAGGGGATGCGGGCCGCGTCGTGCGGCAGGGATCGCTTCCGACGGCGCTCGCCCCGTCTGCTTCTGCGTGGGTTCGAATGCGGTGGGAGGCCCCCGAAGCGGGCTTGCGCCGCGACGAGACGCTCGTCGTCTTTGCCTGCGTGGCAGCCGGTGGCGCGGACGCCGACCGGAGCAACGATTGCGACTCGACGCTTCGTTCGGGACACGTCCGTACCGAGCGGATTGCCGTCGACGACGACTTCGAAACGCCTTCGACGCGTTGGGAATGGTGGACGAACGGGACGGGCGCGAGCGTCGTTGCCGACGGAGTTGCTGCGTTCGAGGTTTCGGCCGAGAGCCGCTCCGATGCCTACTCCGATTCGGAGATCAACGACTACCGGCGCGGGTACGAGCGCGGGTTTCCCTGGGGACCGGGAATCCACATGGAGATCCGCGCGCGAAGCTCGGACGACAACGGTCGTGTGTCGGGGATGGGACGCGGGACGCGAGGTTTCGGCTTCTGGAACCTCGAAACGGGTGGCGCATCGGCGAGCAAACCGATGAGCAATGTCTGGTTCCTTTCCGCGTCGCCGGAGACGCTCGGCGTCGGCATCTTCGCCGCGATCGTCTTCGACCGGGGCGAAGCGACGCTGCTCGCCCCGCTCGACATCGACCTCCGGCAATGGCACGACTACGAAATCGTCTGGACGCCGAACGGGGCGACCTTCTTCGTCGATGACCGACCGCTGGCGGCGACGCCGCGCGTTCCGAAGGAAGCGCTCGGTTTCGTCGCCTGGATCGACAACTATCGCTTCGTCTTCACCCCGGACGGCATCGTGACGCGATTCCTCGATCTCGATCGCGACCAGACCCTCTCCGTCGATCGCGTCCGAATCTCGACGCTCGCGGAGGGTGTCCGTCTGCCGCCGCCCTCGGCCGATCGCCTTTCCCGCGGGGAAAGAGCAGCGCGTTGACACCTTCGGGGGTCTGGCCGCACTCCCCTCATGCGTAGGCGAAGTTCCGCCGCAGGCGGGTGGCCCTGAACGGGTGTTCAGCGACGTGGTACGCTGCGCGCGGCCGCCGGCCTCGGAGGCCGGACGCAGATCAGGATGCAGAGATTGAAAAGGAGCCCTCCGATGCTCGCACGTCGCGCCCTCCCGGTTCTCGCCCTCGGACTCCTCGCCTGGATCTCGCTCGCCGGGGCCAGCACCTGCGGCGCCGGAGGGACACTCGCCTCGTTCCGCTTCGAGACCCCCGCTCCGGGCTCTCTCGTCTCCGCGGGTGAAGGGATCGAGGTGAGGCTCGAGCTTCCCGCCGATTTCGTCGCGGCGAGCTTGCGGCTCTACCTCGATGACACGCTCCTCGCGCCGACCGTCGCGGGCAACCTGGCGACGGTCGTGCTCCCGCCGCTCGGCGACGGCAATCACCGCCTCTTCGCCTGGGTGTCGGTCTCCGGGATCGGACCGTTCAATGTCGTCGCGAGGGCCGAGTCCTCGTTCGACGCGCTCACGGCGCCCGCAGCGGGCTGCGAGGAGCTCAACTCCGTCGAGTGCATGCTTCCCTATCCCTCGTCGCGGTTTCTCGCTCCCGCAGCGACTCCCACCGGCTACCGGCTCGAGCTTCCCGCCGAGGGGATGCCGGCGCAGCTCGGGCCGGGGAGCATCCCGAAGCGCAAGTCGCCCGAGCCGTATCGGGTTCTCGACGGCTTCAGCCCGACCGTCCAGGTCCTGATGCACTTCCCGGGCGGGATCGATCTCGAGGTCTCGGACGCGCCGCGGCTTCTCTCGGAGCGGCGCGGGACCGACGAACGCTCGCTCGAAGCCGACAGTCCGACGCTCCTGATCGACGCCGAGACCGGTGAGCGGATCCTCCACTTCATCGAGAACGATGCCAGGGCGAGCAACCCCGATCGCGTGGTCACCTTCCTGCGTCCCGGCAAGAGCCTCACGCCGGGGCGTCGCTACATCGTCGCCGCCCGGAATCTGAAGCACGCCGATGGCTCGGCGGTCGAGGCCGAGCCGGTCTTCCGTGCTCTTCGCGACGACGCGCCGATCGCGATCGCCTCGATCGAGGCTCGCAAGCCGGCCTTCGAGGACCTCTTCGCGAAGCTCGCCCAGGCGGGCGTGGCTCGGGGCGACCTCGTCCTCGCCTTCGATTTCGTGACGCAGAGCGATCACGGCTTGACGCACCAGATGCTCTCGATGCGCGACCAGGCCTTCGGCTGGCTCGATTCGCTGGCTCCCGACGTCGAGCCGTTCACCGTCACGAAGGTGACGCTCAAGGACGACTGCTCGTCGGGAGTGGGATTCCACAGCGAGGTGCAGGGCACCTTCCAGGTGCCGCTCTTCCTCTCGGGCGATCCCATCACCGCGTCCAACACGTTCACCGTGCTCAACGTCGACGCCGACCAGAACCCCGTATGGGACGGAGCGACCTTCACGAACCCGCCGTTCACGATCGCGATCCCGTGCTCGGCCGTGGCGGGAGAGAACCCGCAACCGAAGCGAGGCGTGGTGATCGGCCACGGCCTGTTCGGGACGGGGCGCGGCTTCGTTCGGGACCTGATCGAGGCCAATGTCTTCGACGACATCCAGCTCGTTGCCGGCGCGACCGACTGGCGCGGGCTCTCGTCGGGCGACATCGATCCGCTCTCGCAGAGCTTCGTCGTGAACCAGGTGCTCCTCGACCTCGACCATTTCCGGGCGCTTCCCGACCGGCTGCGGCAGGGCCAGCTCAACACGCTCGTCCTCGCGCGAATGATGCGAACCGGGATCTTCAATCGGAACGAGGCGTTCCAGGCTCCGGGGGGGCAGGGGGTCCTGAGCGACGAACTCCTGAACTACGTCGGAGGGAGTCTCGGCGGCATCATGGGGACGATGTTCGCGGCGCTCACCCCCGATGCGCTCCAGCACAACCTGATCGTTCCCGCGATGAACTTCTCGTGCATGCTGCAGCGCGCAACACCCTTCATCCTGTTCCAGGATCTGCTGCTCATCACCGGCCTCACGGATCCGATGATGGTCGCGCTCGGTCTCCAGATCATCCACGAGCTCTGGGTGCGCGGAGAGCCGGCGGGCTACGTCACGCACGTGACGAGCAACCCGCTCGCCGGCGTGAACCCGAAGAACGTGCTCATCTCGCAGGCCTACCTCGATCAGCAGGTCTCGAATCAATGCACCGAGATCCAGGCGCGCACCATGAACGTTCCGAGCCTCGTGGGCTCGAACCGCTCCGGGATGCCGCAGATCCCCGACGTTGCCGGCCCGCTCACGTCGGCGTACGTCGAATACGATACGGGGTCGTTCTCGTTCGACATCCCCGAGCACGCACCGTTCATTCCGCCGCTCGCGAATCTCCAGGCGACACCGAGCGGCTGCGATCCGCACGGCCTGCAGGGCTTCATTCCGGCGTCCGTGCAGCAGCTCGCGACGTTCTTCGCCGACGGCGGGATCTCGAACTTCTGCTCGGGCCCCGGAAGCGTCTGCGACACGATCTCGAGCCCGGGAGATCTCTCCGAGCTGCCGAAGGGAGAAGCGGCCTGCGATCCCCTCGCGGACTAGGGGATCGACCCGGCTCGGGTCGGTCTCCCGGGATGATCGGAGCCTCGTGGCGGCTCCGTCAGATGACGGAGCCGCCGTCGACGACGAGCACTTCTCCGTTCGTGTAGCTCCCGGCGTCGCTCGCGAGAAAGAGCGCAGCCGCTGCAATCTCGTCTGGCTGTCCGTGGCGGCGCAGCGGGTTCGAGGAGACGTAGGCGCGGTAGCCGGCCTCGTTCCGGAAGAGCGCCTCGGCCATCCGCGTCTCGACGAGGCCCGGAGCGATCGCGTTCGCGCGGACCCCGCGCGGGCCGAGTTCGACGGCGAGCGCCCGCGTGAGGTGGATGAGCGCCGCCTTCGAGACGTCGTACGCCGCGAGGCCGGGGCCGACGCGCAGGCCACCCACCGATGCGACGTTCACGATCGCTCCTCTGCCGCGTTCGACCATGCCGCGAGCGATCCGTCGCGTGAGCAAGAAGCTCCCGGTGACGTTCGCATCGATGACCTTTCGCCACGCGCCGGGGTCGAGGTCGAGGACGCCAGCCATCACCGGATTCACGGCCGCATTGTTCACGAGGACGTCGATCGCGATCGCTTCGCGCTCGATCCGATCGGCGAGTGCGTCGATCGAGTCTTCTCGTCCCACGTGTGCGGGAATCACGATTGCACGGCGCCCGAGCGCGGCGATCTCGGTTGCGACCGCTTCGAGGGCGTCGGCCTTTCGCGAAGAGAGGACGAGATCGGCACCCTGCTCGGCGAAGGCGATCGCGATCGAACGGCCGATGCCTCGCGACGCGCCCGTCACGAGCGCGGTGCGGCCCGCGAGCGAGAAGCGATCCCGAAGCACCAGGAACCTCGTTTCGACCCCGAGCGGCAATGGTAGGCGACCTCGTGCGCGAAGCGAGAAGACGGTTCACGGGGCATCTTCCGATCCGCCCGGGAATTCGCTAGACACCCGCCGTCCGGCGCTACCTTCGAGGTACCCGGAAGGCTCCCTCGAAACCCCGGAAGGGACATCCCAGGCATCGAGAGAGCCGTCGGCCAGAACGGAGGCGAACGGCGTGGTGGAGGTGTTCCGACACGACCTCGTGATCGTCGGAGGCGGGGGCGCGGGCCTTCGCGCAGCGATCGCGGCGGTGGAGGCGGATCCGAAGGCGAGTGTCGCCCTCGTTTCCAAGGTGTATCCGATGCGGAGCCACACCGTCTCCGCCGAAGGCGGCGCGGCCGCCGTCGCCCGCGAGGACGACAGCCTCGAGATGCACTTCAAGGACACCGTGAAGGGGTCCGACTTCCTCGCCGACCAGGACGTGGTCGACTACTTCGTCGAGGAGGCGCCGAAGGAGCTCACGCGGCTCGAACACTGGGGCTGCCCGTGGAGCCGAGACGAGGACGGCCGGGTCTCCGTCCGCGCTTTCGGAGGCATGACGACCAAGCGGACCTGGTACGCCGCCGACAAGGTCGGCTTCCACATGCTCCATTCGCTGTTCCAGCATTCGATGCGGTACGACCGCATCGTCCGCTACGACGAGCAGTTCGTGACGAAGCTTCTCGTCGACGACGGCGTGGTCCGGGGCGTCGTCGCGCTCGACGTCCGCGAGGGTGTCGTGAAGGTCTATCTCGGCCGCGCCGTGATCCTCACCACCGGCGGCGCCGGAAAGTGCTTCCCGTTCACGACGAACGGCAACATCAAGACCGGCGACGGAATGGCGCTCGCGTACCGCGCGGGGGTCGGCCTCAAGGACATGGAGTTCGTCCAGTATCACCCGACGGGACTGCCGGGCACCGGAATCCTCATCACCGAGGCGTCGCGTGGCGAGGGCGGGTACGTCGTGAACGGCGAGGGCGAGCGTTTCCTCGTGACGCGCGACTACGGCGTCGGACAGAAGGCAGAGCTCGGCCCCCGCGACATGATCTCGAGAGCGATCATGCTCGAGGTCCAGGCCGGCCGGGGGATCAAGGGGCCCTACGGCGAGTACGTCCACCTCGACCTCCGCCACCTGGGCGAGGCCAAGATCAACGAGCGACTCCCGTTCGTCCGGCTGCTCGCGAAGACCTACGCGGGGGTCGACCCCGTTTTCGAGCCGATCCCGATCCGGCCGGTGGTCCACTACATGATGGGCGGCGTCGACACCGACATCGACGGCGCCACGAGCCTTCCGGGGCTCTACGCGGCGGGCGAGACGGCCTGCGTGTCGCTCAACGGTGCGAACCGGCTCGGATCGAACTCGCTCACCGAGTGCCTCGTCTTCGGCGCGCGTGCGGGGATTCATGCGCTGCGTCACGCGGCGGCGAGCGGTGCCGGCAACGAGTCGCGACTCGCCGAGATGGGAGCCGCCGAGCAGGCGAGGATCGATTCGCTCCGCGGCCGCAAGCGTGGCGCCGAGAAGATCGCGCAGATCCGCCGCGAGATGCAGGAGTCGATGGAGCGAGGCTGCGGCGTCTACCGCGAGCAGCCGTCGATGCAGGAGACGGTTCGCGACCTCGACCGAATCAAGAAGCGCTTTGCGGACGTCTCGCTCGAGGACACGAGCAAGGTCTTCAACACCGAGCTCACCGCCGCTCTCGAGCTCGAGAACATGCTCGACGTCGCAGAGGCCGTGGCGATCGCCGCCGCCGGACGACGCGAGTCCCGCGGTGCGCATGCGTGCCGCGACTTCACCACGCGAAACGATCAGGAGTTCCTCCACCACTCCGTCATGTTCCTGGAGGGCGGCGTGCCGCGGCTCGACCGAAAGCCCGTCACGATCACCCGCTTCCAGCCCGAGGAGCGCAAGTACTGATGAGCGATTCGAAGAAGGTGCGCTTCGTCCTCACGCGCTTCGATCCGGACCAGGATCAGGTGCCGAAGACGCAGGAGTACGAGATCCCGGTCCGGCCGGATTGGAAGATCCTCGACGCTCTCAACTACATCAAGGACGAGGTCGACCCGACGCTCTCGCACCGCTGGTCGTGCCGGATGGCCGTCTGTGGGAGCTGCGGGATGATGGTGAACGGAGAGCCTCGGCTCACCTGTTCGACCCCGCTCTCGGACTATGGGGACGTCGTCGAGATCGCTCCGCTCGCAAACTTCCCGGTCGTTCGCGACCTCGTCGTCGAGCTCGAAGGCTTCATGGACAAGTTCAAGGCCGTGAAGCCCTGGATCCTCCGCGCCAAGGAGAAGGCGGTCGAGGAGGGGACCCATCGGCAGACCCCGGACGAGCTCCACGCCTTCAAGCAGTTCAGCATGTGCATCAACTGCATGCTCTGCTACGCGGCGTGCCCGGTCGTGATGAACAGCCCGGAGTTCCTCGGCCCGGCCGCGATCGCGCTCGGCCACCGATACAACATGGATTCGCGCGACGAGGGCTCCCGCGAAAGGAACGAGGTCTTCCGGGGCGAAGGGACGGTCTTCGAGTGCTCGTACGCCAACGAGTGCACCGAGGTCTGCCCGAAGGGAGTCGATCCGGCGGCCGCCGTGAACCAGGCGAAGCTCAACGCGGTGGTCGACTGGGCGACGTCGTTCGTCGTGCCGCGCGGCGGAGGGAAGTGATGTCGGTTCCCGCGAATCCCAAGGCCATGGCGCCGCACCGACCGGGTCGGACCCGGACGGCCCCGCCGATGCGGCCCGACGGCTTCCCGTCTGCGCCGCGCTACCGAACGTATCTGCTCTTCGACGCCACCGGCCTCACCTACCTGCTCGCGGGTTTCGCCGTTCTCGCGGTTGCATGGTCGCTCGGATCGGGGCCCGAGGCCTGGGCTCGTGCGCTCGAGACCCTGCGAAGCCCGATCGCGATCGCCTTCCATGTGCTCGTCCTCGTTTCAGCGATCTTCGTCGGCGTCCGCTTCTTCCGGCTCTTTCCGAAGGCGCAACCTGCCCGGATCGGGCCCGCGAAGCCTCCGCCGCGGCCCGTGATCCACGCGATGCTCTACGTCGCGTGGGCGGGGATCACGCTCGCGCTCGTCGCCGTCCTCGGAGGGTTCCTGCCGTGAAGACGCTCATGCTCCGACTCGAGCCCGTGATCTGGCTCCTCTTCGGCGCAGGAATCATGCTCGGAACGCTGCTCCTTCCGGGGTATCTCCTGACGGTCGGAATCGGCGGCCCGCTCGGAGCCTTCGCGGCCGATGCGCTCTCCTACGATCGCCTCCACGCCATGGCGACACATCCGATCGGCGGGATCCTCTTCCGCCTCGTGCTGCTCGGGCTCGTGGCGCTGCCGCTCTGGAAGGGAGCCCACCACCTGCGCGCGCTCTCGGTGGACTTCGACGGTCACCATCGCGACGGCGTCGTGGGCTCGCTCCTCTACGCCATCGCCACCGTGGGGAGTCTGCTCGGGATCTACGCCGTTTTCTTCCGGCTCTAGCGTCCGGTGGGCGACGGCTCGCCCGGCTTCCGGATCGCGTTCATTGCCGTCGTGGCGATCGTCGCCGCCGCGATCGCGGGAGCTGCGGCGCTCGCGACGAAGGACCGCGGCGTCACTGCGTCCCGCAGATCCTTCATCGTGACGGTGCTCGCGCTCGCGGGGTGGCTCTTCTTCTCGGGCCGGCTCGCCGCTTCGGGGTTTCTCGCCTTCGAACCGCGTCCGACGCTCCTTCCCCTGCTGGCGATCGGTGTCGTAGGCGCCTTCGGGGTGGCCTTCTCGCGCTCGGGCCGGCTGCTCGCGGCGAATCTCCCGCTCGCCGTCCTCGTCGGTTACCAGGCGTTCCGGATTCCCGTCGAGATCCTGCTGCACCGGGGGCACGTCGAAGGCCTCGTCCCCCTGCGCATGACGTACCTCGGCGCGAACCTCGACGTCCTCACGGGCGTGACCGCGCTCCTGCTCGCGGCCCTCTCGCGGCTCGGCCCGGTTCCGGCGTGGCTTCTCTTCGCGTGGAACCTGGTCGGCTTCGGCCTGCTCGTGAACGCGGTGACGCTGGCGCTCCTCTCGTCTCCGCTCCCGTTTCGCGTCTTCTTCGAGGAGCCCTCGAACGTGTGGGTGACGCGCTTTCCGTGGGTCTGGCTTCCAGCGTTTCTCGTTCCGGCGGCGGTCCTCGGCCACCTGCTCGTCTGGCGAAGGCTCCTCGCTCAGCGCGGCGGGGCGGAAACCGCGGAAGAGCGTGGCGCGTAGCGCTCGGCGACCGCGACGCGGAGGAGCTTCCCTTCCTCGAGGACCCCTTCGGTGTAGATGCCGTTCTGGACCGCCGTTCGCTGCAGATCGAGTGCGTTCTTCGTTCGCCGGGAGAGCTCCTGGAGGGTCTCACCCGCCTCGGCTCGTGCGAGGCGAAGGCGCAGGACATCGATCGAGTCGCGCTCGGCCGGATCGAGCGGACGAAGGCTCCGGACGGTGGCGACGGCACGGCCGCGGTACGACGAGAAAGCCGTCGCGCGCGCCGCGAGCGAGATCAGGTAGACCGTCCCCTGGTGGGGGAGGAAGGTCAGTTGCGCCGAGATCGCTCCCGCCGCGGTGGGGACGGAGACGACGAGTTCCCAACCGCTTCGACCCCCCACCGAGATCGCATTGCTGCTCTCGACGCGAGCCTCCGCCTTCTTGAGCTCCTTTCGCAGGTACTCGCTCGCGACGACCGAAGCGTCGTCGCCCTTTCCGGCGAACTCGACCGCGATGCGCGCATCGCCTTTCGGCGCGATCGCTCCGACCGCACTCGGTGTGTTGACGAGCGTCCAGGCGTCGGGAAAAGCGATCGCAAAATCGAGATCCGGATGGAGAAAGCGGGTGCCGCGGAAGATCCCCTGCGAAGGGTCGTCCCCCATGGCGAGGCCCTCGAGCCTGCGAGCGTACGCGTCGGCGGACGGAGCGACTCCCGGCTTCGCCGTGAACGGGATCTTGGCGCTCCGATCGTGCGTCGTCCCGACGCGCTCGACCGTCGCGGGATGCGTGTCGAAGAATCCGGGAAGTCGCGACGTCCCGATCTGGATCCGCTCGATCGATTCGAGGCGGCGCAAGAAGCTCGCCATCGCCGCCGGGTCGTAGCCTCCGGCAGCCGCGATCACCTGCCCGCCGCTGTCGGCCTCGCGTTCCTGCTCCCGACTGAAGCTCGCGAGGTAAGCGGCGCGTGCGAAGCCGATCAGGAAGGGGTTCGCCGAGTCCGCCACGACCATCCGATCGATCGCGTGGCGTTCGACCACGTGGATGATCTCGTGCGCGAGCACGTTCGCGAGCTCGTCCTCCGACGAAGCGAGAACGAGGATTCCGCGCGAGATGAAGATCGACCCGTCGGGAAGCGCAAACGCGTTCGGGCTCCACTGATCGACGACATGGAAGCGGAAACCGCTCGCCGTCCGCGGCACGCCGCGAGCGAGCCTCTGCCCCACGGCATCGACGTACTGCTGGATCGCCTCGTTCTCGACCCGCCCGAGCTCGGCGAAGACCCGCTTCACCATCTCGGGCCCGGCGCGCGGGACGTCGTCGTCGTCGGGTGCGGCGCCGGCCGGCAGCGCGATCGCCACGAGCGCCGCGGCGGCAATGCGCGAGACGCTCCGCCAGCGGGCAACGGGAACCCGGAGAGGCGTCGAGGGGGTGCGGGAAGGGGCCAAGGATCGCCTCGGAAGACGGACGTCTCTTCTTGTAGGATGGCGCGGTCGAGCGAGCAAGTGCCCCCCTCCCGCGACGTGCCCTGCCGGACCGCGTCTCGGGCGCGGCTCGCCGGCGTTCACCGGGCCGGGACCGGGCTCCGACCCCCGAGACCTCCCCCTCGTTGGAGGGGGGGCGCCTACGCGAAGCCGAGCTCGCGGTCCTGCTTGTCGGGGTCGTCGTTCTCGAAGCGCAGGATGTCGAGCTTCGCGAACGCGTCGCGAACGCGCGGGGTCAGCAGGCCGAGACGCTTCAGGTTCGGCACCACGCGCTGGAACAGCATGCTCCGGAACATCTTTCCTACCGGTGATTCGAGAACGAGGTCGCGCACTTCGTTCTCGTTCCAGCCGAACGCGCGAGCGATCTCACTTCCGACCAGCCGATTCCGCATGAGCTCGGCGGCGTAGATGATGAAGTCCTCGCGATCGCGGAGTTCGTTCGCGGGCATGTCGGCGTAATGGCCGTCGAGCGAGACGACCCCGAAGGCGACGTGGCGCGATTCGTCCTTCATCACGTAGAGGAGGAGCTCCTTCAAGAGCGGCTCCTTGCAGAGCTGGTAGAGGTTCCCGAATGCGGCCATGGCGAGCCCCTCGATCATGATCTGCATGCCGAGGTACTTGAAATCCCAGCGGGAGTCCTTGAGGGTCGCGTCGAGGAGCTCCTTCAACTGCGGGTTGATCGGCCACTCCCATTCGAGCTTCTGGTGGAGGTAGCGGCTGAAGACCTCGACGTGCCTCGCCTCGTCCATCGTCTGCGAGCCTGCGTAGTACTTGGCGTCGATCCACGGGACTCCGCCGACGAGTTGGGACGCCACGAGCAACGCGCCCTGCTCGCCGTGGAGGAACTGGGAAAGCTGGAACGAGATCTGGGCGTGGCGGAAATGCGCGCGCTCCTTCGCGTCGAGCTTCTCGAAGGGCGCGTATCCGGCGAGCGGATTCACGACCGAGGGAATGATCTCGCTCTCGGGCTCGACGTGGGTTCCCCAGGCGAGCTGCGTCGTCGAGTTCCACTGGTCGCGCTTGGCTCGTTCGTAGAGATCGCGAAGGCCTTCCTTCACGGATCCGTAGTTCCACGTGTAGTTCGTGTCGAAGGAGGTGAGGATCGTTTCGAGCTCGCGATCGAGTTGCGCGAGCTGGTTGACGGCAGCGGTCATCGGGGGTCTCCTTCGTCACGCGGCCCGCGCGATTCTCTCGAAGCTAACTGCCGGTCCGATGCCGTCACGTGCAGGAGCGGCCGGGACCGTGCCGGAACTCGCTCGGAAGGCCCGCGACCCGCGCCACGCAGTCGCCGAGCGGCGCCATTCGGCGAGGATCCGTGCGAGGATCCCGGAAGCGCGATCCGGGGGGGGCGAAAGGGACCGCGCAGGAGGCCAGGTCGATGCGTTGGGAGAGGGGGCGTCGAAGCGAGAACGTCGAGGACCGCCGCGGGATGCGGGCGGGGCTTCCGGGGGGGGGCGTTCGCGTCGGCCTCGGCGGGATCGTCGTCCTGCTCGTCGCCGGGTATCTGCTCGGGATCGACCCGCTCACGCTGCTCGCGGGCGTGCAGGCGAGCCAGATCCCGATCGAGTCGGGGCAACCGCTGCCGCCGAATGGGGCCTCCGGCGATCCGCTCGCCGATTTCGTTTCGGTGGTGCTCGCCGACACCGAGGACACCTGGAACGAGCTCTTCGCCGCGTCGGGGCAGGGCTATCGCCCGCCTCGCCTCGTGCTCTTCAGCGATGCGGTCTCGTCCGCGTGCGGCCTCGGGCAATCGGCAATGGGGCCCTTCTACTGCCCACTCGACGAGAAGGTCTACATCGATCTCGGCTTCTATCGCGATCTCCAGGATCGCTTCGGTGCGCCGGGAGATTTCGCGCAGGCCTACGTGATCGCCCACGAGGTGGGCCATCACGTGCAGAATCTCCTCGGCATCTCGGAGCAGGTGCAGCGCCGACGCCAGCAGGTGTCGGAGGCAGAGGGGAACCGTCTCTCGGTACGACTCGAGCTCCAGGCGGACTGCCTGGCCGGCGTCTGGGCGCATCACGCGGATCGATCGCGGCAGCTTCTCGAGCAGGGCGACGTCGAAGAGGGACTCCGCGCGGCCGCAGCGATCGGCGACGATCGGATCCAACGCCGGACGCAGGGCGAAGTCGTTCCAGAGAGCTTCACGCACGGAAGCGGCGATCAGCGGGTCCGTTGGTTCCGCACGGGGCTCGAGACGGGCGACGTCGAGTCCTGCGACACCTTCCGGGCCGACCGGCTCTAGGCGAGGACCGCCGAGACTGCGCGTCGACACCGCCTGTGTCGCGCTCGGCTCGCATCGGTGCACTTGCCGGGGGCTTGCGCCGAACGACGTCGGGGTTTGCCCCGATCGCGCGGGCCCGGTCGCCGGTCGCCGAGTTTTTCCCCCTCGGTGAGGGGGATTTCGGGTAAGCTCGAGAGTCACCCGAACGGCGCCGCGGCGGGTGACTCCTTTCCGGATGCGATCCGACCGATGGCGGAGCTGCTGCGGGAGAGACGATGAAGATC
>CAJPFO010000249.1 GCA_905339255.1 Myxococcaceae bacterium
AGACGCTTCGCGCGAAGCCGCTCTGGCAGAAGCTCGTGATCCTCTTCGCCGGGCCTGCGATGAACTTGGCGCTTCCCGTCGTGGTCTTCGTCGCGCTTCTCGGAGTCGGACTCCCGCGCCCCGAGCCCGTGATCGGACTCGTCGAGTCGGGGTCGCCGGCAGCGCTCGCGGGGCTCCGGCCGGGCGATCGCATCCTCGACGTGAACGGCGCGCCCGTCGAGTGGTGGGACAGCGTCGAGGAGGACTTGCGGAAGAGCCCGGGCTCCGAGGCGACGATCCGCTTCGAACGCGAGGGGAAGATCGATTCGGCGCGACTGCCGGTCGTCACGAGGTCTGGGCTCGACGAGTTCGGCGGGGTGCAGCCGGTGGGGTTCACGGGGCTCGGGCACTCGCGCCTTCGCGCCGTCCTCGGGATTCCCGATGCCGGATCGCCGGCGGCTCGCGCGGGCCTGCGTTCCGGCGACCGCGTGAGCGCGGTCGCCGGGGGCCCCGTCGAGGACTTCGAGCAGCTTCGTCGGCGGTACGACGCCCGAGGCGACTCGGGGACCGTCGCGCTCGAGATCGAACGCGGGCCGAATGACACTCCCGAGCGATCGAGTGTCGAGGTCCCGGCGCTCGGATCGCTCGAGGCGCTCGGCGTGGTTCCGGCGAGCGTGCTCGTGTCGCGCGTCTCGCCCGACTCGCCGGCCGAAGGGGCGGGTCTCGAGCCGGGAGACCTGCTTCTCACGGTCGATGGCGCGCCGATCGGGAGCTTCGCATCCTTCGCCGAGCGCGTGCGCACGAGCGAAGGTAAGACCCTCTCGCTCCGCTACGCCCGCGGCGGCGAAACCCATCGTGTCGACGTCACGCCGAAGCTCCTCGAAGCCGACAACGGCCTCGGGATCCCGGAGTCGCGCTATCTGATCGGCATCGAAGCGGCGGGGGTCACGCTTCCCGGAGTGATGGGAGAGGACATCGAGCGGAACCCGCTGCGGTCGATCCCGCGTGCGGTCGGCATGACCGTCGACGTGACGCGCACGTTCCTCGCGGGGCTCGGGAAGCTCCTGACGGGAGAGGTCTCGCACAAGCAGCTCTCGGGTCCGATCGGGATTGCCGAGATCGCGCACAAAGCGATCGAGCGCGGCTTCGAGGCCTATCTCTCGATGCTGGTCCTGATCAGCATCAACCTGGGCGTGTTGAACCTCCTGCCGATCCCCGTGCTCGACGGAGGCCAGGCGTTGCTCTTCACGATCGAGGGCATCAAGCGCTCGCCGGTGTCGCTTCGCACGCGGGAGATCGTCCAGCAGGTCGGAGTGACGGTCCTCGTGCTGCTCATGGGCCTCGCCTTCTGGAACGATCTCTCCCGGCACCTCGCCCGCCACTGGACGACGCTCGTCGAATGGTTGCGGACGAGCGCGGGGCTCTGATCGCTCCGCTCGTCCTCGCGATCGAGAGCGCGACGGCAGCGCCGTCGGTCGCACTCGTCGAGGGAGACCGCACGCTCGCGCTGGCAAGCGCGCAACCCGGAGCCTCGGCCGCTGCGACGGTGCTCGCGCTCGTCGAAGCCGTGCTCGTCGACGCTTCGGTTCGTCTCTCTCGCGTCGAGCTCTTCGCCGTCGCGATCGGTCCGGGGTCGTTCACGGGGCTGCGCGTCGGCCTCGCCACCGTGAAGGGGCTCGCGTTCGCGAGCGCGGCGCCTGCGGCCGACGTCTCGACGCTCGAAGCCCTCGCGCTCGCCGCGGGCTCGCAGCGTTCGAGGGTGGCGGCGCTGCTCGACGCCCGCCGCGGCGACGTCTACGCAGCGGCCTTCGGGCCGGGCGAGCGCGAGCTGCTCGCCGAGGGGCTCTATCCCGCGGCCGTGGTGGCCGAGCGGCTCGCGACAGGCTGCATTCTCACGGGAGACGGGGCCCGGCTCCATCGCGATCTGTTCGCCGGGGCGGCCTGTTCTCCGGCCGAGCCGTGCATGAGCCCGGCCGAGGCGGTGGCGAGGCTCGGTCTGCGACGGCTCGAGCGCGGCCTGGCGCGGCCGGCGGCCGAGCTGGTGCCGCACTATCTGCGCCGCGCGGAGGCCGAGGCGCGCCGCCTCGGGATCGCGACCGAGTCGAAGAACCCTTTTTGACACGCGCGGTTGGGGTGGGTACTCTGCGCTTGGAGCGCAGCTCCGGCGTGTGGTGGACGGTCGATCCCTCGGGGGCGACCGGGTGCCATGCGCCGGTGAGGTTGCATCCATCTCGTGATCGTTTCGTGCCGCCGCTGCGATCGAGGTCCGGACGCCGGATCGAAGGGAAGGTGGAGGGCGAGACGGCCTCGCACGAGACGATCGAGGGCGAGGGCAGTCGGCGAAGGCAGCGAGGTCGGGAGGTCGCTTGAACACGAACGGCTCCGACATCCTGATGAAGGCCCTCCGCGAAGAAAACGTGGAGGTGATCTTCGGGCATCCGGGCGGGGCCGTTCTCCACATCTACGACGCCATCCATCGACACCGCTTCCGGCACGTGCTCGCGCGCCACGAGCAGGGCGCCGTCCACATGGCCGACGGTTTCGCGCGCGCGAGCGGGCGCGTCGGCGTCGCGCTCGTCACTTCGGGTCCGGCGCTCACGAACGCGATCACCGGAATCGCGACGGCATACGCGGACTCGATCCCCCTCGTCGTCTTCTCCGGGCAGGTGCCGACCAAGTTCATCGGCAGCGACGCCTTCCAGGAGGCCGACAACATCGGTCTCACGCGACCGGTCACGAAGCACAATTATCTCGTGAAGGACGTCCGCAACCTCGCGACGACGATCAAGGAGGCGTTCCACATCGCGTCGACAGGTCGACCAGGGCCCGTCGTGGTCGACATTCCGAAGGACGTCTCCGGAGAGCCTTGCGATTTCTATTATCCGAAGAGCATCCACCTCGATCACTACCAGCCTTGCGTCGAGGGGCATTGGGGGCAGATCAAGAAGGCCCTCTCGCTGCTCCTCCAGGCGAGGCGGCCCGTCCTCTACTTCGGCGGGGGCGTGATCCTCTCGGGTGCTGCCGAGGAGATGCGACAGCTCACCGAGAAGCTCCGTGCGCCGACGACCTACACGCTCATGGGGATCGGCGGCATCCCCGGGGACCATCCTCTTTCGCTCGGCATGCTCGGGATGCACGGGACCTACCGCGCGAACCTCGCGGTCTCGGAAGCCGACGTCCTGGTCGCGATCGGCGCGCGATTCGACGACCGCGTGACGGGGAAGCTCGACGACTTCAGCGTCCATTCGCGGAAGATCCACATCGACATCGATCCGACCACGATCCGCAAGAACGTCCACGTCGACATTCCGATCGTGGGAGACGTGAAGAATTGCCTCCAGAAGCTCCTGAAGCTCCTCGACGGCGAAAAGGACCTCGATCGCTACCACGAGCGGCTCGAACCGTGGTGGAGGAAGATCGAGGACTGGGACCGCGAATACCCGATCCAGTACACGCAGCGCCCGGACGGACCGCTGCTCCCTCAGTTCGTGATCGACAAGATCTTCCAGATGACGCGGGGCGAGGCGGTCCTGACGACCGACGTCGGGCAGCACCAGATGTGGGCGGCGCAGTACTACCACTGCCAGCGGCCCAATACCTGGATTTCGTCGGGTGGCCTCGGGACGATGGGCTACGGGCTCCCGGCGGCGATCGGGGCACAGATGGCGTGCCCGAAGGACACGGTCGTCTGCATCGCCGGCGACGGCTCGATCCTCATGAACATCCAGGAGATGGTGACCGCCGTCGAGGAGCGCCTCCCGGTGAAGATCGCGATCGTGAACAACTCCCACCTCGGCATGGTGCGGCAGTGGCAGCAACACTTCTACGACAATCGCGTTTCGGCGAGCGACACGCATGCCCAGCCGGATTTCGTCAAGCTCGCCGAGGCGTTCGGCGCGCTCGGATTGCGCGCCACGCGGGTCGATGAAGTCGAGAGCGTCCTCGAGCGAGCGTTCGCGCATCCGGGGCCGGTGCTGATGGACTTCCGCGTCTCGGAGCTCGAGAACTGCTACCCGATGGTGCCGTCGGGTTCTCCGTCGGCCAAGATGATCCTCCACGACCCCGGGATCGGCTGAGTTCCCGTGCGCCACACCCTCTCCGTGCTGGTTCGAAACGAGTTCGGCGTCCTGTCCCGCGTCGTCGGGATGTTCAGCGGACGCGGCTACAACATCGACTGCCTGACCGTCGCTCCAACCCTCGATCCGAAGATCTCGCACATCACGCTCGTGACGGAGGGCGAGGACGAGATCATCGAACAGATCTCGAAGCAGCTTCACAAGCTGATCGACGTGATCAAGGTGACGGATCACACGGTCGGAACCTTCGTCGATCGCGAGATGGCGATGCTCAAGGTCGCGCCGGCGCCGGAGCAGCGCGCCGAGGTGCTGCGGATCACCGAGATCTTTCGCGGCAAGATCGTCGACGTGGGCCCGCGGTCGTTCGTGATCGAGCTGACCGGAGCTCGCGACAAGATCCAAGCGGCCGCAAGGCTGCTCGAGCCGCTCGGCCTTCGCGAGATGATCCGCACCGGGCCGCTCGCGATGCTTCGCGGCGCCTAGCCCAACCCGAACCCAGCCCTTCGCGCGAGGAGACCGATCGATGGCACTACGGATTTTCTACGACAAGGACGCCGATCTCGGCCGCCTGCAGGGTCGCACGGTGGCGATCGTCGGCTACGGCAGTCAGGGCCATGCGCACGCGCAGAACCTGCACCGATCGGGAGTGAACGTCGTGGTCGGCCTCCGCAAGGATTCCCCGTCCGTGGCGAAGGCGAAGGCAGCCGGCCTCCGGGTCGCGACGGTCGACCAGGCGGCTCGCGAGGCCGACGTGGTCATGATGACGCTCCCCGATGAGACCATGGCCGAGATCTATCACCGCGAGATCGAGCCGAACCTCCAGCCCGGCAACTATCTCGCCGTCGCGCACGGCTTCAACGTCCACTTCGGACAGATCAAGCCGGCCGAGGGCGTGAACGTCTTCATGGTCGCACCGAAAGGGCCGGGGCACACCGTGCGAAGCCAGTACGAGCAGGGACGAGGGGTCCCCGCGCTCGTTGCGGTCCATGCCGACCCGTCGGGAGACACCCTGCAGATCGCGCTCGCCTACGCCAAGGGGATCGGGGCCGGTCGGGCCGGCATCATCGAGACGAACTTCCGCGAGGAAACCGAGACCGATCTCTTCGGCGAGCAGGCCGTGCTCTGCGGAGGCCTCACCGCGCTCATGCAGGCGGGCTACGAGACGCTCGTCGAGGCGGGCTACGCGCCCGAGATGGCGTACTTCGAGTGCATCCACGAGGTCAAGCTGATCGTCGATCTCATCTACGAAGCCGGCATGGCGAACATGCGTTACTCGGTGTCGAATACTGCCGAGTACGGCGATCTGACGCGTGGGCCGCGCGTCGTCGACGCGGCGGCAAAGGAGCGGATGCGCGAGATCCTCCGCGAAATCCAGACCGGGGCCTTCGCGAGGGAGTTCATCATCGAGAACCGGGTCGGGAGACCGTCGTTCGATGCGCTCCGGCGCGAGGCGGCAGAGCACGAGCTCGAGAAGGTCGGAGCGAAGCTCCGCGGGCTCATGCCCTGGCTGGCCGAGAACCGGCTGGTCGACCGCTCGCGAAACTGATGAGCGACCCGGCGCGCGAGCCGTGGCCGGGGGGAGGTGGCTTCGGACGCAGGCGGCGGAGGCGGCGTCCGCGGGGCGAGCGTCGGGGCCTCTACCTGCTCCCGAACCTCTTCACGACCGGAAACCTCTTCTTCGGTTTCTACACGATCGTCCACGCCATGCTCGGTGATCCCGATCGTGCCGCGCTCGGGATCGTGCTCGCGATGCTCTTCGACATCTTCGACGGTCGGATCGCGAGGCTGACCAACGCCACGAGCAAGTTCGGCGGCGAATACGATTCGCTCGCCGACGTGGTCTCGTTCGGGGTCGCTCCGGCGATTTTGGCGTTCTCGGCCGGAGATCTTCGCCTGCTCGGCCGCGCTGGCTGGGTGCTCGCGTTCCTCTACGTGGTCTGCGCGGCCCTGCGACTCGCGCGCTTCAACGTGGCCCCTTCGCGATACGAGGGCCGCTTCGAGGGGCTCCCGAGCCCGGCCGCGGCCGGAATGATCGCTTCGACGCAGTGGTTCACGGACTTCATCCAGGCTTCCTACCCGTGGCAGGCTCCCCCGCTCCTGGTCGCAATCGGGACCGGCGCGATCGGCCTGCTCATGGTGAGCCGGATCCCGTACCGCAGTTTCAAGCGGATCGACTTGCGGCAGTCCTACCGCACGCTCGTCCTTCTGGTCTGCGCGATCACGCTCCTGGTGATCGAGCCGAGCGTCACCCTCTTCGTGGTTGGGCTAGCGTACGTGGTGTCCGGGCCGATCGAGTGGGTCTGGCGCTGGCGAAAGGGCCAAACGCTCGCCGCGTCCGAGCCCGCGACGGTGGCCCCGCTCGAGGAGGTTCGTCATGAGCCCTGAGCACGTTCGGATCTTCGATACGACGCTCCGCGATGGCGAGCAGTCACCCGGCTGCAGCATGAACCTCGCCGAGAAGCTCACTCTCGCCCGGCAGCTCGAGAAGCTCGGCGTCGACGTGATCGAGGCCGGCTTTCCGATCGCGAGCGAAGGCGACTTCGAATCCGTCCGTGCGGTCGCCGTCGAACTCCGCGAGACGATCGTCTGCGGACTCTCGAGGACCGGTCGCCAGGACATCGAGCGTGCGGCGAGCGCGCTCGAGGGCGCTGCTCGCCCGCGGATCCACACCTTCATTGCGACGAGCGACATCCATCTCGAGCACAAGCTCCGGATGAGCCGCGAGCGGGTTCTCGAGGAGGTCGATCGTGCGGTCCGCCAGGCGCGCGGCTACTGCGACGACGTCGAGTTCTCGGCCGAGGACGCGACCCGCTCGGATTGGGAGTTCCTCGTCGAGGTGTTCCGGGTGGCGATCGAGGCGGGAGCCTCGACGATCAATGTTCCCGACACCGTCGGCTACACGACCCCGGAAGAGTACGCGGCCCTGATTCGCCATCTCTGCGCGCGGGTTCCCGGCGTCGATCGCGCGGTCGTGAGCGTCCATTGCCACGACGACCTCGGCCTCGCCGTCGCGAACAGCCTGCACGCGGTCCTCGCAGGCGCACGGCAGATCGAGTGCACCGTGAATGGGATCGGTGAGCGTGCCGGAAACACTTCGATGGAGGAATGCGTCATGGCGATCAAGACCCGCCGCGACGTGTTCCGCGAGGTCGAGACGGGGATCCGGACGACGGAGATCTACCCGGCGAGCCGCCTCTTGTCGTCGATCATCGGCGTGCCGGTCCAGCCGAACAAGGCGGTCGTCGGCGACAACGCCTTCGCCCACGAGGCGGGAATCCATCAGGACGGAGTGCTGAAGGCGGCGATCACGTACGAGATCATGACGCCCCAATCGATCGGCAGGCCGTCGAACGAACTCGTTCTCGGCAAGCACTCGGGCCGGCACGCGTTCCGCGAGCGACTCCAGGAGCTGGGGTTCGCTCTCGAGGGCGAGGCGTTCGAAAGCGCCTTCCGCCGCTTCAAGGATCTCGCCGACAAGAAGAAGGTGGTCTACAACGAAGACCTGGAAGCGATCGCCGCCGACGTCGTGATCGCGACCGACGACCGGTATGCGCTCGGCGACGTCTCGATCGTCGCCGGCACGTTCGCAACGCCGAGCGCGACGGTCGAGCTCGTCGTCGACGGGACGGCGAGGAAGGCGAGCGAGCTCGGAGTCGGACCGGTCGACGCGATCTTCAAGGCGATCGCGACGCTCTCCGAGACGAAGAGCGAGCTCGTCCGCTACCAGGTGAACGCGATCACGGGCGGAATGGACGCCCTCGGGGAGGTGTCGGTGACGCTTTCCGAGGACGGCCGACGCGTGATCGGACACGGTGCGCACACCGACATCCTCGTCGCGAGCGCGAGGGCGTACGTCCACGCGCTCAACAAGCTCGAATGGCACAAGCGCCAGCACCAACGCGGCGAGCCGCGCGGAATCTGACGGAGGTTTTCCTTGGATCGTGTGCTCCTCCTGCCCGGGGACGGGATCGGCCCCGAAGTGACCGAGCAGGCGCGTCGCGTGCTCGAGGCCGTCGCGCCGCGGTTCGGACTCCGGCTCTCCTTCGAGGAGGAGCGGATCGGAGGAATCTCGATCGACGAGCGCGGGACCCCGCTCGCGGACCTCGTGGTCGAGAAGGCGCGGGCTTCGCGGGCGGTGCTGCTAGGCGCCGTGGGAGGGCCGAAATGGGACGCCGAACCGGTCGATCGCCGGCCGGAGAAGGGCCTTCTCCGCATCCGCAAGGCGCTCGGGCTCTACGCGAACCTGCGGCCGGCGAGTGTGTTCGCGGCGCTCGCCGATGCCTCGCCGCTGCGGCCCGAGATCGTCGAGGGGATCGATCTCCTCGTGGTTCGCGAGCTCACGGGCGGACTCTACTTCGGGGAGCCTCGCGGGCGTGCGCTCGTCCAGGGACGGCGCGAAGCGCGCAACACGATGGTCTACGACGAGGTCGAGATCGCGAGGATCGCACGGACGGCCTTCGAGGCCGCGAGGCTCCGCCGCAGGCACGTGACGCACGTGCACAAGCAGAACGTCCTCGAAGTCTCGCAGCTCTGGGTGGAAGTGGTCGAGGAAGTCGCGAAGGACCATCCCGACGTGACGCTCGCACATCAGCTCGTCGATTCGTGTGCGATGCTGCTCGTGAAGGAGCCGCGCCGCTTCGACGTGATCGTGACCGAGAACCTCTTCGGAGACATTCTCTCGGACGAGGCGGCGATGATCACGGGGTCGCTCGGGATGCTTCCCTCGGCGAGCCTCGGCGAGGGAGGGCTCGGCCTCTACGAGCCCGTCCACGGATCGGCGCCGGACATTGCGGGGCGCGACATCGCAAACCCGCTCGCAGCGATCCTGTCGGCGGCGATGCTGTTCGAGCACTCGCTCGCTGCGCCCGAAGCGGCCGCGGCGGTGCGCGGCGCGGTCGCGGCCGTACTCGACGCCGGGAAGCGAACCGGGGATCTCGTCCTTCCCGGAGAGGGACGTCCGACCCTCGGTTGCCGGGCGATGGGCGACGCCGTGCTCGCGGCGCTCGGCGCATGAAGGGCGGGCGGCCGCTTCGCGTCGCGGTCGCCGGCGCCACGGGCACGCTCGGTCGGGAACTTCTCGCCGTGCTCGAGGCGAGGCGCTTTCCGGTCGGGGATCTGGTCGCGCTCGGGAGCGAGCGGTCGCAGGGCGAGTCGATCGAGTTCCGCGAGGACGTCTTCGAGGTCACGAGCGATGCGGAGCGGCTTCGAGGCTGCGATCTCGTGTGGCTCTGCTCGCCGCCGGGGGCCTCGCTCGAGATCCTGCGGCTAGCGCTACGGCTCGGCGTGCCGTGCATCGACGCGTCGGGGGCGCTCGCGGGGCGAGACGAGATCCCGCTCGTCGTGGCTGACCTCTCGCCGCCCGCAGACGCTCTCGCCGGGCCCGTGATCGCCTCGCCCGCGTCGGCGGCCCTCGCCATCGCTCCGGTCCTCGCGCCGCTCGCCGCGCAGGTGGGGATCGAGCGTGTGGTGGCGACGGCGCTCGCCTCGGTCTCGGGAGGGGGCCGGCTCGGGATCGAGGCGCTCTCGGCCGAGACGATCGCGCTCTTCAACCAGCAGGAGCTTCCCGAACCGATCCGTTTCGGTCGACCGGTCGCTTTCGACGTGCTGCCTTCGGTGGGCGACGTCGAGGAGGACGGTGCCACGGCGGTCGAGAGTTGGCTCGCTCGCGATCTGCGGCGACTCTTCGGCGCCGATCTCGGCGTCGCCGTGACGGCAGTGCGCGTGCCGACCTTCGCAGGCGACGGCGCGGCGCTCTGTATCGAGACCGGCGGGACGCTCGATCCGCGGCAAGCGCGCACGCTGCTCGCGAAGGCTCCCGGGGTCGAGCTCTGGGACCACGACGCGGAGGGGCCCAACACACGTGCGAGCGCCGGGCGTGACGTCGTCCTCGTGGGAAGGATCCGGCGCGATCCGTCGAGCGAGCGGGGGCTCTTGCTCTGGCTCGCTGCGGATACGCTCCATCTCGCGGCGCTCAACTCGGTGCGGCTCGCCGAGGCGCGGGTCGCCGCGAGCGGCTAGCCGCTGATGGCCACGTTCCGGCTGGTCGTCGAGTACGACGGTTCCGACTTCGGCGGCTGGCAGGCGCAGGCCGAGGGCGCACGCCGGACGGTGCAGGGAACCCTCGAGGAGGCGTTCGCGAGGATCACCGGAGAGGCGGTTTCGGTGATCGGAGCCGGACGCACCGACGCACGCGTGCATGCCGAGGGCCAGCTCGCGAGTGTGCGGATCGAAACGGACCTCGATCCCGGGACTCTCCAGCGCGCGCTCAATGCCGTTCTTCCCGACGACGTGAGCGTCAAGCGTCTCGAGAGCGCGAGGCCGGGTTACCACGCGCTCCGCGACGCCCGCGGCAAGTGCTACCGCTACAGCGTCTGGAACGGAACCGTGCGCTCTCCGCTCCGGCGCCGGACGCATCTCTGGTTGCGTGCGCCGCTCGACCTCGAGGCGATGCGGAGGGCCGCCGCGCCGCTCGTCGGCCGCCACGATTTCGCGGCCTTCGAGACGCGGGGCCGCGAGCATCCCGATCCGGGGCGCAGCACCGTCCGCAGCCTCTGGCGAATCGGGATCGAGGGGAGACCCGGAGACGCGATCCACCTCGACTTCGAGGGGGAGGGATTCCTCCGCTACATGGTGCGGACGCTCGTCGGCACCCTGCTCGAGGTCGGCCGGGGCAGCCGCGACGAATCCGATCCGACGCGAATCCTCGAGAGCCGGGACCGCCGGCGGGCGGGGCCCACCGCACCCCCGGAGGGACTGCGGCTTCTCCGGGTCGACGACTGAGGGCGGTTTCCGGAGCTTTCCCGTGGCCTTGCCGGGCCTTGCGAGTTGACGCTGCGGACTCGGTCGGGTACCTGTCTGCGCTCGTTGCGGGGCCCGATCCGGGCCCCGATCCCGCCCGGGCACTGGCCGAGGAGAAGCTATGGGAGCTGTGGCGCATCGCGCGACCCGAAGCGCGAAGGCGAGCGACGTCGAGCGTCGCTGGTACCTCATCGACGCGTCGGATGCCGTCCTCGGTCGCCTCGCGACGCGTGTGGCGTCGATCCTGCGCGGCAAGCACCGCCCGATCTACACCCCTCACGTCGACACGGGTGAGTTCATCGTGATCGTGAATGCCGAGAAGGTGCGCCTCACGGGCCGCAAGCTCGAGCAGAAGACGTACTACCGGCACACGGGCTGGACGGGACATCTCAAGTCGACGACGGCGGCGAAGGTTCTCGCATCGCCGCATCCCGAACGGGTGATCGAGCACGCCGTACGCGGCATGCTCCCCAAGAACGCGCTCGGCCGGAAGATGCTCTCGAAGCTCAAGGTCTACGCCGGACCGGAGCATCCCCACGCCGCCCAGAAGCCGGAGGTTCTCTCCCTTGCCTGAAGCGATCCAGACCATCACCTCGACCGGACGGCGCAAGACGGCGGTGGCCCGGGTGCGGCTGCGGCTCGGCGCGGGGACCTTCCAGGTGAACGGCCGGCCCATCGAGGAGTACTTCGTCCGCGAAACGCTCCAGCTCCTGATCCGGCAGGTTCTCGAGACCTCGAACGCCATCGGCCGCTTCGAGATCCTGGCCAACGTCAGTGGCGGAGGCCCCGAAGGACAGGCGGGCGCCGTTCGACACGGCGTGGCGCGCGCCCTCGAGAAGTTCGATCCGAACATGCGCCCCGCGCTCAAGCGTGGCGGCTTCTTGACCCGTGACGCCCGCAAGAAGGAGCGCAAGAAGTACGGCCAGCGAGGAGCGCGCGCGCGCTTCCAGTTCTCGAAGCGGTAGTCTCCCCGCGATGCTTCGCGTCGGCGTGATCGGGGCGAGCGGGTATACCGGCCTCGAGCTGCTGCGCATCCTGCTCCGCCATCCGCAGGTCGAGCTCGCGGCCGTCACCTCCGAGCAGCGGACGGGGATGGGCGTGGGGGAGGCCTTCCCGTCGCTGCGGGGGCTTCTCGATCTCCGCTTCGAGTCCGCGGCGGAGGTCGGGTCGATCGCGGGTCGCATCGATCTCGCCTTCACAGCGCTTCCGCATGCGACGTCGGCTCCGGTCGTGGCGACGCTCCGCCGGGCGGGACTTCCCGTGATCGACCTTTCCGCCGACTTCCGGCTACGCGATCCGCTCGTGTATGCCCGTTGGTACGGGGACCACGGGGCGCCCGAGCTACTCGGCAGCGCCGTCTATGGCCTGCCCGAGATCCACCGAGAGGCGATCGGCAAGAGCGACTTCGTCGCGGCGCCGGGATGTTATCCGACCTCGGTGTTGATTCCGCTCGCTCCGTTCCTGCGCGCCGGTCTCGTCGAAGCAACCGAGATCCTCGTCGACTCGAAGTCGGGGGTCTCCGGCGCCGGCCGGACGCTCGCCGATGGTTACCTGCTCGCAGAGCTCGATTCGAACGTGTACGCCTACAAGGCCGGCGGAGCGCATCGCCACGTTCCCGAGATCGAGCAGGAAGCGGCGCTCCTCGCGGGGGAGGAAGTGCGGATCGGCTTCGTGCCGCATCTGCTCCCGGTGATTCGCGGCATGGCGACGACGATCTTCGTTCGCACGCGCCGCGCGCTCGCGACCGACGAAGCGCTCGCCTGTCTTCGGGCGGCGTACGACCGCGAGCCCTTCGTGCGCGTGCTCCCGAAGGGCGAGACGCCGAAGCTCTCGTCCGTGCGGGGAAGCAATTTCTGTGACGTCGGCGCCGTCGTCGACGAGCGCACGGGAAGGCTCGTGCTGCTCTCGACGATCGACAATCTCGGCAAGGGCGCGTCCGGCCAGGCCGTGCAATGCATGAATCTCCTGAAGGGGCTGCCCGAGACGATGGGCCTCATCGAGGCGCCGCTGGTGCCCTGAGACACGCCACGAGGCCAGAACGCCGTGCGCTCGACCGGCGGTTTGACACGCTCCGTGAGCGC
>CAJPFO010000250.1 GCA_905339255.1 Myxococcaceae bacterium
CGAGCGTCGAGCTTCCGCTCACGCGCGTGCTCTCGCGCATGGAACGCAGTGGCGTCCGGATCGACGAAACGAGGCTCCACGAGCTCTCGGTCGCGTACGAACGCGAGCTCGAGCGGATCGCCGACGAGATCTACGCGCTCGCCGGCGAGCGCTTCCAGATCTCGTCGCCGAAGCAGCTCCAGCGGATCCTCTTCGAGAAGCTCCGCCTGCCGGCGCACAAGCGGACGAAGACCGGCTTCTCGACCGACGAGGAGGTCCTCGAGCAGCTCGCGACTCGCCACGAGCTTCCGGCCCGGATCCTCGCGCATCGTCATCTCGCGAAGTTGAAGAGCACCTACGTCGACGCACTTCCTCCTCTCGTCCACCCCGCGACGGGCCGCATCCATCCGACCTTCGTCCAGACGGGTGCCGCGACGGGGCGTCTCTCCTGCACGAACCCGAATGTCCAGAACATTCCGATCCGCAGCGCCGAAGGCATCCGGATCCGCGAGGCGTTCGTTCCCGCGCAGGGCTCCGAGCTCGTTTCGGCCGACTATTCGCAGGTCGAGCTCCGCATCCTCGCGCACTACTCGGGCGACGAGAGCCTCGTCGATGCCTTCCGCAAGGGCGAGGACGTCCACCGCCGCACCTGGGCCGAAGTCGCAGGCAAGCGCCCCGAGGATGTGACCTCGGAAGAGCGCGCCCGAGCGAAGGCCGTGAACTTCGGGATCATCTACGGATCGAGCGCCTACGGCCTCGCGAGCCAGCTCGGCATCGCGAGCGGAGAAGCGCAGGCGACGATCGATGCCTACTTCGCTCGCTACCGTGGCGTGCGGCGTTTCCTCGACGAGACGATCGCCGCGGCGACCCGTGATGGTTTCGTGCGCACGCTGCTCGGTCGCCGCCGGCATCTGCCGGATCTGCGTTCGCGAAACCGCACGCTACGCAATGCCGCCGAGCGCATGGCCGTCAATACCGTGATCCAGGGAACCGCCGCCGATCTGGTGAAGAAGGCCATGGTCGAGGTGGACGCGTGGCTGGCCGAGGCGAAGCTTCGGGCGCGGATGATCCTACAGGTCCACGACGAGCTCGTCTTCGAGGCGCCCGCGGGGGAGGTCGCGAGGCTCCGCTCCGAGATCCCGGCCCGGATGGCGGGCGTGGCCGAGCTGCGGGTGCCCCTCGAGGTCGAGGTCGGGGTGGGACATTCGTGGCGGGAGGCACATCCGTGAGCGCCGCGCGCGCCCCCGCGGCAGGTGCCCGGCGAGCGGGAGGCATCCCGATGGCAGCCCGAGCGCGCGAAGGCGCGTGCGAATCCGGGGCCCTCCGATGACGTCGAACGACCGCAGCCGAGCGGGCGGTTCCACTCCCGGTGGGTCCGGATCGGAAGCAACGCAGGTCGCACGTGGGCGGGCGGTCTCGGCGTCGGAACCCTCCGACGACGCGGTCGTCGCGCGGGCGCGCGACGGAGATCACGAGGCCTTCCGTGTACTCGTCGAACGCCATCAGGGACGGCTCTTCAGGCTCGCTGCGCGGGTGCTCCGCGACGACGACCTGGCGCGCGACGCGGTCCAGGACGCCTTTCTCAAGGCCTACACCTCGCTGCGCCGTTTCGAGGGCCGTTCGAGCTTCTACACCTGGATCTATCGCCTCACGCTCAACGTCTGCCTCGACATGCGTCGCCGCGGCCGGGGCGATCGCCACGTCGAATGGCCCGACCCGGGCGCAGAGGGCGCAGGCGCAGCGCTCGAGCCCGTTCCGGCGGCGGGCACCGAGCCGCCCGAGTCGGGGCCCGAGGTCGAGGTCGAGCGCGGTGAGATCCGCCAGCGCGTCGGCCGTGCGATCGACGAGCTTCCGGCAGAGGCGCGCGAGACGCTCCTGCTGCGCGAGGTCGATGGCCTGAGCTACGCCGAGATCTCCGAGACACTCGGCATACCGAAGGGGACCGTGATGAGCCGATTGCACTACGCGAGAAAGCGCGTCCAGAAGTTGCTCGGTGCGGCCGGCATCGGCGCCTCGGGAGCGCTCGGCGACGGCGAGCCCGAGGAGAAGCCGTGACGGCTTGCCAGCGCTACGAGGATCGTCTCGAGGCCCTTCACGACGGCGAGCTCACGGGCTTGTCCCGCTGGCGCGTGGGGCGGCACGTCGCCTCGTGTGCGCATTGCCGCGCCGAGCTCGATTCGCTGCGCGGCATCGGCGAGTTCCTTCGCGAAGAAGTGGCGCGTGATCCTGCTCCGGATCTCTGGGCCGCGATCGCGGCTCGGCTGCCCGAGCTCGATGCCGGTCTCGAGCGTCGGAGCGCGACGGCGGTCGCCCGTCCTGCCGCGCGCAGGCGGCGCTTCGCGCCGCTTCCGATCGGCCTCGGCGGGCTCGTCGCCGCAGCGGCCGTTCTCGTCCTCTGGCTGAAGACACCCGGGTTACCGGCGCCCGACGCCGTCATCGAGGATCTCGATTCCATGGGAAGGCCGGTTGCGGTGCTTCCGGCCGACGAGAAGTCCACCATCATCTGGGTGCTCGATCCGAAGCCGGTGGCGAGCGGGGAAGGAGAAGCCGGTGCGCAGATCTAGGCACGCTCTCGGGCTCCCGCTCGGACTCTCGCTCTTGTTGCTCGCATCCCTGGCTCGTGCAGAGGGGCCGGCCGATCCGGCACCGCGACGACCCGTTCGGGTCGAGGCGATGATCGTCTACGTCTCGTCACAGCCCGGCGGCATCGATCCGCGCGCCCGGGAACTCGCGACGATGCTCGAGAAGGAGTTCAAGCTCCAGACGCTCCGCGTGCTGCGGATGCAGCAGCTCTCGCTCGCGCTCCGGCAGATGGGTCAGGTCGAGCTCCCGACGGGCCATTGGGTGAGCGTGCAACCCGAGGAGATCACGCCGCAGGGGCTTCGGATGGGCGTCGAGGTGCAGGGGATGCTTCGCACCCAGGTCCGGGTGCCGAGCGGCAACCAGGTCGTGATCGGCGCCTACAGCTGGGAGGACGGGCGGATCGTGGTGCGCCTCGCGCCCACCTACGAGGCCGAGGAAGGCGCCGTCGTGCCGCCGCCTCCGGAGGCGGCACCGCTTCCCTGATCCTGCCCCTCGGGGATCAAAAAAAGTTCGGTCTCGCGTGACACCTTTTCCGGCAGCCGGCCACTCCCTTTGCAGATAGCCAAATATCCCCTTCCCAGGGAGCCCGGATCGGTCGCAAGACGGATCCGGGTTTTGGCTTTAATGGCCCGGCGATTCGGGGCTACTCTGCGAGCCCGGGAGGGGGCCATTGGGAGATCGCGAGCTCCGCAGGGCCCGTCGCATCCTGGTGGGGCTCGCTGCCGGAGCGCTCTCGGGGCTCGCGCTCCGGGCGCTCGCCGGCGATGCGGGCTGGCTCGAGGCTGTGGTGCGCTACGGCAGCTACCCGCTCGGGCAGGTCTTCTTGCGCCTGCTCTTTCTCGCCGTCCTGCCCCTGCTCCTCACGGCCCTCTCGCTCGGCGTGGCCGAGATCGGAGATCCGCGCCGGCTCGGGCGCGTCGGCGCCCGGACCTTCGCCTATACGTTCGGTGTCTCGGCCCTTTCCGTGGCGATCGGGGTCACCCTCGTCCACTTCTTCCGCCCGGGCGAAGGCTTCGGCGCTCCGCAGCGAGAGGCGCTCCTCGCCTCGCTCGCTCCCGAGGCCAAGCGGGTGGTGGAGAACGCCGCGCGCTCTGCAAGCCCGATCGATGCGCTCGTCTCGATCATCCCGCGCAACCCGTTCGAGGCGATGGTCCGGGCGTTCGACGGCGACATGCTCGGCGTCATGTTCTTCGCGCTCGTGGTCGGCTTCGCGATCGCGACGATCCCCCGCGAGAAGACGAGCGGGCTCGTCGTATTTCTCGAAGGCGGCTACGCGGTCTCGCTCCGGCTGATCGACATGGCGATGGCCTTCGCACCGATCGGAGTCTTCGCCCTCGTCTTCTCGCTCACGGCGAGACTCGGCCTCGACGTCGTCGGGACTCTCGGCCGCTATGTCGGCGTGGTGATGCTCGGTCTCCTGCTCCAGCAGTTCGGCGTCTACGCGCTGCTCGTCCGCTTCCTCGTGGGAGTCTCGCCGCGGCTCTTCTACCGGAGAATGGCCGAGGTCATGACCACGGCCTTCTCGACCTCCTCGAGCGCTGCGACGCTTCCCGTCGCGCTTCGCGTATCCCACGAGCGGCTCGGTGTGCCGCGCGACATCAACGCCTTCGTGCTGACGATCGGCTCGACCGCGAACCAGAACGGAACGGCGCTCTTCGAGGGCGTGACCGTCCTCTTTCTCGCCCAGCTCTTCGGCGTCGAACTCGACCTCGCTGCGCAGGCGAAGGTCGTACTGCTCTCGATCCTGGCGGGGGTCGGGACGGCGGGCGTTCCCGGCGGTTCGCTTCCGCTGATCGTCGTCGTCCTCGAGTCGGTCGGAGTGCCGGGCGAGGGCATCGCGGTCGTGCTCGGTGTCGACCGCATCCTCGACATGTCGAGAACGGTGCTGAACGTGACGGGAGACGTGACGGCGGCCATGTACGTTGCGAGCCGGGAGGGTAGCCTCGTGGTGCCCGTCGAAGCCGACCCCCCGGCGTAGACGCCTCGAGCGAAGCGCTCGAACGGGGACTGCGGGTCCCGCTCGAGGATCGACGAACCCACGACGAAGGAGGATCGATGAGCGAGTTCCGTCTCACGGAACTGGCCCCGGGAGGCGGTTGAGCCCGCAAGCTTCCGGCGGCAGACCTGGTCGAGGTGCTGCGAAACCTCTCGCCCTCTCCCCACGCCTGGGTGGATGCCGACATCGGCCCGCTCGAGGATGCAGTCCTCGTGCGCCCGCAGGACGATGGCGCGCTCGTGCTCACGGTCGACTTCATCACTCCGAGCGTCGATGATCCCGAAACGTTCGGCGCGATTGCGGCTGCGAACGCGCTCTCGGACGTCTACGCCATGGGAGGCGAGCCGCGCGTCGCACTCGCGATCTGCGGCTTTCCGCCCGAGCGTCTCCCGCTCGCTGCCGTCGAGCGGATCTTTCGCGGGGGCCGTGATCTTTGTGCGCGTGCCGGTTGCACGGTGGCCGGGGGCCACACGCTCCAGTCTCCGCAGCTCGAATACGGCCTATGCGTGCTCGGGAGCGTGCCCGCCGACCGCGCCTTGCGGCAGACCCGAGGGCGCGCCGGCGACCGGCTCGTCCTCACGAAGCCACTCGGGGTGGGCGTCCTCTCGGCGGCCCATCGCGAGCGCTCCCTCGCCGAGCCTGCGCTCTCGGCTTGGATCTCGACCATGACTTCGCTCAACCGCGATGCGAAGGACGCTGCGCTCGAGGCCGGCGTGCGCGCTGCGACCGACGTCACGGGCTTCGGCCTGCTCGGTCATCTGCGAAATCTCTGCGCGGCCTCGGGACTCGCGGCGCGGATCGACGCCCGAGCCGTTCCAGTTCTCGACGGGGCACTCGGCTTCGCGAGGCAGGGCACGGCGCCCGGCGGAAGCCGTCGCAACGCGGAGTCGCTCGCGGCGTCGGTCCATTACGCCGAGGGAGTCGAGCCCGCGCTCCGGCTCCTCCTCGCAGACGCCCAGACCTCGGGAGGGCTCTTGCTCGCGGTCGGCGCCGAGCGCGAGCAGGCGCTCGTCGAGGGACTTCGCCGACGCGGCGCCGGCTCGGCCGTGATCGGCTCGCTCGTGGCGGGCCCGGCCGGGTCGATCGAGGTCGCGGCGTCCTGATCCTCGCGCCGTCGCCGGCGCAGGAGGTCGATTCGAGCTTCGGGCCGCAGCTCGGGCGCTGGCGCCCGCGCCCCGAGCTGCGATCCTCTCCGATCCGGAGCCCGCCATGCATTTCCGTACCGACGACCTCAGGATCGAGAACCTCAAACCGCTCATCCCCCCGGCGATCCTCATGGAGGAGTTGCCGCTCGACGATGCCGGCTCTGCCACCGTGTCGCGAAGCCGCGAGCAGATCGTCGAGATCCTCGCGGGTCGGGACGATCGGCTGCTCGTGGTGGTGGGACCGTGTTCGATCCACGACCCCGTGGCGGGCCTCGAGTACGCGCAGCGCCTCGCGAAGGTCGCCGACGAGCATCGAGGCGACCTCTTCATCGTGATGCGCGTCTACTTCGAGAAGCCGCGCAGCACCGTCGGCTGGAAGGGCCTGCTGAACGACCCGCACCTCGACGGGAGCTTCGCCATCAATCACGGGCTTCGAACCGGAAGGCGCTTCTTGCTCGACGTGACGAGGCTCGGCCTTCCGGCGGGATGCGAGTTCCTCGATCCGATCTCGCCGCAGTTCCTGGCGGACGTCGTCTCGTGGGGAGCGATCGGAGCGCGGACTTCGGAGAGTCAGGTCCATCGCGAGCTCGCCTCGGGTCTGTCGATGCCCGTCGGCTTCAAGAACGGAACCGACGGCAAGGTCCAGATCGCGCTCGACGCCATCCTCGCGAGCGCGCATCCGCATCATTTCCTCTCCGTCACGAAGCAGGGTGTGGCGGCCATCTTCGCGACCCGGGGAAACCCCGACTGCCATCTGATCCTGCGGGGCGGCGCGTCGGGGCCGAACTACGACGCGGCACAGGTCCGACAGGCGGTCGATGCGCTCGCCCGCCTCGGTCTTCCGGCGCGGGTGATGATCGACTGCAGCCACGGCAACAGCGCCAAGGATCACCGCCGGCAGCCCGAGGTCGTCGAAGCCGTCGCCGAGCAGCTCGCCGCAGGAAGTCGGAGCATCTGCGGAGTCATGCTCGAGAGCTTCCTCGTCGATGGCCGGCAGGACTTCGGTGCCGGGGGCGAAGCCGTCTACGGCCAGAGCATCACGGATGCCTGCATGGGCTGGGAGCGAACCACCCCGCTCTTCGGAGAGCTCGGCAAGGCCGTCCGCAAGCGCCGCACGCGACGGTAAGCCCCGCGAGCCTTCCTGCCGATGAGACCCCCCGGATGAGCGGGGAGGGGCAGGGCATGAGCGCGGGAACGATCGATCGTGAGGCGCTGCTGGCAGAGCTCGACGGAGACGGCGAGCTGCTCGCCGACCTGGTCGAGACGATGCGAGACGAAGCACCGAAGCTCCTGCACGAGGTGCGCGCAGCGGTGGATTCCGGTGATGCCTCGCGCGTGGCGCGCGCTGCGCACACGCTCAAGGGGGCCGTCTCGAACTTTGCGGCCCGGAGCGTCGCCGACGCGGCGCTCCAGCTCGAGCGCATCGGGAGAAGTGGCGATCTCGCGAGCGCGAAGCCGGCGCTGGCCGTGCTCGAGACCGAGATGCTCGAGTTCGAGAAGGCGCTCGGCGCGCTGTAGCCGACCCGTCGCCTCCGCGAGATCGCGCAGGATCTTCGCAGCCGACTCGGACGCGGCTCAGGTCAGCCGCTGTCCCCCATCGACCACGAGCGTGGTTCCCGTGATCCAGCTCGCCGCGTCGGAACAGAGGAAGACGATCGCGTTCGCGACCTCCTCCGGGGCCCCGAGACGCTTCCAGGGGATCCGCCTCAGCGTCCCGTCGTACATCTTGGGGTTGGCCTTCTTGATCGCGTCCCAGCTTCCACCCGGAAACTCGATCGACCCGGGAGCGACCGCGTTCACGCGGATCTTCTTTCCGGCGAGCGTGAGCGCGAGCGAGGTGGCGTGGTTGATCACCGCGGCCTTCGCCGCACCGTACGGGACGGTGAAGCCCGCGCCGAGACCCGAGATCGACGAGACGTTCACGATGGCGCCTCCGCCCGCGGCCTCGATCCACGGCGCCACCTTCCAGGCGGCGCGCACCGATGCCATCACGTCGATCTGGTAGCCCTGCTCCCAGCCCTGCTCGTTGTCCATCACACCGAAGCCCGAGGCGTTGTTCACGAGTACGTGCACTGCGCCGAGCGCCTCGTGGGCGCCTTCGAGGAAGGATTCGAGCGCGGCTCGATCGCCGATGTCGCAGGCGCCGGTATGCACCTTCGCGCCGAGGGCACGAAGCTCGGCGGCCGTCTGCTCGAGCGGGCCTTCACCCCGGGCGCAGAGCGCGAGGTGCGCGCCTTCCCGGGCGAAGGCGAGCGCGGTGGCACGGCCGATTCCGCGGCTTCCGCCGGTGACGATCACTCCCTTTCCGGCGAGACCGAGATCCATGGAGCTCCCTCGTGGCTGCGGGCGGTCGCCCGACGTTTCCCGGCCCGAAGATCGCGTCGGCGCTCCTCGGCGCAAGTCCCGGGGTCTCCGACCACCCTCGAGGGGCAGACGATTACCCTCGATGCGAGGGGTCTGCCGCCGGCAACCGCGCCGCAGAAGGCATGCAGATCGGCCTCCAAACGATCGGTTCCGCTCGCCTGGGATTCCGCCGGAAGCTTCGCTCGGGCGGCTGGCATCGCGGTTGCATCGGGTAGAGCCACCGCCTGGGAATTGGATACGCGGCTTTCTCCACACCGTCCCTTCGCGCTTCCGGCACGTGCCGGCCGCGCGGAGGGGAGATGCGAAGGAAGTGCGTCCATGCTGCGTTCCCAGAAGCTCCTCTTGTCGCTTTCCGCCGCGCTCGGCCTCGCCCTCGGTTCCGCTCCGGCGAGCGCGCTCACCGTCACCGCGGCGGACCTTCCGAACTACACTCCCTCGGTCGACCTCGGCGATGTCCTCGTGACGGGGATCGGAGGCCCCTTTGCCCACAAGACCGTCGGCGGCTTCGACATGGTCGGCATCCTCGGTGGCTGGGAGGGTGGCGAGATCGACCTCTCCGTGCCCGAGGGAATCCTGTTCGAGTTCGACACGGCGCAGATCGTGACCGAGCTCCAGATCGGCGCGCTCTTCGCGGCGCTCGAGGAGGACGACCTCTACGATGAGCAGGCGCTCATCGAGGTGACGTTCGCCGACAACACGACCGCGAGCTACGTGCTCGCCGTGACCGGCGGCACCAGTGCCGCGTGGTCGGGTCTCGGGACCGTCTCGAACGTCTCGCCCGCCACCACCGGAAACGGTGCCGTCTGGAGCCTCGCCAATCCCTTCGGCAGCGCAGCCGTCACGTCGCTCACGCTGAGCCCGATCGGCCCGGACGTTCCCGAGAACTTCCGCAACAACGACTACAGCTTCGTCTCGCTCTCGACGGTCGTCGTGCCCGAGCCCGGTACGCTCGCGATGATGGGCTTCGGTCTCACGGGCCTCGCGATCTTCGGACGCCGCCGCTCGGTCATCTAGCCCGAGCGCACGGGCTCCTGGGAAGGATCGGGCGCCCCGGCCTCGCGAGGCCGGGGCGCCTTTCCGTTTGCGCCACGAACGCCTCTCCGGTTCCGCCCGAACCAACTCTCAGCGGAACAGTACCCGTGCGAGCCCGGCGCGAAAGCGCTGCGTGAGCGGATCGTCGGGGCCGAGCACCGAGAAGAGATCGACGATCGCGCGCCGCGCGGCCTCGTCCCGATGCTTCGGATCCCGGCGGACACACTCGAGGAGGGTTTCGAGTGCCTCCTCGTGACGATCGCATGCCGCGAGGCCGAGCCCGAGTTCGAGCCTCGCATCGGGATCGTCCGGCTTCGCCGCGAGGCGCGCCCGAAGTTCGGCTTCATCGAATCCCGCGCGAGAGGCTCGCGTTCGAAGCGCCGCTGCGAGGCGTTCGGCCTCGGCGTGCTCCGTCCCGACGGCGACGATTCGCTCGAGGACGGCGAGCGCTTCGTCGGTTCTCTCCTGCTCGGCGAGCAGACGCGCGAGGCCGAGGTTCGCTCCGGAATGCGCGGGGCTCTCGGCGAGTGCGGCGCGGAACCGCTCCTCCGCGGCATTGAGATGGCCCGCCGCCGCGAGCGTCGCGGCCTCGGCCGCGATCTCGTCCGCGCGCGTCGGAAGCAGCGGTGCAAGGAAGGATCGAACCCGACCCTCGCCGAGCGCGCCCTCGAACGACGCGACGACTGCGCCGTCCCGGAATGCCTTGACTGCCGGGATGCTCCGGACCGCGAACGCCTCGGCGAGCGTCGGATTCGCGTCGACATCGACCTTTGCGAGCACGAACGCTCCGGCATGTTCCTCGGCGAGGCGCTCGAGGAGCGGTCCGAGCGCACGGCACGGCGCGCACCAGCCCGCCCAGAAGTCGACGACGACCGGGACCGTCCGCGAGCGTGCGAGCACTTCGCTCTCGAAGCTCGTGTCGTCGACGTCGAGGACGAAGCGGGATGTCATGTCGAAAAGGCTTGCGTCTCGCGCCGCCGGGATCAAGGGGGCCGCAGCAGCGGCCGCCGCTCGTTCCCGTGCGCCAATCTCCGGTAGATCCGCTCGACGGACGCGCGGGTGCCCGCGCTGCGCTGGCGCGCTCCGGAGGTGGCCGTTAGGCTCGAATGACGTGAGCAAGAAGGACGTCGCTCGCGCGCCGGGCACCGCGGCGCGTCCCGGACCGCTGCGCTCGAGCAACGCCCGGTCCGCGTCCTGCGGGCGGTCTTGAGCGTCTCCGCCGCGCGAGCCGCGGAGCTCCGAACCGAGCCCCCTCGGCGCGTCTCGTGGATCGTCCCGGCCGGCCTCCTGGCCGCCGCGCTTCTCGCCTTGCCGTTCGATCTCGACGTCATGCGCTTCGCCGGAGCCGATCCGCTTCCGAAGGGGCTCGAGAAGATCGTGCGGCTCTCGGAGGCGTTCAGTCACGGATCGGGAGCCGCGACGATCCTCCTCGCCGTGTTCCTGCTCGATCGAAGCGGGCGTCGCTGGCTCCCGCGGCTCGTGGTTGGAACGTTGCTCGGAGGAATGCTCGCAAACCTGGTGAAGCTCCTCGTCGCCCGTACGCGACCGCGGCGCTTCGACCTCGAGGGGAGCATCCTCGACAGCTTCGCGGGCTGGCTCCCGCTCGGGCAGCTTCCGAGCACGCAGGAGGGGTTCCCGTCGGCGCATGCGGCGACGGGCTTCGCACTCGCGACCGTGCTCGCGTGGCGCTATCCGCAGGGGCGGGCGCTGTTCTTCGCGCTCGCGATCGTCTCGGGTTCACAACGCGTCTTCTCGTCGGCGCATTTCCCGAGCGACGTGCTCTTCGGTGCGGCGCTCGGCTGCTTCGCGGCATTCGCGTGCCTTCCGGGAGGTCTGCTCGACGGCCCGCTCGGTCGGATCGAAGACCGGATCAAGCGCCGCCACCCGGATGCGGGGTTTCGTAGCGAACCTTGAGCCGGAGAAAGGGCCGTTCGATCAGGGCCCACGAGAGGCTCGCGAGACCGACCGTGATCGCCACGCCGAGCGCGAAGCGGAGCCCGGGTGCGACGAAGCTCGCGTGCTTCCCGAGCGAGAGCCCCCACGCGTGCCAGAGGTACATGGGATACGAAATCCGCCCGAGGTAGCGAACGGCGGGATGCTCGAGCCAACGCCAGAGCGGTGTCTCCGCGAGCTGGACGAGCTGGACGAGGAGCATTGCGAGCAGCAACGCCTCGATGGTGAGTCCGGGACCGAAGCGCCAATCGGGGCTCGCCATCCGGGAGGCTCCGAGGGCGACCAGTGGAACGATCGGAAGCCACGAGCGCGCGGCCGTTCGCTCGGCCAGCCGGCGGACGTTCGGGCTGCGCAGGCCGACCGCCAGCAGGCAGCCGACCGCGAGCGTATCGAAGCGCGTGTCGAAGGCGTTGTAGAGGTAGGCCTGTCCGACGTCGAATCCGAACCGCAGCAGCGAGCGCCAGGCCGCGACGGCGATCGTGAGCCCGCAAAGAAGTCGCGCCAGGGCGGCGAGCCCGTTCGGGGCGATTCGACGGAAGAGCCAGGGCCATACGAGATAGAACTGCTCCTCGACGGCGAGCGACCAGCAATGCGCGAGCGAGGTACTCGGATGCCCGAGGAAGGCGTTGTAGTAGTTCATCCCGTAGAGGAGCGCGGCGGTCGCGAGCCCCGCGCTCCACGCCGTGCCGAGCCACCAGTCGGCAAGGAACGAGAACGCGAGAAAGGCGTAGTACGCGGGGAAGATCCGAAGCGTCCGGCGCAGATAGAAACGGCGCAGCGAGATCGTCCCGGTATCTTCGCGTTCGCGGAGCAGCAGCCAGGTGATGAGAAAGCCGCTCAGGACGAAGAACGCGCTCACACCGAGATCGCCGGGAAAGCTTCCGAGCGGCGAATGCGAGAAGATCACGACGAAGACGGCCACCGCGCGTACGCCGTCGAGTGCGGGCAGATGCGTGCGGTCGAGCCGCTCGTCGAGCGCAGAGAGAGTGGCTGCGTTCAAGGGAGGCTCCGCGAGGCCGGCGAGGGGCGGGTTCGTCGCGCTCGCGTCCCGGCGCCGCCCGAGCCGAGGCTCATCGCCTTCTGGCGCCGCCGCGCTCGGTGAGCTCGGTCGTCGATCCGATGCCGCTCGACTCGGTGGTCTGACGGACGAGCCCGACACCGGCCGCGTACCAGGACGTCTTGGTCGCGCGAGCTCCCCCTTGCTCGATCTCGGTCAGGATCCGGATCGTCTCGAACCGACCCGCGGGAACCTCGACCTTCTCGCGGCCCACCACGCGGCTCCGCTCGTCGACGCGGGTGTGGAGCCGCGCGTTCCCGCTCCAGCTCCATTGCGCGGCGTCGCGTAGTGGAAGCCGGAGCAGCGGGCGCGGCGGATCGAAGGCGACTCGCCCCCCGCCCCCGAGGTACTCCTCGGTGGTTCGGAGCACTTCCGTCGCGGACTTCGCGTAGCAATCGACGATCAAGGGATTCGGATTGCGGAGCTCGAGGCAGGCACGGAGCGTTCCATCGGGCGCCCGCTCCTCGGAGATCACCGTGATCCGGAACTCCGAAGCGGCGCCGTTCGCCTGGGTCGATCGGTACTGCCACCAAGACTCGAGTCGCAGCGGGAAGTAGTCCGCCGGCGGCTTGCGTTTGCTCTTCTCGGCCGCATCGGCCCCGAGCCCGAGGAGCAGCGCCGCCACGGCGATCGCCACGCCACGGACGCATTGGTCACGCCGCATTCCCACCCCCCGGTCGGGACCGTAGGCGAGGACCCGCGGGCCGACGAGCCGGGGGGCGCCGCGAGGGTCGAATTCCGCTCGCCGATCCGCTTCCCTTCCCCGGGCATCGAGGGCTCCCGCATGCGTTCGATCCTGCTCTACCTCGCACTCGTGGGCCTCCCGATCCTCGGGGTGCTCGCGATCCTTCGTCTCGGCGAGGAGATCGAAGCACCCCCGCATCTCGGCGGGGTCTGGAGCGCGAGCCTCGCTCCCGCGGCGCAGCTCGTACCCCCCTGCGTCGAGCTCGCCCACGACTCGACCGCCTTCCGCATCGCGCAATCCGGCATCCACGTCTCGATCGTGCTCAACGATGCGGCGCGAACGCGCATCGAGTCGCGTCTCGTCGCAGATCGCCTCTGGGGCCGCAACGAGCGCCTTCCGACGCTCGGCACGGCTCGCAATGCGTGCCCGGACGCCTCGCTCGAACTCGCTGCCGAGGTGGTCGCGCAGGGTCGGGAATCGATCCTCGTCGGGCACCTCTGGGCGGGGGGCTGCGCCGCCTGCGAGCCCGTCTCCTTCCGGGCTCGCAGGCCGGAGAGCGGTCTCTAGCGCGTGTCGATCCCGACGCTCATCCTCCAGATCGCGGTGATCCTCGTCGCCGCGCGGCTCGTCGGCGTCGCCTTCCGCCGCATGGGTCAGCCGCAGGTGATGGGCGAGATGACCGCCGGCTTCTTGCTCGGGCCTTCGGTCTTCGGCGCGCTCGCGCCCGGGGTGTCGGCGGTGATCTTCCCGCCCGGGAGCGAGGCGCACCTCGCGCCGCTCAGCCAGATCGGTGTGTTGCTTTTCATGTTCCTGATCGGCCTCGAGCTCGATCCGCGACTGCTCCGCCGGCAGGGTCATACGGCGCTCGTCACGAGCCATGCGAGCATCGTCGTTCCGTTCTTGTTCGGAGCGGTGCTCGCGATCCATCTCTACCCGAGACTCTCAGATCGGAGCGTTCGCTTCGACGAGTTCGCGCTCTTCATGGGCGCCGCCATGTCGGTGACGGCCTTTCCCGTCCTCGCGCGGATCCTCGCCGAGCGAAACCTCCTGCGCACGCGCCTCGGTCAGGTGACGATCGCGTGCGCCGCCGTCGACGACGTCACGGCCTGGGCGATCCTCGCGGCCGTCGTCGCGCTCGCGCGAAGCGATGGAGACCACTCGCTGGCCTTCACGCTCGGGGGCTCTGCGCTCTACGTCGCCGGCATGCTCGTCGTGATCCGTCCGATGCTTCGGCGTCTCGAAGCGTATTACCACGTGCGCGGGCGTCTCACGCAGGACATGCTGGCGATCGCGCTCGTGGGGATGGCGCTCTCGTCGTTCGTCACCGAGTGGCTCGGGATCCATGCGCTCTTCGGCGCGTTCATGGCCGGCGTCGTGATGCCCCGCGATGGGGGTCTCCTCCACGACATCGGCGGCAAGCTCCAGGATCTGACCGTGGTCCTGTTGCTGCCGCTCTTTTTCGCCGTGACGGGTCTGCGAACGAGCGTCGGTCTTCTCTCCGGCCTGCCGATGTGGATCGACTGCAGTCTCATCGTCGCGGTCGCCGTGGCGGGAAAGCTCGGGGGATCTGCGGTCGCCGCGAGGCTTTCCGGGCTTTCATGGCGCGAAGCCGGGGCGCTCGGTGCGCTCATGAACACGCGCGGCCTGATCCAGCTCGTCTTCCTCACCGTGGGCCTCGAGATCGGGATCGTCTCACCGGCGCTCTTCACCATGATGGTGCTGATGGCGCTCGTGACCACCTTCATGACGTCGCCACTCCTCGAGTGGATCTATCCGATGCGACGGATCCGCGCCGAGGCGCTCGGTGCGCCCGACGATGCCCGGGAGTCGGTCGTGCTGCTCCCGGTGGCGCTCCCGTCGTCGGGGCCCGAACTCCTGCGGATGGCGACGTCGCTCGCCGGCACCTCGCTCGGCCGCGTCTACGCGCTCCACCTGGTTCCGGCGAGTGATCAATCCATGCTCGATCCGGCGCGCGAGCCGCGCCCGGCGGAGAGCGAGGTGCTCCGCCCGCTTCTGGCGGCCGCGGGAGAGGGAGCGGCTACCGTGCGCCCGCTCTCGTTCGTGAGCCAGAGCGTGAGCCGCGACATCGTCGAAGTCGCTCGCGCGAAGAACGCCGATCTGATCCTCCTGGGGTGGCACAAGCCCGTCCTGCGCCAGAGCATCCTCTCCGGGACGATCCATTCGGTCATGCAGGAGGCTCCGGCCGACGTGGCCGTCTACGTGCCGCGACACTTCCGGCGCTGGGAGAGAATCCTCGTGCCCTGGCTCGGAACTCCGCACGACGCGGCGGCGCTCGGACTGGCGCAGCGCCTCGCGGCCGGCGGGGCCGCGTCGCTCACACTCCTTCGGGTGGCCCCGCCGGACTGCGCGACGGCGGCCGCGTGGCCGCCTGCCGGACTCGAGGGCGCGGAGCTGCGGACGGTCGAGGGCGAGGATCCGGTCGAGGACGTGGTCGCCGAAGCCCGAACCGGGTACGACCTCGTCGTGATCGGCGTTTCCGAGGCGCTCGGGCTCCAACCGACGCTTCTCGGAACGAGCCACGAGCGCCTGGCACGCGAGTGTCCGGCGTCGCTCCTGATCGTCCATCGACACGGAGATACGGCT
>CAJPFO010000252.1 GCA_905339255.1 Myxococcaceae bacterium
AGAGTCGCCACCGCGCTCGCGAGCATCACGGGCAGCATGACGTCGTAGCTCTGCGTGAGCTCGAACGCGAGCAGGACGGCGGTGACCGGTGCATGCGAGCTCCCGGCGAGGAGCCCCGCCATCCCGACGGTGGCCCAGGCCCCCGCCGACGCGGTGGCGCCCGGCAGGAGCCCGCCGATCGCGAGCGAGAAGAGCCCGCCGACGAGGCCACCGATGTAGAGCGAGGGAAGGAAGACCCCGCCAGACCCTCCGGAGGCGAGCGTGAGCGAGGTCGCGACCGGCTTGAGCACGAGCAAGAGCGCGAGCGTTCGCCAGGGCAAGGATCCGGCGAGCGTGGCGTCCATGGTCTCGTATCCCACGCCGTAGAGATCGGGGGACACGAGGATGAGCGCACCGACGCCGAAGCCCCCGAGCGCGGGCTTCAAGGTCGAAGGGATGGGAATCCTCGCGAACGTTCGCTCGAGCAGCGCGAGAGTCCGGCAGAAGCCGACGGCGACGACCCCGCAGAGGATGCCGAGCGGGACCGCCAGGGGCGTCTCCCAGGGGGCGCCCATCGAGAAGGGGGGAACGACGAACGCGGGATCGTCGCCGAAGTGGAGGCGGGCGACGAGCGTCGCGAAGACCGCGCAGAGCACGACCGGTCCGAACGTGCGCGCCGAGAAGTTCCGCGCGATCACCTCGAGCGCGAAGAACGTCCCTGCGATCGGCGCATTGAATGCCGCCGCGATCCCGCCGGCGGCGCCGGCCGCCGCCAGCGCGCGGAGCTGGTCGGAGGGAAGCGCGAGGCCTTGCCCGATCGCAGAACCCACCGCCGCGCCGATCTGCACGATCGGCCCTTCGCGTCCGACCGATCCGCCGGTGCCGATCGTGAGCGCGGAGGCGAGCGACTTCGTGAAGGCCACGCGCCGGCGGATGCGTCCCCCTCGCAGCGCGACCGCCTCCATCACCTCGGGGACACCGTGGCCGCGTACCTCGCTCGAGAGGTAGCGGCCGACGAGGCCGACCAGGAGCCCGCCTACCGCCGGGACGAGCAGGACCCGCCAGCGCGGAAGCCAGGGAACGACCCATTTGGCGAGGTCGGGCGCTCCGATTGCGGCCCATTGCACGAGGCGGATCAGTTCGGCGAAGGCGATCGACGCTGCGCCGGTGAGCGCACCGACGACGACCGCCGCTGCGACGAAACGCGGCTCGCCTGCCGAGTCGAGGACGTCACGCAGGCGAGGTGCGAGCCGCTCGTTCAGCAGGCGGGAGAGGGCGTTCACGCGGCGCAGCGTACCACCCCGCCCTCGGCTCCGAGCCGCTTCCGGCCCGCGGATGCGTCTGGTAGCCTCGGAGTCTCCCGCGCGGGGTGGCAACTCCGGGGTGTAGCTCAGCGGCCAGAGCCGGAACTTTGGGGGTTCCGCGTCGTGGGTTCGAATCCCACCACCCCGACCCGCCGCCCGCGTTGACGGGCCTCGCATCGTGATTAGGTCTCCTCCGACACGGTCGCTCCCGCAGCGGCCGCGAGAAGGAGGCGATCCAATGGCACTCTACGGCTCTACGCACCGCGCGGGCATGGACCCCTGGGCGCTGCTCGACCGGGTGCGTCGCGAGATGGATGCGGCGTGGCCGGGGCTTGCGGCGCGGAGCCCGGTGGCGGCGAATGTGTACCCGCCGGTGAACCTCTACGACCACGGCGACGAGTTCATCCTGACGGCCGAGGTCCCGGGCGTCCGCCACGAAGATCTCGAGATCACCATCGAAGCGAACCGCATCGCGCTGCGAGGCGAACGCAAGATCGACTACCCGCTCGAGCCGGGAACGAACGTGCATCGCCGCGAGCGCGAGTCGGGCTTCTTCCGTCGCGCGTTCGAGTTCCCGGTTCCGGTCGACGCCGAGAAGGCCGAGGCCGTCTGCCGGGACGGAATCCTGCGCGTGCGGCTTCCGAAGGCGGCATCGCATCGGCCTCGCCAGATCACGGTGAATGCGGCTTGACGAGGCCACCGAGGAGGATCCCATGGACGAGAGAACCGAGAACGTTCCGAGCCCCCGAGGCGAGCTGCACGGCCGTGAGAAGCAGGCGGTGACGCAGGAGACGACGCGCTCGGGCCCCGTGTTCCGCCCCGACGTCGACATCGTCGAACGGGCGGATGACTTCCTCGTGACGGCCGATGTGCCCGGCGTTCGCGCCGAAGGTCTCACCATCCGTCTCGAGGAGGGAGTGCTTTCGATCGACGCCGTGTCGGCGGCCGAACCCGACCCGGCCTGGACGCCGGTGCATGCCGAATATCGGATCGGGGGTTGGCACCGCCGATTCGTGCTTCCGGACCGGGTCGACGCCGAGCGGATCGGGGCCGAGATGAAAGAGGGCGTCCTCGAACTCGTGCTGCCGAAACTCGCGAAGCATCGCCCGCGGCGCATCGAGGTCCGCGCGCAGTAGGACGGCGCCGGGACTCCGCATCGCTGGGAGTGGCGGCGTGGGGGGCCTCGTCGGGCGCGCCCACGCCGCCTTCTCATTGCCTGCGGCCGTGCAGCGCGCCGAAGGGATGCTCGAGCTGGTAATCGGTCGGGATCGCGACCCTCGCGACGCCATCGAGGTGCGCCGCACGAGCGACGGCTCGCGCCACCGCACGGTGCACGTCGAGGCGGAGCGGATTCGGAACGAGTTCGTCCTTCTGCGCGAGCGAGGCGATCGCCCGCGCGGCCGCCACGTACATGTTCGGTGTGATCCGCTTCGCCCGACAGTCGACCGCGGCGCGAAGGATCCCGGGGAAGCCGAGCAGGTTGTTGACGGAGCGACCGTCGGCGGCGAACGCCGCCCCCGCGGCGAGCGCGTCTTCGGGTTGGATCTCGGGGTCGGGGTTGGTGAGCGCCAGGATCCCCTGGCCCTTTCGCACGAGGCGCGCCGGGATGAGCCCCGCACGTCCGGTGACCGCGACGACGAGGTCCGCGCGCGCCATCAGGTCCTCGATGCTCTTCGCCGGCTCGCCGCCGAGGCTCGCGAGCCTCGCAAGGCCGTCGGGGTTCGGATCGAATCCGGCAACGGGCTGCGCGCTCACTGCGCCGAGCATGCGGGCGATCGCGGTTCCTGCGGCGCCGAGGCCGATCACCCCGATCGTCGATGCGGCGAGGTCGACTCCGGCTCGCGACGATGCGACGAGCGCGGCCGCGAGCACCGCCACGGCGGTGCCGTGCTGGTCGTCGTGGAGAACCGGCATCTCGAGTCGTTCGACGAGCCGCTGCTCGACCTCGAAGCAGACGGGCGATTCGATGTCCTCGAGCTGGATGGCGCCGAAGCCCTGCGCGACCTGCACGACCGTCTCGACCAGCGTGTCGGCGTCTCGCGCGGAGAGCACGAGCGGGAACGCCGAGAGCCCGACGAACTGCTGGAGCAGGGCGGCCTTGCCCTCCATCACCGGAAGCGCTGCGAGAGGCCCGACGTTGCCGAGGCCGAGCACGCGCGTTCCGTTCGTGACGATCGCCACCGTCTTGCCGCGGATCGTGTAGACGTACGCCTCGTCCGGCTCGCGAGCGATCGTCTTCACGACCTCGGCGACCCCGGGCGTGTACACGCGACGCAGATCGTGCAGGGTGCGGACCGGATGCGTCGCGCGCACCTCGAGCTTTCCGTCGATGTGGAGGTCGTGGACCTCGTCGATCACTTCGAGAAGCGAGACGTTCTCGAGCGCGCGAAGGCCGTCGATGGCGCGTTGCAGCACCTCGGCGCCCTCGACGAGGATGTCGATGTCGCGAACGATGTGGTCCGGCCCCGAACGGACGGTCCGGATGTCGCCGATGTTCGCCCCTGCGTTGCCGAGGGTCGTTGCGAGGCGGCCGAGAACCCCCGGCCGGTGCAGGTTGCTGACGCGGAGCGTGCGGAGCAGCGGATCCGCCATGTTCTCCTCTCGGGCGGGGGGAGCAGGGAGGATACGGGATCGACGCTCCGGCGGCATCGGAGCCCCGAGGCGTCAAGGGGATGCGGCGGCGCGCCGACCTCTCGGTTAGGCTCGTTCGGCGCAGAGGCCGTCCCTGCGCGGAGCCTTGCGGGGAGTCCCCCATGAGCGAGTCCGAGAGCGCTTTCTACACCCGCATCCTGATCGCATCGGCAGCCGTCCTCGTGGTCGGCTGGCTCTCGGTGTCTTTCTCGAAGCAGGGCCGGCTGCGGTCCGTGCTCGAATGGGTTTCGGCGGTCGCCATGTACTCGGCGATCGGATCGATCATGTTCCGCCTGCTGCACCGCTTCTGGATCGAGGATCGGATCGCGCTCGTCGGCCTCTTCGGCTTCCTCGTGCTCGTCTTCGGTTCCGGACTGCTGGTGAGCCTCGTCATGACGATCCGTGCCGCAGTCGGCAAGGACATCGGAGAAGAGGCCGGCGCGACACCTTGACGTCGCGTTCCTGCGGCCGGCGCGCCGGTGGGGACGCTCGGCGGAGTCGAGCTCGGGTCGGAGCCGGCACGCTTCGCGCTCAACGATCGGTGCCCGCCACCCGATGAGAGGTCGTGGCCCGCTGGCTCCTGATCCTCCTCGGCGTGATCTTCGCCGGGCACTACTGGCTCTCGATGCGGCCGATCCCGCGTCCTCCCGGCGTGATCGCTCCGCACGAACCCGAACAGCAGAACCTCGACCGTGGGCCCGTCTTCGATCTCGAGGGGCATCGCCTCCGGGCGCTCGCCCGCTTCCGGATGGAGGCCCGGGTGCTCGGTGCGGAGCGCTACCGCGTCGATCGCGCGTCGCAGATCTCGCCGGTCGACCTCGCGGTCGGTTGGGGGCCGATGTCGTCGACGCCGGTGATCGACGCGCTCGAGATCGACCAGTACGGCCGCTTCTACTTCTGGGGCGCGTACGAGCTTCCGATCGAGCCCGACCAGATCACGCTCCACAGCGCGAACATGCACATGATCCCCGCGAACGAAGCCGTTCGCGACGTGCTCCTCCGGGCGCGCCCGGGCCACATCGTCGAGGTCGAGGGCTATCTCGTCGAAGTCACGGCCGACGATGGCTTCCGCTGGCTGAGCTCGCTCGGTCGCGGGGACTCGGGCGGCGGCGCCTGCGAGATCGTCTACGCCGAATCGATCGCGCTGCGCTGAGCGCCCCGTTCGTCTACTCGCCGTAGCGGGTTCGCAGTCGGACCGGGGCGGCCTCGGCCCGCAGACGCAGGTTCAACATCTCGACGCCGAGCGAGAACGCCATCGCGAAGTAGATGTACCCCTTCGGGATGTGGAACTCGAGGCCCTCGGCGACGAGCGTGAAGCCGATCAGGAGCAGGAACGAGAGGGCGAGGATCTTGACCGTGGGATGCCGCTCGACGAAGCCGCTGATCGGGCCCGCAAAGACCATCATCACGGCGACGGCGCCGATCACGGCGGCGACCATGACGCCGATCCTGTCGGTCATTCCCACCGCCGTGATCACCGAGTCGAGCGAGAAGACGAGGTCGAGGAGCAGGATCTGGACGATCACTGCGGCGAACGATGCGGCCGCCGCGGCCTTCGTGGCGTGCTCGGCGCCCTCGAGCTTGTCGTGGATCTCCACCGTGCTCTTCGCGAGCAAGAAGAGCCCTCCGGAGAGCAGGATCAAGTCGCGCCCGGAGACCTCGTGACCGGCGATTCCGAAGATCGGTGCGGTCAGGCGCGCCATCCAGGAGATCGAGAGCAAGAGGAGGATCCGCAGGAACATCGCGAGTCCGAGTCCGACGGTTCGGGCTCGCGCGCGATCGGCCTCGGGGAGCTTTCCCGCGAGGATCGAGATGAAGACCACGTTGTCGATTCCGAGGACGACCTCGAGGAGCAGGAGCGTGGCGAAGGCGAGCCAGAGCTGCGGATCGAGGAGCGCTTCCACGGTTCCCTCCAGGATGGGGCGGCGGCAGCGTACACTCGTGCGGGAACCCCGGCAGGGGGTGCGGCTCGCCCGCCGGCCCGGTCTCGGCCGTCAGCGGTAGTCGCGCGAAGGCGCGAGCCCGGCGAGAAGCGGGACGGGGTCGAGACGGCGTACGCGCAGGTGGACGACCCCCTCGACGTTCTGGACGGGCCCTTCGACCTCGATCACGGGAGAGGTCTGGAGGGAGGCGCGGAAGCGGCGGAAGACGTCGGGGGTGAGCACGGCGTTGGCGGTTCCCGTTTCGTCCTCGAGCGTGAGGAAGCAGAAGCCCTTCGCCGTCATCGGGCGCTGGCGAACGATCACGTGGCCGGCGAGGCGGGCGTGTCTTCCGTCGGGCAGAGCGCGGAGGGCTTCGGTGGTCACGACACCGCGCGCCGCGAGCCCCGCCCGCAGGTGCCGCAGGATCTGGGGCCCCGTCGTCACTCCGCTCGCACGGTAGTCGGCGAGGGTCTCCTCGATCGCGCTCAGCTCGCGAAGCGGTGAAGGTCCGCTCCCGGGAGCGACGCCCGCGAAGAGCGAGGACGGATCGCGCTCGAGCGCCGCCACCTGCCAGAGCGCGGCACGTCGGGGGCTCGCTTCCGGATCGAGCGATCCGAGCGCTCCGAGCTCGGCCAGCGAGTCGAGCTCGTGGCGTCGCAGACGGACACGGCTCGCGAGGTCGGCGACTCCGGCGAAGGGCGCGCGGGACCGCTCGGCGACGAGCACGCGCGCCGTCTCCTCGCGTAGCCCCGCGACGAAGCGAAGCGGGAGCCGGACCGCGGGGCGACCTTCTGCACCCCGTTCGAGCACGCACTCCCAGTCGGAGTGTGCGGCGTCGATCGGTCGTACGTCGACCCCGTGTCGTCGGGCGTCCTGGACGAGTGTCGCCGGGTGATAGAAGCCCATTGGCCAGGCGTCGAGGAGGCCCGAGAGGAAGGCCGCGGGATGATGGGCCTTCAGATAGGCAGACGCGTACGCGAGCAGGGCGAACGAGGCGGCGTGCGATTCGGGAAATCCGTAGAGCGCGAACGAAGTGATCCCCCGAACGATCTCCTCCTGCGCCTCGAGCGGAATGGCTCGAGCCTGCATGCCGTCTCGAAGGCGCTTCTCGATCGCCTGCATGCGTTCGACGGAACGCTTGAACCCCATGGCGCGACGAAGCTCCTCGGCCTCGCCGCCGCTGAAGCCGGAAGCCACCATCGCGATGCGCAGGAGCTGCTCCTGGAAGAGCGGAACGCCGAGCGTTCGCGCCAGGATCGGCTCGAGGCTCGGATGCGGATACGAGACCGGCTCGCGTCCCGCTCGTCGCGCGAGATAGGGGTGCACCATCCGCCCGACGATCGGACCCGGCCGGATGATCGCCACCTCGACGACGAGGTCGTAGAAGCGCTCGGGCTTCATGCGCGGGAGCGTCGCCATCTGCGCGCGGCTCTCGATCTGGAACACGCCCACCGTATCGGCGCGGCGGATCATCGCGTACGTCTCGGGATCTTCGGCCGGAAGCTTCGCGAGATCGATCTCGACGCCCTCGTGCTCGCGAACCCGGAGCAGAGTCTTCTCGAGCGCATCGAGCATCCCGAGGCCGAGCAGATCGATCTTGATGATGCCGAGGTCCGCGCAGTCGTCCTTGTCCCATTGCACGACGTGGCGCCCGGGCATCGCTGCCGGTTCGATCGGAACCACTTCGTCGAGGCGCCCCGCCGCGATCACGATGCCGCCCGAATGCTGACCGAGGTGCCTCGGTAGACCGCGAACGCGCGTGACGAGCCGGAGCAATGCGGCGATCCGCGGCGCGCCGGGGTCGACCCCGGCACGGCGGAGCAGGGTGTCGCGTTCGGAGTCGCGCGCTGCCGCATCGCCCGCTCGCGCCGCCGCCGATCGTGGTCCCTCGGGAGGCTCGGCCACGAAATGGGAGTCGAGGTCGAAGCTCCCGAGGAGCCTCGCGAGCCGATCGATCGTGGCGGGGTCGAGGCCGAGCACCTTGCCCATCTCACGAACCGCGAGCCGGCTCCGGTAGGTGATCACGTTCGCCGTCATGGCCGCACCGTGCGGGCCGTAACGCTTCAGCACGTACTGGATCGTCCTCTCACGTTCGTCTCCCGAAGGGAGATCGAGGTCGATGTCGGGCCATTCCCCGCGCTCCTCCGAGAGGAAACGCTCGAAGAGCAGATCCATTCCGACGGGATCGACGGCCGTGATGCCGAGCGCGTAACAGACGGCGCTGTTCGCGGCCGATCCCCGACCCTGGACCAGGATTCCCTCGCGCTGCGCGAAGCAGACGATGTCGTGGACGATCAGGAAATAGCCGGCGAGGCCGAGTCGCTCGATCACGGCGAGCTCGTGGTCGAGCTGCGCGCGTACGCGGCGAGCGAGCGGCATGCCGTAGCGGAGCGCCGCTCCGGCGAAGGTCTCGCGGCGGAGCCACGAGTCCTGCGTCTCGCCGGCGGGAATCGGAAAGGTGGGGAAGCGGTAGCCGAGGTCGGCGAGGTCGAAGCGGCAGCGTTCGGCGATCTCGAGCCCGGCACGGAGCCACTCGGGGTGGTCGGCGAAGCGGGCGGCCATCGCGGCCGGGGTGCGCAAGACGTGTTCCGCGTTGGCGTCGAGCCGGCGCCCGGCGCGATCGAGCGTCGTGTGGTGACGGAGACAGCGGAAGGCGTCGAGCAGAGGACGGTCCTCGACGCGTGCGCAGCGCACGTCGCCGCTGGCGACCAGCGGGACTCGCTGCGATTGTGCGATCGCGACGGCGCGACGCGCCGCCGCCTCCGAGGATCGCTCGAAGCTGCGGGAGACGTCGACGAAGACGCGCCCCGCGAAGAGCGTCCGGATGCGGTCGAGTCGCCCGGGGTCGAGCGAAGCGTCGGCTCGCAGGACGGCGATGAGCCCCGGAGCAGCTCGTTCGAGGTCGCTCCATGCCGCCGCCGGCGCCCCGCGTGGGGCACCCCGCCGCGCGGCGCTGACGAGCCGCGAGAGGTTTCGATACCCGGTGGGCGACTCGACGAGGAGCAGGAGGCGGCTCCCATCGCAGAGCCCGAGGTCCGTGCCGACCACGGCGCGCAGGCCCAGTTGCCGAGCCGCCCGATGGAAGCGGGGGGCGCC
>CAJPFO010000253.1 GCA_905339255.1 Myxococcaceae bacterium
ACCGGAACGGAACCATCCTCATGCCCGCCGCCCTCACCCTCGAACTTTCCACCACCAGCCCCACCGCCGCCGAATTCCGCCTGCTTGATGGCGACGGCATCCAACTCGCCTACCACGCCGTGGACTTTGCCCGGCAGCCCGCTGGCATGATGCAAGGTGTGTTCAACCTGCGCGATTTCGTCAGCCATTACGCCGGCGAGGTCGAGGAAATCGGCGTGTTCCTGGCGAACCCACTGCTTGGCCCGATCTTCCCCCGTCTGGCGGACAGCAAGGCCGAGCGCACCTTGACTCTGCTTCTGCCCGACCCGCAAAACGACCCGCTCGCCGCCGCGCTGGCGCGGGTGCCTTGGGAAATCGCCCAGTCCGCGCCCGGCCAGCCAACTTTGGCCGAAACCAACCTGCACGTCCGTGCCATCGCCAAGTCCACAGCACAGGCGCAAGCCTTGCCGCTGAAGGCCGGCGAGCCGGTCAAAGTCCTGCTGGTTTTCGCCGAAGCGCCCGGCTCCACGCCCTTGGCGATGCGGCAGGAGCGCCAGGAATTGCTGGACTTGTTCGTCCGCGACATCTTCCCCCAGCGCAAAGTGGAACTGGACATCCTCGCCCACGGTGTCATCCGCGAACGGCTGCGGCGACAGGTCGAGTCGAAGAAAGGCTACCACCTGCTGCATTGGTCCGGCCACGGCGCGGTCGATTGCCTGGAACTGTATGGCGAAAACGGCGGCTCCGACCGGCTGTCCGGCGCGGAACTGGCCGAGCTGTTCACCCAGGCCGGCGGCTACATCCCCGCGCTGGTGTTCCTCAGCGCTTGCCATTCCGGCGACCTCGGCGCGATTGCCGACTGGGACGACTTCCGCGCCCGTGTCACAGGAAGGAACCCTCTCCCCTCGGGAGAGGGCAGGGTGAGGGCAAATTCTGCGCAAATAGCCGCCCGGCCCTTGCCGGAACAACTCGCCGCCCAACCCGGCTACACCGGCACCGCGCACCGTTTGTTGCAATCCGGCACCCCCGCCGTCGTGGCGATGCGCTACGCGGTCGGCGACGACTATGCCCGTAATCTGGCCCGCGAGTTCTACCGCCATCTGTTCGCCGACGACAGCCCCAAGCCCGCCGCCGCCGCGCTGAACCTCGCCCGCAACACGCTGCGCCGGAAATCCACTGAGCCGGGTTCGGGTTACTCGGCTTGCGACCACGCCACGCCGATCCTGCACGGCGACAATATCGAGTTGAAGCCGCCGAAAGGCCGCACCCGCCATGACGACCCGCGCCCGCCGTTGAAAATCGGCGAATTGCGCATCCGCGAGCATCCTTATTTTGTCGGACGAATCCAGCCGTTGGCCGAGCTTGGTGGTTGGTTTGGCGCAGTCGGCGATGCCAGCCCGGTCGCGTTACTGCAAGGCTTGGGCGGCTTGGGCAAGACCGCGCTGGCCGCCGAGGTCATCGACGTTTGGCACCGCCAGTTTCACTGGGTGTTCGCCTACCAAGCCAAGACCGAAGCCTTGAGCCTGGAAGAACTCTTGCGCGATTTCCATACCCGCTTGAACGAACAGCAAGGCGCTTATGCCCAGCGCATCGCCGACTACCCCGCCGAAGCCGTCTGGCAATCGGCGCGGCCCGATTTTCGCGGGCCGGAACGTTACGCCAAACTGCGTGACAATCTGCTGCAAGCGCTGCGGAAGGAGCGCGTGTTGCTGGTGTTGGACAATTTTGAGCGGAATTTGAAGCTGGAGAGCGCCCTCTCCCCACCCGGCTTCGCCCCCCTCGCTTCGCTCTCCCCAAGAGGAGAGGGGCTTTACCCCCCTCTTCCAGGAGGGGAAGGGCTTTTCTCCCCTCGCCCTGCGGGAGAGGGGCCGGGGGTGAGGGCATCTTTTGCCTGCCAAGACCCGGAATGGGACGCTCTACTTGCGGCCCTGCCGGAGGCACTGGTGGCCGGCACCGGTTCGCGGGTGCTAATCACCTGCCGCCATCTTGTGGGAGCGCTTTCCAAGCGCGACTCTTCCGTGGGAGCGGCTCCCGTTGTGGGAGCGGTTTCCAACCGCGACCTCTTCCTGCACATCCGCCTGGAAACACTGCCCAACGGCGAAGCCGTGCTGTTCGCAAGGCGGCATCCGGCCTTGCGCAATCTGATATTTGGCTTGGGACCCAAGCACTTCGGCATGCCGGAAGAGCAGCAAGACTTGGCCCGGCGCATCCTGACCGCCAGCCGGGGCCATCCGCTGCTGCTCGACCGGCTGGCGCGGCTGGCGGATTTGCCGCAGCCCGACACGCTGCAAGACGCGCTAAAGCAACTGGAAAGCCGCGCCGATTTTTCCAAGCTGCCGGACTTGTTCTCGGCCGGCGCGAAGGATCAACAGGCCGAACGCGCCTACCTGCTCGACGCGCTGCACACCTCGCTGGACAATCTGCTGGAACTCGCCGGTTCCGAGGCGCGGCATCTGCTGTGGATCTTGTCGCTGGCGGACGATCCGGTGCCTGAGGAGGTGTTGCGTGTTGTTTGGTCGGGGCGGAGTTTGGAGGCGGACATGAAACCGCCGCTGGACACGCTGCTGGCTCTAGGTTTAGTGACGGCGGAAGCGGCAACTCCCGTTGTGAACCCAAGCCATGCGGTATATCCCGTCATTCCGGCAGGGATGCCGGAATGACGGGGCTTCAGGCCAAACCGCGAATGGCGATGACGGAAGAAAGCGCGGATTACACCTGCCACGAATTGACCCGAGAACGCATCGCCGCGTGGATGCAAACCCAGCCCGAAGAACGCCGCAACCGCGACGAGAAGAAAATCGGGACAGGCTACGCCGAACGCTGGGCCGCGCTGTTTGGCGCGTGGTTCCACCAAAACCAAGACGCCGCGCTGGAAATGGGCCGACGCGCACTGGTTGGTTTCGTCCGTGCCGGGGCCTACGACCAACTCGGCGGCTTCGCCAGCAACCTAATCGTTTCCACCCGAGATCCGCGTGTGCTGAACGCGCTGAGGCCCAGCCTGGAAGTCGCCGCCGCGCAAGCGCCCGCCGGCCAAATGCGTTGGGGCTGCTGCGGACTTCTCGCCGATGTGCTCAGACAGGCCGGTCAGTATGAGGCCAGCCTAGGTTTGTATGCCGAAGCTGAAGCCGAGGCGCGGGCTCAGGGCCATTGGGTTGATGTCGCTAGTATTACCGGCAACTGGGCGAATGCGTTATCCATGGCTGGCAAACTGGATGAGTCCTGCGAGAAAAGGCAGGTCAGCGCCGAGGCGGAGCGCCGTGCGGGCGGGCCGGAAATCAATGCGCTAGCCAGCCAGTTGGAAGCCTTGCGCATTGCCATCATGCAAGGACAAGCCGCCGGGGTATTGGAATCCATAGAAGCCAGTTTGGCGCGGATTGAGGACTGGCAACGCCGCGCCGAAGCCAGGGAAAATGTGCCACAAGCTCCCGACCGGGAGATTCGGCTACGCGCCTTGATTTCCGCGTTGGACATCGCCAAGGAAGCCCATATCGCGCTGAAGCAATGGCCGCAAGCCTTGGCCAAGATTGAACGGATCATCGAGGTCAAACGGTTCGCCGGTCGCGCCGAGTTGGAGATTGCGCAAACCCGCGTCAACCGGGCGGTGATGTTGCAGGCACTCAAAGACTACGGCCCGGCCCAAGCCGAATTGGAGAACTTGCTGGAACTGTTCGACTCCGCAGGCGACCATTGTTTGAAGGCGAAAATCCTGGGCACCCTCGCCAGCCTGTTTGACGACTTGGGCGATGCCAATCAAGCGGTGACGCAGGAACGCCGCGCCTTGGAGCTCAGCAAGGACTGTGAGGATGTCGCCGACCGGGCGATTTCGCATAACAACTTGGCCGCGTATCTGAATAAAACCGGCACGACAACGGAGTCGGCGAACCACCAACTCGCCGCGCTGGCCTACCGGCTTGCCGCCGGATTGAGGCAGGATTTGCAAACCTCGCTGCGCAATTACGCCATCCTCTACCGACAAGCGCAGGCAGCCGGGACGGAACTGGCCGTGCCCCGGCTGGCCGACCTCCTTGCCCGCCCCGCCTTCGCCGCGTTAAACGCCTGGCTACAGCAGGACGACCACAATCCCGCCAAACTGCAAGCCGCCATCGACAAAGCCTTAAAGCACGCCCGGCAACAAGCCTAAGGGATGTTATCCCTGTTCCCGTCTCCAAGCCGGTCGGGTTTGCAACCGATGCCATTAAGTTAAGAAATGTAGCCCGCATGAAGCGCAGCGTAATGCGGGAGTTCGTGGCTCCGATCATCCCGGATTCCGCAAGCTTCATCCGGGCTACTGCATGGCCTCACCGAAATCCAGGGGGCGCGATTTACATTGCCAATGCTGCGGTTTAAGTCCATGATGGCTCCACTCTCCGTTGAACCGGACTCAAGGACACGAGGGGCCTCATCGCCCCTGATCCCTTTCCCCGTTCCGGGAGTTTCATCCCAAGACCATTACAATCCATCCGGGGTTACTTTCGGTCTAATCGGCAATATCGCTTTCCTCATCCCCATCTGCTTTCCGGGGAAACGCATCGCATGTTTCCCTTAGAAACCATCAATAACTCCCCCTCACACTAGGGGTTCCACATGTCAGTTTTCAAAACGTCCATTTTCCTCTGCCTGATCGCCCTGTTCCTGACCGCTTGCGGTGAAGACGGCGCGTTCGGCAATAACAAGGGGCCGAAAAAGCCGGACTGGGCGAATCAGTCGTCCGAGAAGCTTTTTAATTAGGGAATAAGTCCTTAGGACACGTTCAGGACGAACGGTAAACGGCG
>CAJPFO010000254.1 GCA_905339255.1 Myxococcaceae bacterium
CTCCGAGACGGCGCCGCTCGAGCGCGCGCGCAGCGTCTCGTTCGAGAAGCTCCTCCAGGCCGTGGCTGCGGGAAGCCTCGATCCCGACGTGCTCTCGACGCTCGCGGGCCGCCTCGCGCGAATGGACTGCCGGCTCGGCGCGCCCGAGAAGGCCGAGCTCGCGAAGCTCGCGGGAGGCAGGACGCTCTCCGACCTCGCGGGCGGCCTCGTCGATGCCCTCGACCCCGACCGCCAGATGGAGGAGGCGCGCCGGGCCGCCGGTCTTCCGGCCGGAGCGGCTCCCGGCGAGGCAGAGCTCGCGGCGGCCGCGAAGACGCTGCTCGCCGCCGCCGCCGCGCCGCTCGCGCACAGCCCGGCGCTTCGCAATCGCCTGCTCGACGCGAAGAAGAGCCTCGAGCAGATCCTCGACGAGACGAGCCGCGACGAGGTGACCGACGCCCGTTTCGCCCCCGAGATCCGCGAGCAGGTCGCGCAGCGAACCGTGCGCGACTTCGAGGCGTGGATCGAGGCGAACAGGGCCGAGATCACGGCGCTCCAGGTTCTCTACTCGAAGCCCCACCACCAGCGCCTGCGGCGAGAGGACGTGAAGGCCCTCGCCGACGCCATCGCCGCCCCGCCCCGGCGCTGGACCACCGATCAGCTCTGGCACGCCTACCAGGCCCTCGGGCGCGATCGCGTTCGGGGAGCGTCTACCGAGCGCCTTCTCACCGACGTCGTCTCGCTGGTGCGCTACGCGCTGCACCAGGAGGGCGAGCTCGTGCCCTACCGCGAGAAGGTGCTGGCGCGCTTCGACGCCTGGATGCACCAGCAGCGAAACTTCGGAAGGCACTTCACCGAGGAGCAGGTGAAGTGGCTCGAAGCCATTCGCGACCACTTCGCCGGAAACCTCGAGATCGACGTCGGCGACTTCGAATACGCGCCCTTCAACGCCATGGGCGGAGCAGGCCGAGCGGTGCGGCTCTTCGGCGGGGATCTGGGGCCGATGCTGGATGAGCTGAATGAGGTGTTGGTGGCGTGAGGAGCGTGAAGGCGAATGACGTCCCTTCGGGGTGGACCGTTGCTCGGCTCGGCGAGATCGCAGACGTCAATCCGCGAGAACCCTCACGGCAACCTCACGACGAGGATCTGGTGTCCTTCATTCCCATGGCGGCAGTCCACGCAGGTAGCGGCACGATGAATCCAACCGAAACGCGACTATGGCGCGAGGCAAGACGTGGGTATGTGCGATTCCAGGAAGGCGACGTCCTGTTCGCGAAGATCACGCCGTGCATGGAAAACGGGAAGGTCGCGACGGCGCGAGGGCTGTCTTGCGGCGTCGGCACCGGGTCCACGGAGTTTCACGTGCTTCGGTCGCGACAAGGGGTGGATAGCGGTTTCATCATGCATCTCCTGCTGCAGGAAAGAGTCAGGCAAGATGCTAGACGCCACATGACGGGTTCTGCCGGTCAACTTCGTGTCCCCTCGGCCTTTCTTGAGAGTCTGCCAACAGCCGTGCCACCCGCTTTCGAGCAGCGCCGCATCGTCGCCGCGCTCGAGCAGCAGCTCTCGCGGATCGAGGCCGGCGTGGCGGCGCTCGAGCGAGCGAAGGCGAACCTCGAGCGCTACCGCGCGTCCGTCCTGAAGGCCGCGTGCGAGGGCCGTCTCGTCCCGACCGAGGCCGAGCTCGCGCGCGCCGAGGGCAGAACCTACGAGCCCGCGAGCGAGCTTCTCGCGCGCATCCTGAAGGAGCGCCGCGAACGCTGGGAAGCCGACCAGCTCGCCCGCATGAAGGCCCGCGGCAAGCCCCCGAAGGACGACGCCTGGAAGAAGAAGTACCCCGAGCCCGCCGCCCCCGACACGAGCGCACTCCCGGAGCTGCCGGAGGGCTGGTGCTGGGCGACGGTGGAGCAGGGGGCGATCCGCGTGGAGTATGGAACCTCAGCGCGGACGGCTGCTGATGCGGGCAATGTTCCCGTGCTCCGCATGGGCAACATCGTCAATGGGCTACTTGACCTCAGATCGCTGAAGTTCCTGCCTGGTGACCATGCGGAATTTCCAGGCTTGCATCTCGAGGAGGGTGATCTGCTCTTCAACCGCACCAACAGCCCGGAACTCGTGGGTAAGAGCGCCGTCTACCATGGCCAGCCGAACCCGTGCTCGTTCGCATCCTATCTGATCCGCGTGCGGACGGTCCCTGGGCTCAGCACGGAGTTTCTTTGCTTCGTGCTGAACTCTCCCTACGGACGAGCCTGGATTGCCTCTGCGGTATCCCAACAGGTCGGCCAAGCGAACGTCAATGGAAGCAAGCTCCAGGCCTTGGCGTTTCCTCTGCCACCCGCAACTGAGCAAGCAAGGATCGTCGCTGAGATCGACCGCCGGGTCTCAATGGGGACTCGGCTCGAGGCTGACTTGGGCGCGCTGCTCCTTCGCGCCTCCCGCCTCCGCCAATCCCTCCTCGCCCACGCCTTCTCCGGCAAGCTCGTCCCGCAGGATCCGACCGACGAGCCCGCGAGCGTTCTCCTCGAACGCATCCGCAAGGAGCGCGAGGCGGCGGCGGCCGAGAAGCCGAAGCAACCCGCTCGCCGCGGCTCTCCGCAGCGTGGTCCGCGGAAGACTGCGCCGAAGGGGCCGCGATGAAGCAGCGCGTGTGACCGTCCCTGTCACACGCATGAGCGAAGATGCGGGCATGACCGGATCGGGGCCCAGGCTCGCAGCTCATGGTGCCCGCTGCATCGCGGACCCGCTTGCTCTGGATCTCGATCGAGTGGCCAGTGTGTTCCGTCGGCGAGGACGCGCAGGAGCCGATCCCCAGCACCGCGGAGCGAGCGTGAGCGACCGAAGCGCGATCGAGTGGACCGAGGCCCAGTGGATCAGAGATCGCCGAGCCGCCGGATCTTCTCCTTCACCTCCCGGAGCAACGCCGGGGGGAGCTGCCCGAGCCGCCTGCGAAGGCGGCGATTGTCGACCGCTCGGCTTTGATCGATCATCACCTCGCACTCGCGATCGTTTCCGGCCGAGCCCGCCGGCAGACAGACCCGCAGCAGGCTCTCGCCGGTGAGCCGAGTGGTGCAGGGGACGACCCAGGTGGACGGATGGCCGGTCCGGTTCAGGAGATCCGTCTGCAGGACGACCACCGGACGAAGCTTTCCGGCCTCCGTCCCGCGCCGGGGGCTCAGGTCGGCCACGAGGAGCGCCCCGTGATCGATCCGGAGGGTCAATCGAGGCCTTCGCCCGACGAGCGGTCGAGCTCCGCGATCTCCTTGCGCGTGGCGGTGCGGACGGCTTTGGACGCGCGGCGATAGGCCTCCTGCAGCTCGGCCCGGTCGGTGGTCGCCTGGAGCAGGCGCAGGCCTCGCCGAACCACCTCGACGTTGGTCCGGATCTTCAGCTTCGCCTTGAGGGAGCGAACCAGGCGGATCTCCTCCGCCGGAAGCGTGATGCTCGACTTGGTATTGGATTTCATACCTCCAGCATACCTCCCGGCCCCGGTCAATGCGAGCGGCGATCGCGTTCCCTGGCCGCGCGAAGCGCGCGGGTGTGACCGCATTCGTCACACGCGTCCGCGAAGATCTCCACCAGAGCCTCCCGCACAGAACAGGGCGCCGGACAGGCTCGGAACGGAGACGATGAAGACCGGAAACCCCACCTACCGATGGACGACCGACCTCGAGGCGCGGGCCCGCCTGCAGATCGGGACCGTGCTCGAGACCTACGACTGCGCCTACCTGCGCGTAGACGCGATCACGCCCGAGGGAGTGATCTGCCCGAACATCTCCTCACCCGGTGCTCTCGAGACCTGGGCAGACCTCGAGCGCTGCGAATGCATCATCTACTCCCAGCCCGGCGATCCCGGCCACGAGCAGTTCCAGACGCCCCTGCCGAGGCTCATCCGGCGCGGTGGCCGCCTCGACATGGAGGCGGACGGCGACGCCGCGAGCAGCGGTTCACCCAGCGCTGCAGTGGCCGCGCGGCCGCCGAAGCTGCTCGGCAACGAAGCCCTCGAGCGCGCGCTCGCCAGGGCGCTCGCCCGCAGTGCTCCGGCGGGCTGGGAGCAGATCTCCCTGGAGCTGGCGATCGTCTGGGGAAGCGATCCGGAGTACTCGATCGTGACGAGCGCGCCGGGCGGAGAACGAGCGGCGCTCGCTCCCACCGCCGAGGTCCTCGCCCTCGTGAGCGCTCTCCGGGCGGAAATGCGTCTCCTGCGCGGGCCCCTCTGCTCGCGCGTCGAGCTGCACGTCGAGCACTCCGATGGCTCCTACCGCTATCGAACCGAGGTCCACTACGACGGGGAGGCGCCGAGATGAGCGCACGTGCCGCAGAGTGAGCGGCCATCGTGTTCCCTCCCCGCGGCCGCGGATCGCAGCACGGATCGGAAGGTCGGAGAGGGCCCGCGATCGTTCGTTCACCTTGCGCGCGCCATGTGGCATGTGATTCGCTTGCGCGCGGAGATCGAGAGCATGCCGTTCACGTCGGGACAGCGCGTCCCGATCGGTGCCGCGCTCATCCGCCGCCATCTCGGGGAATGGTTCGCGAAGCTCGGGCGCTGGGCCGTATCCGCAGATTCACGTTGCGGCGAGGCAATCGTCTGTGCTTCTCTCGTCTTGGGAGGTCGATCATGATGCTCGCACCCGGTCACCGCGTGTGGGTTCCGTGCGAAGTGAAGCGCGGAGCCTTCTCCAACGAACGGATGGTTCGGGTCGCCGGCCCGCTCGGTGAATGGCTCGGGTTCGTCCCCGACGTGCTGCTCGAAACGAAGATCGAGCAGGGCGAGACGGCGGTCCAGGGCATCGTGGATGCCATCTCCGAGAATCGAGTGTCGCTCTTCATGCCGGGCGATCCGGTGACGGGCGGTGTGTTCGTTCAGGATCTCGCCGAGGTGCGCCCCTTTGGTCCTGTCCAAGCCTGATCTCATGCGGTATCTGGCGGAGGGGCGCCTCGCTTTCGATCCGCCCATCGCTGCTGGAACCGACGTCGATCAGGTGTCGATCGATCTTCGGCTCGGCCGCAAGTTCTCCCGCTTCCGACGCGAGATGCCCTCCTACATCTCGGCGATACACGTCGATCCCGCGCTCTGGGGCTCCGTCGATCTCTGGGAGCACACGGAGCAGGATGTGTTCCGGCTCGAGCCGGGTCGCTTCGTGCTCGCGCAGACGATGGAGCGGGTCAAGATCCCGAACGACGTTGTTGGCCTCGTCGAGGGTCGGAGCAGCTACGCCAGTCCGATCCCTTACGTGCAAGTCGGCTGATGCGAACGCCATGTCCACCGACACCCGGCAAGTCGTCCAGAAGCTCTGGAGCCTCTCCCGCTCACGTCGTTGCCAGGACGGGCGCCGAATGTGGAGAGAGGAGGCTCGTGGCACCTCCTGATGCACCGCGGCGCGGCACCTCCATCCGTATCTTCCTCGCGGACGGAAGTCCGGAGGGGCTTCGCATCGTAGAGAAATCCAACTGGACGGGGCGGGCGATTCTCTGCTCGCGCGTGCAGTACCCGGAAGCCCGGGGGCGCGACGAATTCGGACGGCCGGGCGTCTACCTTCTCGTCGGTCCGGCGCAGCGCGGCGGTACGCAGGGGCGCGTCTATGTTGGAGAGGCGGATCTCGCGCGGGTTCGACTCGATCAGCACATGAAGGGGAAGGATTTCTGGACGAGCCTCATCCTGTTCACGAGCAAGGACGAGAACCTCAACAAGGCGCACGTCCAGTACCTGGAGTCGCGCCTCGTCGCCCTCGCGCAGCAGGCCAAGCGGGCCGAGCTCGAGAACGGCAACGTGCCGCAAGCACCGGCTCTCTCGGAGGCCGATCGCGCTGACGCCGAATCGTTCCTCGACGAGATGCTCCTGATCTACCCGGTTCTCGGCGTCTTCGCCTTCGAGGTGGCGGGCACGATCGGAGGGCAGGCACCTCTCCTTCGGCTCGCTGGCAGCGGTGCGCGGGGCGAGGGGAGGGATACTCCCGAGGGCTTTCTCGTGCTCGCGGGAGCGATCGCGCGGAAGGACGAGGTGCCGTCGATCCACCGCTACCAGAGTGAGCTGCGGAGCCGGCTTCTGGAGGCCAACGTGTTCCGATCCACGGCGGAGGGGCTCGAGCTCACGCAGGATTATCTCTTCGAGAGCCCGAGCAGTGCGGCGGCGGTGCTGATGGCAAGAACGGCAAACGGCAGGATCGAGTGGAAGGACGCGGAGGGCCGGACGCTGAAGGAGATCCAGGATGCGGCGATCGGAGAGTGAGCAAGCGGAGCGAGGCGGTTCGTTCGGCCTTCCAGGGCAGCCTCGCGATCCCTGCGGGCTCCCGCGGGGCGGACAGCGTGTTCTGCGCGTTCTGCGCTTCGCTGGAGATCGAGAGCGTGCTCGGATCATTGTAGGCGCAGCCGGGTGGACATCGTGTTCCTGAACGGGCGCGGAGAGGTGCGTGACCTCTCGTTCACGTTGCTTCCGGGATCGGGAGTGTGCTTCTCTTGCTCCAAGGAGGAGACCTCGATGGGGCTCGCCGCGGGTCGAAGGGTCTGGGTCGAGTGTGAAGTGAAGCCCGGCCCGTTCTCGAACGAGCGCCTGGTTCGGATCGTCGGGCCGTCGGGAGAGTGGTTCGGATTCGTGGGAGAGTTCCTGCTCCGCGAGCAGATCGAACGCGGCAGCACCGCGGTGCAAGGCATCGTGGACGAGGTGACGAACGGGCGCGTCTCGCTCTTCTTGCCCGGCGCCTCCATCACCGGTGGCGTCTTCGAGCAGGACTCCGCCCGGGTAACGCCGTTTGGCTCTCTCCAAGCCTGACCTTGCTCACGTGCGAGCATCGAGGTGCGAGCCATGACCATGATCCACCATTCGGTCACTCTGGTCGGCGCCGACTCGTACGGCTCCCGCCTGCCGCCTGCGCCGGTGGGGATGTTCCTGTCGAACCTCGACGCCCACATTCGAGGCGCGGTGTCGGTGGCGTTCCGCGGTCGGTCCCGCGCGCCGGGGCGCCCCCCTGCCTGGCTCGAAGCGGCATCGGACGTTCGGTTGCTCGGGGTTTCGGGGCGAGACGAGGCAGTGCTCCACTTCGAAGCACCCACGTTCAGCACGGCCGCGCCGAGTCTCTACTCGCAGGGCGAGTTCTGGATGACGCGTCCGAGACCCGACGCCACGGGGTTCGAGGTGTTCGCGAGGGTTCTGCGCGATGTGAAGGGAGCCGATCGGGAGAGCGACCTCTTCGAGCCGCGGATGCTTCGCGGCTTCAGAACCTTCCGGAGGTCCATCGGCGCCTGGTTTCGCGAGGCGCGCATCGAAGACGTCGAAGGCCTCTCCAGTCGCTTCGTGACGCTCGACTCGCAGACGATCGATGCCGCGACGAGTCTCGGCTCCGCTGCGCCGCCGAGCCGCAGGGTGAGGGTCGCCGGTGTGCTCGACATGCTTCGACTGAGCACGCAGACCTTCGGCATTAAGCTGGATACCGGGGACGAAGTGCGTGGATCCATCGCAGAAGCATCCGGTGAGATTCTGGGCCGGCTACTCGGAGAGCGCGTCGTAATCGACGGCAGGGCCGTGTTTCGACCGTCCGGCCGGCTGCTTCGCGTGGACGCCGACTCGATTCTTCCCGGCGAAGGCGTCAGCACCCTCTTCTCGAAGCCGCCCGAGGCGATCGGCCGCCGCGCATTGAGGTCGGAAGTCCGTCATCCCCAAAGTCCCGCTACCGGGGTCAATGCATTCTTCGGAAGATGGCCCGGCGAGGAGACCGATGAGGAGCTCTTGCGAGAGCTCGACGATCTCCACTGACGATCAAGGGACGAGATGCCGAGCTCCTTGTTTCTGCTCGATACCAACGTGCTGCTCGCCTTGATCCGTGGCCGAGAGCTGGGAAGCCGAATCGACGCGCGGTTTGGGCTCCGTTCGAGCTCCGTGAAGCCGTTGGCATGCATCGTCTCGCACGGAGAGCTCTGGGCCCTGGCCGCGGTGAACCGGTGGAACGATGCGAGAAGGGAAGAGATCAGGGCGATGCTCGAGAACGTCGTCACCCTGGGCATCAGCGACTCCGAGGTCATCGATGCCTATGTGGAGGTCTACTCGGTGCTGCGCCGCGTGCCGAGCGGCTCGCGAACGAACAGCGGTGAGAACGACATGTGGATCGCTGCGGCATCCCGCGCGGCGGGTGCGATCCTGCTCACGACGGACAGGCACTTCGATCCGCTCCATCCGACCGTGATCTCGCAGGAGTACATCGACCCGGCCGCAGCGAGGTGATCCGAGCCCACCCATGTCCACCGACACCCGGCAAGTCGTCCAGAAGCTCTGGAACTATTGCAACGTCCTGCGCGATGACGGGCTCTCCTACGGCGACTACGTCGAGCAGCTCACCTATCTGCTCTTTCTCAAGATGGCCCACGAGCGGACGGGGCCGCCGTGGAACGAGAAGTCGGTGGTGCCGGCCGGCTTCGACTGGCCGAGCCTGCTGTCGAGGGACGGCGATGCGCTCGAGACCCACTATCGCCACGTGCTCGAGGATCTGGGCAAGCGGGCCGGGATGCTGGGGCTGATCTTCCGCAAGGCGCAGAACAAAGTCCAGGATCCGGCGAAGCTGCGGCGTCTCATCGCCGACCTGATCGACCGCGAGAGCTGGCTGGCACTCGACGCCGACGTGAAGGGCGACGCGTACGAGGGCCTGCTCGAGAAGAACGCGCAAGACACGAAGAACGGGGCGGGGCAGTACTTCACGCCGCGGGCGCTCATCCGGGCGATCGTCGACGTGATGCAGCCCGCGCCGGGAGAGCGCATCTGCGACCCGGCCTGCGGAACGGGCGGCTTCTTGCTCGCGGCGCACGAATCCCTCGCGGCCCGGCACCCGTCGCTGTCGCGGGAGCAGAAGCGTCACCTCAAGCTCGAAGCGCTCCACGGCGTCGAGCTGGTGACGGACGTGGTGCGCCTGTGCGCCATGAACCTGCTGCTGCACGGCATCGGGCCGTCGGGCGACGAGGCGCCGCCGCCCATCGAGCGCGAGGACAGCCTCGCAAAGACGCCGAGCCGGCACTTCGAGGTGGTGCTCACCAATCCGCCCTTCGGTCGCAAGTCGGCGAGCCTGGTGGTGACGGAGGAGGGAGAGACCGCGCGCGAGTCGCTCACGATCCTGCGCGACGACTTCTGGGCCACCACGGGGAACAAGCAGCTCAATTTCGTGCAGCACGTGCGCAGCCTCCTCGAGATCCACGGCCGTGCTGCGGTGGTGGTGCCGGACAACGTGCTCTTCGAGGGCGGGGCCGGGGAGACGATCCGGCGGCAGCTCCTCAAGAGCTGCGATGTCCACACGCTGCTGCGCCTTCCGACGGGGATCTTCTACGCCCAGGGCGTGAAGGCGAACGTGCTCTTCTTCGACCGCAAGCCGGCCAGCGAGACGCCCTGGACGAAGCAGCTCTGGATCTACGACCTGCGGACGAACCAGCACTTCACGCTGAAGACGCGCCCGCTCCAGCGGGCCGACCTCGACGAGTTCGTGGCCTGCTACCGGGCCGGGGCGCGGCCGGAGCGCGTGCCGACCTGGTCACCGGAAGCCCCGGACGGCCGCTGGCGGGCCTACGGCTACGACGAGCTCACGCAGCGCGACAAGTGCAGCCTCGACGTCTTCTGGCTGAAGGACGAGAGCCTCGAGGCGTCGGAGAACCTGCCCGCCCCCGAGGTGATCGCAGCGGAGATCGCCGACGACCTGCGCGCGGCGCTCGAGCAATTCGAGGACGTGGCGGCGGACCTCGCAACGCGGGAGGGGGCGCTCCCTTGATCGGTGGCCGTCGCAGGGCTAAAGACCCGGGGCCATGACCGAAGACTTCCAGCGTTTCCGCGGCACACCGGGCTACATCGCGTCGGGTCCGCTCGTCGACGCCGTGAACTGCGCGATCGCCCTCGGCCGCCCGCTCTTGCTCAAGGGCGAGCCCGGCACCGGCAAGACGGTACTCGCCCGGCACGTCGCCGATGGCCTCGGCATGAAGATGCTCTCGTGGCACGTCAAGAGCACGACGAAGGGCGCCGACGGGCTCTACGTCTACGACACCGTTCAGCGCTTGAACGACAGCCGGTTTGGAACGGGGGATGTCTCGGACATCCGTCGCTACATCCGGCTCGGCCCGCTCGGGCAGGCCTTCGCTTCGGCGGAGCGCGTCGTGCTGCTGATCGACGAGGTCGACAAGGCCGACCTCGAGTTTCCGAACGATCTCCTTCGCGAGCTCGACGAGATGCGCTTCTCGATCCTCGAGACCAGCGAGGAAGTCGTCGCGAAGGAGCGTCCGGTCGTCCTCATCACGTCGAACAACGAGAAGGAGCTTCCGGACGCGTTCCTGCGCCGCTGCGTCTTCCACTTCATCGAGTTCCCAGACGTCGGGCTCATGCGGCAGATCGTCGACGTCCATCACCCGAACCTCGACGCGAAGCTCCTCGATCAGGTCTTGATCAAGTTCTACTGGCTCCGCGAGCAGAACGAGCTCCGCAAGAAGCCCTCGACGTCGGAGCTCGTCGACTGGATCTCGGCGCTGCTCCGCGCGGGGATGACGCACCGCCAGCTCGAGGCGCACATCCCCTTCCTGGGAACGCTCCTCAAGAAGGAGCAGGACGTCGATGCGCTCCGCGACTACGACGAGCGCAAGGGCAAGTACCCGGCACGCTGGGCCGATCTCGGGCCCCGCTTCAACCAGTAGGACCGTGTTCCTCGACCTCTTCTACGGCCTGCGCGAGGAGGGGGTTCCCGTCTCGTTGCAGGAGTGGCAGGCGTTCCTGACCGCGCTCGAGAAGGGGCTGCACGGGTCGAGCCTCGCACGCTTCTATCACCTGGCACGAGCGTGCCTGGTGAAGAGCGAAACCCTCTTCGACGCGTTCGATCGGGTGTTCCTGCGGGTCTTCCGCGGGGTCGAGGGCGAGTTCGGCGACGACGTCACCGAGAAGGTCCTCGACTGGCTGCGGGATCCGAAGAACTTCACCGAGCTCACCCCCGAGCAGCGCGCGGAGCTCGAGCGGCTTTCGAGCGACGAGCTCGTGCGCCGCTTCCTCGAGCGCCTCGCCGAGCAGACCGAACGACACGACGGGGGAGACCGCTGGGTCGGGACGGGAGGGCGGAGTCCCTTCGGCCATGGAGGCGAGCATCCGACCGGGATCCGCGTCGGCGGTCCGGGTCAGAGGCGCTCCGCGATGAAGGTCGCCGAGGAGCGCCGCTTCTCCGACTACCGGACCGACGCGACGCTCGACTCGCGATCGCTGCGCGTGGCGCTCCGCCGGCTCCGGCAGCTCACTCGAACCGGTGTCGCGAGCGAGCTCGACCTCGACGAGACGGTCGACGAGACCTGCCGCAACGCGGGCGAGATCGAGCTCGTCTTCCGCCCGCCGCGCAAGAACGACGTGCGCCTGCTGCTGCTGATGGACGTGGGAGGGACGATGGATCCCTACCACGAGCCGGTGAGCCGGCTCTTGACCGCCCTCCACGAGGAGCGCGGACTTCGCGACTTCGAGGCGTACTACTTCCACAACTGCGTCTACGATCACGTCTACACGCGGGCGCGTCTCTCACGCTCGGATGCGAAGCCGACCGCGGATCTGTTGCGGCGGCTCGATCCGCGCTGGAAGGTCGCTCTCGTGGGCGATGCCGCGATGCATCCGACGGAGCTCCTCGAGGCCTACGGCGGGATCGATCCCCGCGTCACGACGGCGACCCCCGGAATCGTATGGCTGCAGCGGATCGCCGCGCATTTCGATCGGACGGTCTGGATCAACCCCGACGACGCGCGGACCTGGGACGGCACCTACACGACGAGGCTCGTCCGGCGGCTGTTCCCGATGTTCCATCTCTCGGTCGACGGCCTCTCCGACGCCGTTCGCGCATTGGTCGGCGCACGCGGCCAGGAGTCGAGCGCGCGGCGCGAGCCGGGTTAGGTGACCGATCCGAGAGTCGCGGTGGAGGTTCGGGAGCCGATGCGCGCCGAAGAAAGCGCGACGGCGCACGCATCTGCGTGCCGGGCGACCCGCCGGGTTGCCCTCCGCAACCGGCGCCCCGGTCGGTCTCCCGGCGCGCCTCGCTGCCTTCGCGTGCGGTCTTCGCGCTCGTGCACCAGAGCTTGCCGGGGGGGTCGCTGCATCTAAGATCGCCGCATGAGAGGGCGCGGCCTCGCCCGCGTCGTCTCCGGAAGGGGCGGCGAACTCGATGGTGCGCTCTGAGCGGTCGAGGACCCGGACCGGAGCGTTCCGTGCCGCCGCGTCCGAAGGCGTGAAGCGTTTCGGTGCTGCGCTCGCCGATCGCCAGACCGATCCGCGCGGGCGGCGCTGGGTCTTCGTGCCCGAGGATCAGCTTTCGGAGTCGATCGGGCCCCTCTCGAGAGAAGACCCGCGCGAGGTCGGGATCGTCGTCGTCGAGAGCCTCGCGCGAGCGAAGCGGCGCCCCTACCACCGCCAGAAGCTCGCGTTCGCGATCGCGAACCTTCGCCATTTCGCGCTCGAGCAGGCGGCGCGCGGAGTCGCGGTTCGCCACGAGGTGACGGAGGGCTCCTGCGCGGATGCGCTGCGGCCTCTCGCGAGCGAGCTCGGCCGGCTTCGCATGATGGAGCCCGCCGAGCGGGAGCTCCGCGTCGAGCTCGCCCCGCTCGAGCGTTGCGGCGCACTCGAGCGCGTCACTCACGAGGGATGGCTCACGACACGGGAGGAGTTCGGTGCGGTCTTCTCCGGCGGCCGCGGCTTCCGGATGGACGCCTTCTATCGCGCCGTCCGCGCCCGGAGCGGGATCCTGATGAAGGACGGCCGTCCCGTGGGAGGAAAGTGGAGCTTCGATGCCGAGAACCGGCGGCCGTGGAAGGGAGAGCCCCGCGCACCGGCGCCGCCCGTCTTCGGCTCCGATCCCGTGAAAGAAGAAGTCGGCGACCTCGTCGAGGAGCGCTTCGCGGATCACCCGGGACGGCTCGCTCTCGACACGCTGCCGGCGAGCGCCGCCGATGCCGAGGCGCTCTGGTCGTGGGCGAAGCGCGAGTGCCTTCCGCATTTCGGACCCTACGAAGACGCGATGTCGACGCGCTCGCGCGGCCTCTTCCACACGCGGATCTCCGCGCTCTTGAACGTGCATCGGCTCCTCCCCGCGCGAGTCGTCGCAGACGTCGAAGGTCTCGACGCACCGCTCGCGAGTCGGGAGGGTTTCATCCGTCAGGTACTCGGCTGGCGCGAGTTCGTCCGCCACGTCCATACTGCGACCGACGGCTTCCGTGCGCTTCCGGACGGGGCGCGCCCTCCGCGGGCGAAGCGCCCGGGCGACGCCGGCTACTCGCGCTGGCTCGGGAAGCGCTTCGGGGCAGTCGCACCGCCGCCGGGGATCGACGGCGGTGCCACTCCGGATCTGCTCGAGGCCCGGCTCCCGCTCCCGGCGGCCTTCTGGGGGGCGTCGTCGGGGCTCGCCTGCCTCGACCGCGTCGTCGAGGACGTTCTCGACGAAGGCTTCTCGCATCACATCACCCGGCTCATGGTGCTCTCGAACCTGGCGACACTCATGGGTGTCTCCCCGCGCGAGCTCACGGACTGGTTCTGGGTCGCGTACGTCGACGCCTACGATTGGGTCGTCGAACCGAACGTTCTCGGAATGGGCACCTTTGCGCTCGGGACGCTCTTCACGACGAAGCCCTACGTTTCGGGCGCCGCATACCTCGATCGGATGTCGGACTACTGCTCGGGGTGTGCCTTCCGGCCCGATCGGGATTGCCCGGTGACGTCGTGGTACTGGGATTTTCTCGCGCGCCATCGCGAGCGGCTCGAAGGCAATCCTCGCCTCGCGATGCCGCTTCGTGCGCTCGCCAAGCGCTCCGAGGCCCGCCGGCAGGCCGACCACGAACGGGCCGAGCGCGCACGCCGAGCGATCGCGAGCGGGGAGCGCCTTCTTCCCGACGGCCCGTAGCCCCGGGTCTCCGGTTCTGAAATACTCCCGACCGTGTCGGAACGCCGGGAGCTCACCTTCCGCCGCACCGAGGGCGGGGTCCTCGAGGTGCATTTCTCGGGAGCGTGGACGCTCTCCGAGGGGCTTCCGGACGCGGAGCCCGTGACCGCCGCGCTCGCGGCTTCACCGCCGCCATCGAGTCTCCGGCTCGAAGGGCGTGGGATCGAGCGCTGGGACTCGGCGCTCGTGAGCGTCGTCTCGCAGCTCGCCGACGCCGCCCGGAAGCGGAGCGTCCCGGTCGACCTCGGCGCACTTCCTTCTGGCGTCGGCCGCCTCGTCCAGCTCGCAGCGGCGGTTCCCGAGCGGGACTCCCGCAAATCGTCCGCGCCCGAGGGCTTCTTGGCGCGGCTCGGTCGGGGGGCGCTCGCGGTCTACGACGACGCAGCCGCGTTCGTCCCGTTCGTCGGCGAGGCGGTCGTCTCGTTCGCGTCGCTCGCTCGGGGCCGGGCACGGATGCGACGCTCGGACCTCTTCGTCGAGATCCAGGATTGCGGCGTCTCTGCGCTCGGGATCGTCTCGCTCATCAGTCTGCTCGTCGGCCTGATCCTCGCCTTCGTCGGCGCGGTCCAGCTCCAGCAGTTCGGCGCCGCGATCTACGTCGCGGACCTCGTCGGAATCGCCATGACCCGCGAGATGGGCGCGATGATGACGGGGATCATCATGGCCGGGCGCACCGGAGCGGCCTTTGCGGCACAGATCGGCAACATGAAGGTGACCGAAGAGATCGACGCGCTGCAGACCTTCGGGATCTCTCCGATGGAGTACCTCGTCCTCCCCCGCATGCTCGCGCTCTTCGTGATGATGCCGCTTCTCACGCTCTACGCCGACTTCGTCGGAATGTTCGGGGGCGGGCTCGTCGGTGTGGGCATGCTCGGGATCACTCCCGAGCAATACGTGAACCACACGATGAAGGCGGTCTCGATGACGAACTTCGCGATCGGAATCCTGAAGGGATCCGTCTTCGGCATCCTGGTCGCCGTCTCGGGCTGCCTGCGAGGCATGCAATGCGGACGCGACTCGGCCGCCGTCGGCCGCGCGACGACCTCGGCCGTGGTGACGAGCATCGTCCTCATCATCCTGACCGACGCGATCTTCACGGTCGTCTGCAACGTGCTCGGTGTCTAGCGCGATGCCGAAAGATCCCCCCGCTCCGGAGCGGGAGGTCCACATCGAGGTCCGCGACCTCGACATGGGATACGGCGATTTCGTCGTGATGCGGAAGCTCGGCTTCCAGATCCGGCGCGGTGACGTCTTCATCATCATGGGAGGAAGCGGCTCGGGCAAGAGCACGCTCTTTCGCAACATGACGGGGCTCGTCGAGCCGCTGCGAGGCGACGTCCTCTACGGCGGCGAGAGCTTCACGCGCGCCGAGCCCGAGCGTCGCGAGGCGATGCTCCGCAAGATGGGGATCCTCTATCAGCAGGGTGCGCTCTGGAGCTCGCTCACCCTCGCCGAGAACGTCGCGCTCCCGCTCCAGCAGTACACCCGGCTCGCCGCCCACGAGATCGCCGAGATCGTCGAGCTCAAGCTCTCGCTCGTCGGGCTCGGAGGCTTCGGGGACTTCATGCCCGGTGAGATCTCGGGCGGCATGAGAAAGCGAGCCGGCCTTGCCCGCGCGATCGCTCTCGACCCCGAGATCCTCTTCTTCGACGAGCCCTCGGCGGGGCTCGACCCCATCAGCTCGAAGCTCCTCGACGACTTGATCGTCGAGCTCAGCCAGAGCCTCGGGGCGACCGTCGTCGTGGTCACCCACGAGCTCGCGAGCCTCTTCGCCATCGGAACGAACGGGGTATTCCTCGATGCGGAAACGCGTACCATGATCGCTACCGGGAGCCCTCGCGACATGCTCGAGCACAGCGACCAGAAGAACGTCCGCGCCTTCCTCACCCGAGGAGGGAGCGGCAACCCCACGGGAGTCGGCCAGTGAGCCGCCGCGCGAGCCCGACCGCGATCGGGGCCTTCGTGCTCGGCGCCATCGCGCTCGCGGTGGTCGGGGTCGTGATGTTCGGCGCGGGCATCCTCGCGCGACCGAAGGCCAGCTTCATCCTCTATTTCCAGGAGTCGGTCAACGGCCTCGACGTGGGTGCCCCCGTCAAGTTCAAGGGCGTCCAGCTCGGGCGCGTGACGAGGATCCTGCTCGGCTACGAGCAGAAGCCCGGCATCACCGACGTCGCCGTCCTGATCGAGCTCGATGAGCGCGCCGCCGATTCCGAGTTCGGCCGCCAGGTCGACCTCGCCGACCGCGAGCTCATGCGCGAGGCGATCGCGCGCGGGCTGCGTGCCAGGCTCGAGTCGCAGAGCCTCGTGACGGGGCTCCTCTACGTCGAGCTCGGCTTCTACCCCGGAACGCCCGCACGCTACTTGCAGGCCGGGGACCGCTACATGGAGATCCCGACCATTCCATCGAACCTGCAGGAGATCGTGAGCCGCGCGATGCAGGCGGTGGCGAGGATCAGCCAGCTCCCGATCGAGGACATGGTGAAATCGTTCACCGAGCTCGCGAAGAGCACGCAGGGTTTCGTCGACGACCCGAAGCTCCGCGAGGCCGTCGCGTCGATGAGCGCGGCAGCGAAGGAGGCCGAGGCCGTGATGCGCACGGTCCGCAAGGAGGTCGAGCCCGTGGCCGGCGAGCTCACGCTCACCGCGGACGAGGCGAGACGCACGCTCGTCGAGTTCCGGACCTTCGCCGAGTCGGCGCAGGGCATCGTTCGCGACGGCTCGCCGCTGCGCTACCAGCTCTCCGACACGCTTTCCGAGCTCACCCAGGCGGCGCGCTCCTTGCGCCTCCTGACCGATTACCTCGAACGGGACCCGCAGGCGCTCCTGACGGGCAAGAACCCGGTGGAGCCGTGATGCTGCGACGCACCCCGATCGTGTTCCTCGCGTGGTTCGCGGCCGTCGCTTCGGGTTGTGCGGGCTTCTTTCCGCGCACCGACCCCCCGAGCTTCTACGTCCTCTCCGCTTCGCACGACGTCGCGACGGGACCGCCCCTCGACGTGGCGGTCGGCGTGGGCCCGATCGAACTCCCGGCCTACCTCGATCGCCCGCAGTTCGTGACGAGGAAGGGCCCGAACCAGCTCGACCTCGCCGAGAACGAGCGCTGGGCTTCTCCGCTCCAGAAGGCCGCGACGAACGCGCTGCTCCTCAATCTGGCGCGGCAGCTCGGCACCGATCGCGTCTCGTCGTTTCCCTACGCGCTCGGCCTTCCGCGCGACTACGACGCGAGCGTGCAGTTCCTCCGCTTCGAGGCCTCCGCCTCGGGCGAGGTCTTCGTCGACGCCTACTGGTGGATCCTCGATCCGAAGACGGGCACCCCCCTCGCGGCGAGACTCTCGTCGCTCTCGCGTTCTGCCGCGGCCGGGGACGCCGCGGCGGCAGCGGCCGCGCTCTCGTCCGCCCTCTCCGACCTCTCGACGGAGATGGCCGCAGCGATCCGCGAGATCCACGCGCGCCGCGCGTCGGGCTGAGCGACTTCCGGGCGCGCCGGCAGGTCGGCGCCAGCGCTACTGCGAGCGATCCTCGGGATTGCGGACGGGACGCATCAGGCCCTCCTGCGCCACCGAGGCGACGAGCCGACCGTCTTTCGAGTAGAGCGTTCCGCGCGCGAAGCCGCGCGCACCGGCCGCCGCAGGGCTGTCCTGCACGTAGAGGAGCCAGTCGTCGACTCGAAGCGGGACGTGGAACCAGACCGCGTGGTCGAGACTCGCCATCATGAGCGGCCCGAGGCTGCCATTGCGTCCGTGGGGTTTGACCACGTTGTCGAGGAGTGACATGTCGCTCGCGTAGGTGAGCAGGCATTGGTGCAGGAACGGATCGTCGGGAAGCGGCCGAGGGATCCTGAACCAGACGAGGCTCCGTCCGGTGCGCGGCTCGCCGCCGAGAAAGGTCGGCGGATGCACGAAGCGCATGTCGATCGGCCGGGGGCGCGGCGCCCAGCTTCGGGCGTCCGGAGGGAGCCGATCGAGCGAGCGCTGCACGAGCTCGGACCAGCTCGGCAGGCTCTCGGGCGCGGGCGCGTCCGGCATCGGCATCTGGTGTTCGTAGCCGATCTCGGCGACGTGGAACGAGACGGAGGTATTGAAGATCGCCTTGCCCTTCTGGATCGCGACCACGTGCCGTGTGCTGAACGAGCGGCCGTCGCGGATCCGATCGACGCGATAGACGACCGGCGTCGAGGGGTCCCCCGGGCGGAGAAAGTAGGCGTGCAACGAGTGCGGAGCCTGTCCCTCGACGGTGCGCCCCGCCGCGACGAGCGCCTGTGCGGCGACCTGGCCACCGAACAGGCGCGGCCCCCGCTCGCGTTCGTTGCGACCGCGGAAGATGTCGAGGTCGATCGTTTCGAGGTCGAGGCAATCGAGGAGCTCTTCGAGGAGCTCCCGCGGCGTGTCGTCCAAGCGTCCCTCCGGCGCGCGCGTGGGAGCATAGTCGCAGCGGGTCGCGCCGGCCTCCTACGCGGCGATCTCCTCGCGCCCGAAGATCGCGACGAGGAGCGCGGTGGCGCCGATCCCCCACACGCCGAGCCGGAGCGCCGGCTCGAGCCAATCTCCGGCGACGGCCCCGTCCGAGAACCAGGGGGAGAGTGCGAGCACGAGGCTCGTCGCGAGCGGAGGCCCGAAGCGCTCGATCGCGGACAGCATTCCGCCGCTCGACTCGGCGACGGTGTAGAAGAGGTTCGCGGCCACCACGAGCTGCAGGCCGATCGTCACGGCGGCGAGCGCCACGAGCCTCGGCAGCCAGAGCGAGAGCGTCATGGCCACTGCCGCGACGACCCACGCGTCGACCGCGAAGACGCCGAGCGCGACGAGGGCCGGCGCGAGATCGAGTCCGAATCGCGCTTGCAAGAGGAACGCCACCGCGAGAAGCACCGAAGCACCCGCTCCGACCGAGATCGCGAGCGCGCCAGCGAGCCTCGCGAGGGCGTAGGCCCGCCGTCCGACGGGCCGCGAGAGCACGAGCGACGCGGTTCCCTCGGAGAGGGGCCTTGCGAGCGAGTCGCAGGCGACGAGGCCCGCCACCCAGACCAGCGTGAGCGCGCAGAGCCCGTACAGGAGCGGCCCGACGAGCCGCGCGCCGTCGCTCACGTCGTAGAGGCGACCGTTCACGACGAAGCTTCCGCCCTCGATCCCGGTGCAGCGATCGGCGAAGACGCCGATCGCGAGCGCGAAGAGGATCGCGAGCAAGCCGATTCGGTTGCGGAGCGCATCCCGCACGGCGTCGGCCGCGAGCTTCGTGAATCGCGTCGCTCCGCTCATGCGGCCCCGCGAACGATCCGGACGAAGGCGTCCTCGAGGCTCTCGCCCCCGGCGACCACGCTCTCGACGGGCCCACTCGCTGCCACGCGACCGCCCGAGAGGATCACCACGTGATCGCAGACGCGCTCGACCTCGGTCAGCACGTGCGAGCAGACGACGAGCGTATGGCGCGGGCCGCGTGCCGCGTGGATCCAGTCGCGGGCGTCTCGAACGCCGAGCGGATCGAGTCCCGAGGTCGGCTCGTCGAGGAGCAGGAGCTCCGGGTCTCCGAGCAACGCCTGTGCGAAGCCCGCACGCTGTGCGAGCCCCTTCGAGAGCGAGCCGAGCTGCTCGCCTTCCCGATCGCGCAGCGCGGTGCGATCGAGGATCGCGTCGACGCCTCGAGCGAGCTCTGCGCCCGAAAGGCCCGCGAGCCCTCCGTGCAGCTCGAGGAAGGCTCGAAGCGTCGTCCGAGCCGGAAGTCGAAGCCGCTCCGGCAGGTAGCCGAGGCCCTCGCGGGAGGCGGGGTCGAAGGGGTTCCGGCCGCGCAGCCGAACGCTTCCGAGCGTCGGTCGCGCGAAGCCGAGCAGGAGACGCAGGACCGTCGTCTTGCCTGCGCCATTCGGCCCCAGAAGTCCGACCGCAGCGCCGGTGGGGAAGGCCAGATCGACACGATCGAGCGCGCGGCGGGTTCCGTAGCGTTTGGAGACTCCGGCGAGCTCGAGGGCGATCATGCCGCGCGGAGCGTACCATCCTCGGCGCCGGACGGCGCCCGAGCGTGTCTCGCAGGATGGGCCGCGAACCCCCGTCCGCCGTGGGGCGCTACGCTCGGGCTCCCGATCGACGAAGGAGGATCGTCATGCCGCTCGCGCTCGACGCTCTCATTGCATCGTTTCCGGGCCGTGTCGGGGTCTTTGCGCGCCACCTCGACCGCGACGAGAGTTACGCCTCCAACGCCGATACCGCGATGCCGACCGCGAGCGCCGCGAAGGTCTTCATCCTCATGACCTACGCGTGGCAATGCGTCGACGGAAAGCTCGACCCCGACACCCGCCGCGAGATCCGGCCCGGCGATCGCGTTCGCGGTTCGGGGGTGCTCCGCTACTGCCGCCCCGGCCTCGCTCCGACCCTGCAGGACCTCGCCTATCTCATGATGACGGTGTCGGACAACCTCGCGACGAACCTGCTCCTCGACGTGGTCGGCGGCGCTCGCGTCGTGAACGAAGCGCTCCGAAGCCTCGGGCTCGGCGGCGCGGAGATCCTCGGACCGATCCAGTTCGAGAAGTTCGACGAGCTCTTCGCGCGCTCGACGCCACGCGCACTCGGCGAGGCCTACGCCGTTCTCGCCGAGCCCGAGTCGCGAGGCTTTCCCGCCGCGGCCGCACCGCTTTGTCTCGACGTGCTGCGCCGGAACCAGAGCCTCTCGGGATTGCCTCGCTACCTGCCCTGGAACGAGCACGCCGTCGACTTCGGTGTCGAGCTCCCGGTGACGATCTACGGCAAGACCGGGTCGATGCCGCGGGTGCAGACCGACGCGGGGCTCTTCGTGACGCCCACCTCGCGCTTCGTGCTCGCCGTCATGTGCGATGGTTTCGACGACCTGCGCTCGGGTCCCGCCGGAGTCGCCTCGTCGCTCCATGCCGAAATCGGGAAGGCGGTCTACGAGGCCTGGAAGTGAAGCTCGAAGACCTCGTGACGCCCGCGCTGGTGGTCGACGCGGGCGCTCTCGATCACAACCTGCGAACGATGTCCGAAGCGCTCCCGGGCGCGCGGCTCCGGCCCCACGTGAAGGCGCACAAGTGCACGGCGCTCGCCGCGAGGCAGGCGTCGCTCGGTCACCGCGCGTTCACGTGCGCGACGATCCGGGAGGTCGAGGGCATGGCGCGCGCGGGGCTCGGCGAGGATCTCCTGCTCGCGAACGAGGTCGTCGACGCGCGCCGCCTCGCACGCGTCGAGGCCCGCGTGACCCTCGCGGTCGATTCGGAGGCGACCGTCGACGTGGCGGCGCGCGACGGAATCCGCGAAGTGGTGATCGACGTGAACGTGGGCCTTCCACGCTGCGGCTGCCGCCCCGATCGGGCGGGACGCCTCGCGGATCGCGCGCGGAGCGCGGGCCTCCTCGTGCGTGGCGTGATGGGCTACGAGGGTCATGCGATGCCGATCGAGGACCGCGAGAAGCGGCGCGAGGTGGTCGCGCAGTCGATGGCGCTCCTCGTCGAGGCGCACGCTGCCGTGGGCGGCGAGGTCGTCTCGGCCGGAGGCACGGGAAGCTGGGACATGAACGAGTGGGCGACCGAGATCCAGGCCGGCTCCTACGCGCTCATGGACACGGCGTACGCGAAGCTCGGTCTTCCGTTCCGGCAGGCGCTCTTCGTGCTCTCGACGGTGATCTCGAAGAACGAGTCCTTCGCGGTCGCCGATTGCGGGCTCAAGGCGCTCGGCATGGACCACGGCAACCCGACCATCGAGAGGGGCCGGATCTGGTTCTGCTCCGACGAGCACGCGAGCTTCGCGCCGGAGGCGCCGTTGTCGGTCGGCGAGCGCATCCGGGTGTTTCCCGCTCACGTCGATCCGACCGTCGCGTACCATGAGCGGATCCACGTCGTCGAAGGCGAGGACGTCGTCGACGTCTGGCCGGTCGATCTGCGGGGCTGGTGAGCCGACCGTGCCGGCGGCGCCCGCGCATTGGGCCGCCGACGTCGTGCTCGCCGACGGTGGCGCCGCGCACGTTCGGCCGATCCGTCCCGAGGATGCCCCGCTTCTCCAAGCCTTCCACTCGAGACTCTCGCCGGAATCGATCTATCTGCGCTTCTTCTCGCCGAAGCCGAGGCTCTCTGCCGAGGACGTCCGGCGCTTCACGAACGTCGACCACGACGCTCGCGTCGCACTCGCGGTCTGGCTCGGAGACGAGCTCATCGCAATCGGACGCTACGATCGCGCGGTTCGAGGCGACTCGGCAGAGGTCGCGTTCGTCGTGGACGACGAGCACCAGGGGCGAGGCATCGCTTCGCTCCTCCTCGAGCGTCTCGCCTCCGCCGCGATGGAGCGCGGGATCGGTCGCTTCACGGCCGACGTCTTGCCGCAGAACCGCTCGATGCTCCGCGTCTTCCACGATGCCGGGTTCGAGGCGACGAGCCGTTTCGAGGATGGAATCGTTCGTGTGAGCTTTCCGATCGCGCGCACGCCAGAGGCGCTCGCCGCGGCCGCCGAGCGCGAGCGAACGTCGGCGGCTCGATCGGTGGCGCGGCTGCTCTCCCCGCGCGGGATCGGCGTGGTGGCCGAGGGGCCGGAGGCGGACCCGGGAGAAGCGCTCTTGCGGCGTCTCGAGTCGAGCGGCTTCTCGGGCGTGGTGCGGAGGCTCCCCGCATCGGAGCCTTCCGGAGACTTCGAGGGAATCGATCTCGTGGCGCTCGCCGTCGCACCGGAGCGGCTCGCCCTCGAGCTCGAGCGATGCGGTGCTCGCGGCGTGCATGCCGCGCTCGTTCTCGAGCGCGGCCGTCTTTCGGACGAAGCCCTGGCTGCGCGCGGCGACCGCGCCCTCGCGGCACGCGCGCGGCGCGAGGGGCTTCGGCTGGTGGGACCGGCGAGCCTCGGTGTTGCGCGCATGGTCGGAGCGGGCGCCTTCGAGGCGCTCTCGGTCGAGACGCCGATCGCTCCGGGACGAATCGGGGTCTTCGTCGAATCGCCGCGTCGAGGCCGCGAGCTGCTCCGGGCGGCGATCGCACGCGGGATCGGACTCTCGACCTTCGTCTCGGCGGGGCGAAAGGCCGACCTCTCGGCGAGCGATGTGCTCCAGTTCTTCGAAGAGGACCCCGAGACGGAAGTGGTCGCGCTCGTGGTCCGGAGCCTCGGAAACCCGCGCCAATCGGCGGCGATCGCGCGCCGTGTGGCGCGCAAGAAGCCGATCCTGGTCTGGCTCGCCGATCTCCGGGAGGCTCCCCCGGCGGAGCTTCTCGACGCGCTCGCGGAGCATACGGGGACGCTTCGCTGCGAAGGCCTCGACGACCTCTGCGACCTCGCCGAGGCGGCGCTCGCGCCGAGGAGCACGCGGAGGTCGCGAGGAGCGAGCGAGCGGCTCGCGGCCTGGCGGCGCTGGAAGAGGTCGGCGCCCGAACGCCTCGCTCGCCCGGACGGGATCGAGCGTTCGCATGCGCGGGGCCTCGTCGACGCCGAACTCGCTGCGAGTCCGCTCGGAGCGCTGCTCGCGCGCGAGCGTGTGGAGACGCTTCTCGCTCACTACGGTCTTCGCACGGAGGGATTCCCCCGCGGTGCCGAGCTGCGCGTGCGGATCGAACAGTCGTCGACCTGGGGTTCGTTCGTCGTCGCGGAGGCGGATCGCACACGCGTGACGAAGCTCGTCCCGCTCGACGAGCGCGACGTACATACGCTTGCCAGTGTCGGAGGTACGCCAGCGACCTCCGCAATCCTCGAAGCGCTCCGCAGGATCGCGGCGCTCGCCTTCGATCTCCCGGAGCTCGCATCGCTCGAGATGGCGATTCCGGCAGAAGGCCCCGCTCGGATTCGCGTCGTCGGCGACCTCGCGCGGCTCGCCCCCTGGACGCTCGGCCTCGCGTTCAGCGAGGCCGGCGACGACGCGATGGCACCGCCCGGAGCCTGAGCGCGGAGGCTTCCTCACGGCCTCGCGCGAGCGCCGCGCTCGTCGGCGGCCCCGGTCTCGCCCGGATGGCGCGCACGCTCCGGGAGCCTGCCCGCGGCCCGGCAGGAAGTGGTTGCCTCGAACCCCCCGGAGGCCGCATGCTACGCCCCCGGGCCGGCCGTCGCCGACCCGCGAGGAGACGTGCCCCCATGTCCGAGATCACCGTCGGCGAACTCCTGGTGCGCTGCCTGCGCGCCGAGGGCGTCGAGCTCATGACCGGCATCATCGATGGAGCGCACATCCCGATCGTCGTGCACACGGCGAAGTACGGGATCCGCTACGTGAACGCGCACCACGAGGAGGCTGCTGCGCACATCGCCGAGGGCTACACGCGGATCGCGAGAAAGCCCGCCGTCGTGATCGGGAACCCGGGCTGCGGGACGGGCAACATGCTCGCCGGCGTGGTGAGCGCGCATGCGGAGGGGCATCCGATCCTCGCGATCGGGTCCTTGCGCCCGCGGCTCAAGACCGATCCGAACCGGGGCGGCGCGTGGCAGGCGGCGGACACCGAGAGCATGGCGCGTCCCATCACGAAGTACGCCGCGACGGTGCGCCAGGCCGAGCGGCTTCCCGAGATGATGCGTGCGGCTTTCCGCGCGGCGCTCACGGGGCGTCCCGGGCCGGCATACCTGGCGCTCCCCGACGAGCTCCTCCTCGAGAAGATCGACGCCTCGAAGCTTCCGCCGATCCACCCGGCCGACCGCTATCGCGTGACGAGCATGGGAGCAGGGGATCCGGCGTGGATCGAGCGCGCTGCCGACCTTCTCGCCGGAGCGACGCGGATCCACGTGCACGCGGGCAAGGGCGTGCTCTGGTCCGACGCCTCGGCCGAGCTCGCCGCGCTCGGTGAACATCTCGGCGCGACGCTCGGAGCGAGCCTCGGCGCGCGGGGAGCGGTGGCCGAAGACCACCCGCACTACTTCCACCCGTTCGACCTGAACGGCGCCGGCCTCGCGCGGGCCGAGGCCGAAGTGGTTCTCGTCGTCGGCGGGCGCCTCGGGGAATACGATGGCTGGGGAGGCCCGCCGATGTGGGGAGCGCCGGCCTCGCAGAAGACGATCCAGATCGACTCCGATCCGATGTCGATCGGGCTGAACCGCCCGGTCGACGTGGGGATCGTGGCGGACGCCAAGCCGGCGCTCGCCGCACTCCTCGCCGCCGTCTCGCGTAGGATGCCCTCGCGCGGCGCTCCGCCCGACCTCGCGCGCTACCGCGAGCAGAGCGCGGCGACGATGCAGCAGGGAATCGCCTACCTGGGCTCGTCGGGATCGGGAGGGGTGAACCCGGGCCGGATGGTGATGGCCGTCCGTCAGCATTTCCCGCGCGACGTCGTCACCGTCCTCGACGGAGGCAATACGACACTGACCGGTGTTGCTTTCCACCCGATCCTCTCGTCCCCGAGCTTCCTCTACTCGGTCAAGATGGGATACCTCGGAACGGGGCTCCCGTTCGCGATGGGTGCGAAGCTCGCCGCCCCCGACCGCCCCGTCTGTCTGATCACCGGCGACGGAGCCTTCGGCTTCCATCCGATGGAGCTCGAGACGGCCGCACGAGAGGATCTCCCGGTCGTGACCGTCGTCGCGGTCGACGCGGCGTGGGGAATGGAGAAGACGGCGTACCTCGCGCAAGGCTACGGCGCTCCGGATTGGGAGCGGCGCGGGATCGAGCTCGCCCCGGTTCGCTACGACGGGCTCGCCCGTGAGCTCGGCTGCCACGGTGAGCGCGTCGAACGGATCGAAGAGCTCGAACCTGCGCTCGCTCGCGCAGTCGCATCGAAGAAGCCCGCCGTGATCCACGTCGAGGTCGATCGCGAGCTCAACACCAAGCCGCCGGGCTGGGAGCAGTTCCGCAAGGCGCGCGCCGTGCAGGGGTACTGAGCGCCGTGACGGGCGACGCGAACGCGGCGCGGCCCGCACCGGTCGGCTCGGGCGGGCAGCGCCCGGCGCTCCCGCGCCGCGTCTTCGTGACGGGGGCGAGCGGATTCATCGGCCGCGCGATCCAGGCCCGCTACCGGGGTCTCGGCGCCGAGGTCTGCGGGGTCGATCTGCGCCCGGACGCCGGATGGGACGTCGTCGCCGGCGACCTCGGCGAGGCGGGAGCGTGGCAGGCGCACGCCAAGGGCGCCGATCTCTTCGTCCACGCGGCGGCGGTGGTTTCGAACGTGGCGCCTCCCGAGCTCTACCGCCGCGTGAGCGTCGGGGGAGCGCGCCGCGCGCTCGACGCCGCGATCGCGGGCGGCGCCCGGCGCTTCGTCCACCTTTCGTCGTGCGGCGCGTACGGTTGGCACCGCCCCCCCGACGCCGACGAGCGGACACCGATCACGGTCCTGAGCGGGAACTCGTACCAGGACGCCAAGGCTGCGAGCGAGCATCCGGTGCTGGCGGCGCATGCTGCCGGCGAGATCGCGTGCACGATCGTCCGACCTTCGGACGTGTACGGGCCGGGGTCGAGGCCCTGGGTCCTGATCCCGCTCGAAATGCTCCGCCGGGGGCTCTTTTTCCTCCCGGCGCGAGGGCAGGGAGTCTTTGCTCCCGTCTACGTCGACGATCTCGTCGACGGGATCGTCCTCGCCGCGGGACTCGAGGCCGGAAGCGGCCAGATCTTCAACCTCCTCGGCGTGGCGCCCGCGCGCGCCGCCGACTTCTTCTCGTACCACCAGCGCTGGGCGGGACGCAGCGGAAAGCCGCGTTCGTTCTCGACGCCCGTGGCGCTTCGCATCGCGGGGGCCGTAGCGACGCTCTCGCGGCTCGCCGGCAAGCCCAGCGAGGCGAGTCGCGAGACGATGCTCATGCTCTGCAAGGAGCACGTTCCCTCGATGGAAAAGGCCCGCCGCGTGCTCGGCTACGAACCGCAGGTCGATCTCGCCGAAGGAATGCGGCGAACCGAGGTCTGGTTGCGCGAGCAGGGGCTCTTGCCGGGCTGAGCACGCCGGACGGACCGGGTGCGAGCGAAGCGCCCGCCGTAGGGCCACGACGGTCCCCGGACGGAACCCGATCGGAGGCGGGATGCGACGGCGCTGGAAGGTCGCGATGGCTTCGATCGCCGCTTCGTGCGTCGCCCTCGCAGTCTTCTCGATCCCGACGCTCTTCGGGCGCCCCTGGTCGGTCGAGCACTTCTACCTCCGCGTCTTCGCCGAGCTCTTGCTCGATCGCCCGATGCTGCTCTCGCGGCTCCGGATCCTCGAGCCTTACGGGCTCGACTTCCACTCGGACGAGCTCGACGATCGTTCGGTCGCGTTCCGAAGAAGCGAGCTCGAGCGCGCGCGCCGGGAGCTCGAGATCCTGCGGAGCTACGACCGCGAGACCCTCACCGAATCCGAACGCCTCTCGAACGACGTGCTCGACTCGTTTCTCGCGACGATCGCCGAGGGCGAGCCCTTCCTACTCCACGAATACCCGGTGAACCAGCTCGAGGGCGTGCAGACCGAGCTTCCGGACTTCCTGGTGAACGTCCACCAGATCCATTCCGAGCGCGATGCCCGGGACTTTCTCGCGAGGCTCACGGCGTTTCCGGTCGTCTTCGAACAGGTCACCGAGACGCTGCGGCTCCAGGAGGCGGCTCGGATCGTTCCGCCCCGCTTCGTACTCGAGAAGTCCCGCGCTCAGATCGCCGAGCTCGTTTCGCCTCGAGCCGACGAGAATGTCCTGCATCGCGCCTTCGCGACGAAGCTCGAAGGGGTCGAGGGCATCGACGAGGCGCAGCGCGACGCGCTGCTCGCCCGCTCGCGCGAGATCCTCGAGCGCCAGGTCGTCCCGGCGTATCACCGTCTCGATGGCGTGCTCGCCGATCTTCTCGAGAAGGCCACCTCCGACGACGGAGCCTGGAAGCTTCCCGACGGCGATCGCTACTACGCCTGGACGCTGCGCTCGTTCACCACGACGAATCTCTCGGCCGACGAGATCCACCGGATCGGGCTCGCCGAGGTCGCGCGGATCGAAGCCTCGATGCGCGCGATCCTCGACGCCGAGGGCCATGCGACGAACGACCTCGCGGCGGCGCTCGCGGCCGTGCACCGCGATCCCCGGGAGCTCGAAAGCGACGACGACGCCGGCCGGGAGCGGATCCTCGCGGGATACCGCCGGATCCTCGACGAGATCCGTGGCGACCTGCCGCGGCTCTTCGGCCGGCTTCCACGCGCCGAGGTCGTGGTCGAGCGCGTGCCGCCCTTCAAGGAGGCGGGGGCTCCCGGTGCGTATTACTACCCGCCCCCTCTCGATCGATCGAAGCCGGGAGTCTTCTACGCGAACCTTCGGAGCGTCGCAGAGATTCCCCGCTTCGGCATGCGAACACTCGCGTACCACGAAGCGATCCCCGGACATCACCTGCAGATCGCGATCGCTCAGGAACTCGACGGGCTCCCGGTCTTCAGGCGGGTGGTTCCCTTCATTGCGTACATCGAAGGCTGGGCGCTCTACGCGGAGCGGCTCGCCGCCGAGCAAGGGCACCTTCCCGATCCGCTCGATCGGCTCGGCCAGCTCGTTGCCGAGGGCTTCCGGGCCGTACGGCTCGTCGTCGATACGGGAATCCACTCGAAGCGCTGGACCCGCGAACGGGCGATCGAATACATGAAGACGCACACCGGGATGCCCGAGCGAGACGTCGTCGCCGAGGTCGAGCGCTACATCGTCCGTCCCGGGCAGGCCTGCGCGTACAAGATCGGACAGCTCCGGATCCTCGAGCTTCGCGATCGTGCACGCGAGGCGCTCGCAGCGAGTTTCGATCTCCGCGAGTTCCACGATACGGTGCTCGGAAATGGCGCGCTCCCGCTCGACGTTCTCGAGCAGGTCGTCGACCGCTGGATCGCCCGGCGGGCCGCAGAAAGCGGGACCGCACCGCTCGCAGGGAGGAACCCATGAACACGACGATGATCGCCCCCGCGCTCGCCTTGGTCTGCTGGACGCTCGTCATGTGGTGCTGGATGTACGCCACCCGGATCCCGGCGATGCGGGCGGCCGGCCTCGATCCGGGAGCGCTCAAGCAGAAGGCCGACCTCGACGTGCTGCCGATCGCCGTCCGACAGGTCGCCGACAACTACAATCATCTCCACGAGCAACCGGTGATCTTCTACGCGCTCGTCTTCTATTCACAGCTCGCCGGAAACGGCGACTCGACGAACGTGGCGCTCGCCTGGGCCTACGTCGGGATCCGGGTGCTCCACAGTGTCTACCAGTCGCTCGTGAACCATGTCCCGGTGCGCTTCGCGATCTTCACGGCGGGTAGCGTCGTTCTCATGGTGTTGACCGTTCGCAACGTGCTCGCAGCGTTCTAGGGCCGAAAGGCCGCGCGGGACCCGCAATCAGAGTTCGCCACGCTCGACCGCTTGCGTGTCGATCAGGTAGTGGGCGCGAGCAGCGGCGCGAAGCTCCCCCGCGTCGAAGCGGACGGTCACGGCCGTGACGATGCCGTTCGGGTCGGCTTCGACCTCCGTCCGTCCGTTGTAGTCGAGGGGGACGGCGTCACCGCTCGCAGCGTCCGTCACGAGAAGGCTATGGACGTGATCGTCGCGGCGGAGCGAGCCGCCGCGGATCCGCGCGGTCACGGACGTCGCGGAGCGCTCGAAGCGGACCTCACCGATCTCCGAGGCGGGGATTGCGGCGGGCGGGTCGTGAAGCTCGAGATCGAGGCCACCGAACACGGACATGTGTCCCGTTCCGAGATCGGCCATTCCCATGAGCTGGAGGAAGCGGCCGTAGTATTCGAGATCGTTCGTGTTCGCGATCGCGACGAGCGCCGCGGGCTCGACGAAGCGTCCGGTGGAGGGGTCGAGCCGCGTCGACACCCGGTAGAGGCCGAAGGGCATGTCCCAGGAGCCGACGAACTGGATCTCGAAGCCCGCGTAGTTGTGGAGCGTCACGAGGCCACCGTCGTATTCGAGCGCGAGCGGGAAGCGGAGCTTCGAGGTCGGATCGACGACCGTCTTCCCGTCGACGAGTTTCCCGCCGATCACGAAGACGAGCGCTCGTTTCGAGTTTCCTTCGACGATCCCTCCGAGGTAGTGGAGCGAATCGAAGCCGATCTGGTTCCAGGAGGGGAGCATCGTCGGGTTCGGTGCTGCGAGGCGGCGAAGCTCGAGAACGCTCCCGGGATCGCCGGCTCGCGCAGGGACGAGAAGGGGCGCGGGCTCGTGGCCTCTCGGAAGGACCTCGAAATGGAGCTTCTCGTCGAAGCGACCGCCTTCACTCGCCCCGAAGAACTTGAGCCCGACGCGCCACGGATCGACCCGGAAGCCACCCGAGATCTCGACGTCGAGCCGTCCGCCCTCGGAACCCCTCCAGGTCTCGCGAGGGACGATCGAGAGGAACTGCCCGTCCGCCGAGACGTGGACGTGCTCGGCCGGCTTTCCGCCGATTCGCACCGAGAGCGAGTCGGGATCGATCGCAGCCCAGCGCGTGTCGCCGCCCTCACGAAGGAAGAGCGTGAAGGTGAGCGGCTGGTTCGCCGAGATCGTGCGGGGCGGTGTGGTTCGGAACGCGCCGAACGGCTCCGTGTAGATCAAGAATACGCCCTCGCGCGGAAGCGGCTCGTCGGGGCCCGTGGTGGTTCGCGGATCGGCTCGCCCGGCCGCAGTGAGCGGGTAGTCGAAGGGGACGAAGAAGACGCCGCCATTCTCACCGGCGATGACGATCCCGTCGGGTCCGATCGCCGGCGAGGAGTTCAGATCGTTGCGCTCGTCGTCGACGAGGCGGTACGCCCAGCGAAGCCTTCCGTCGGGCTCGATCGCGAGAAGACTTCCCTCCCCGCTGCCGACGTAGATCCGATCGTTCGCGTCGACCGCGGGCGAGGAGCGGATCGGGCCGAGGCCATCGTGCGCCCAGCGGACGGCGCCCGTCGAGGGATCGAGTGCGTACACGGTGCCGTCGGTCGACGCCTGGATGAGCGTCCCGTCGGAGAGCTGCGCCGGGCTCGAGTAGAGGTGGCCGCGGACTCCCCGGGACCAGATCTCCTTGCCGCTCTCCTGCGCGTACGCCCGGACGTGGCCGTCGAAGCCGCCGATCACGACGGCGCCGTTCGGCTCGCTCGAGGTGAGGAGCGGCGACGCGGCGTTCGAGCCGAGCCCGCCGGCCGTCCAGAGCGTTTCGCCGGTGCGGGTGTCGAAGGCGAAGACGTTCCGCCAGATCATGTACTGCGAGCCGGCGAAGATCCTCTCCGTCCGCGGATTCACGGCGGGGAGCGACCACATGAGCTCGTTGCCGAGGTACTCGCGCCGCTTCGCTCCCGTGTCCCGATCGATCGCGTAGATGAGGAAATTGTCGTTCGGTGCGAGGAGCGTCCCGTCCGGAAGCATGCCGATGTTCCCCTCGAACCAATCGACGTTGTACGACTCGACGCCGTGGCGTGCCTCGACCTCCTCGACCGTGTCGGCGCGAAACTTCCATACGAGCGCGCCGGTCTCGCGATCGAGCGCGTAGACGTGCGCGTCTCCGGATCCGAAGTAGACGCGGCCGCGATCGTCGAGGAGCGCTGCGGAGTCGATCACCTCGGCGGTGGCGTACTTCCAGCGGAGCGCTCCACTGCGGTCGAGCGCATAGAAGTTCTGATCGGCCGAGCCGATGTAGACGTTTCCCGAGGCGTCGATCACGGGCGAGCTGAACACCCCCTTTCCGGTCTGGAAGCTCCAGGGCCGGAGCGAATCGTCGACGCGCGGCGCGAGCGGGCTGCGTCCGTTCTGGAGGGGATTCGCGCGGAACTTGGGCCACGGGCTCGAGGGGTCGAGGGGGACGCCGCCGAATCGGCCTCGAGCGTCGGGTTCCCGATCCGGAAGGAAGGCCCGTGCGCCGAAGGGGATCGTGCGCGCAGCCCAGAGCACCGTCGCCAGGACGACGAGGCCGAGGGCGACGAACGCGGCGCGGCGGCCTCGCGCGGAGGACCTCTTCATGCGGGATCTCCTTCTCGATGCGTCGGCGCGCGCTCGGGCGGCCTGCGCTCTGCGGCGAGCGCGGAGTGGAGGAGTCGCTTCGTGAGTGCGATCACCTCGGGGCGTCGCGACTCGGAATCGGCGCTCCGGAAGACGGCCCGGGTGAGCGCCATCCCCTGCATGATCTGGAAGAGCAGGCTCACGAGGGCGGGGAACTCGGAAACGTCGCGAGCGAGGTCGGGGAATAGCCCGGCTGCCGTCGGCTGGATCGAGGCATCGAACGAATCCGTCGCGGGCGCTACGCGCTGGCGCAGGGCCGGATCGTTCGCGCTCGCCACCCAGAGCTCGAGGACGGCCTTGAACTCGCTCGAGCCGAAGACCGCCCAGAGCAGGTCGACGAGCGCATCGAGGCGCTCGGGGCCGCCGGGGAGCGCAGCGAGGCCCTGCTCGACCGGCGCGCGAAGTCGCTCGTAGAGGTGCTCGAGCGTCGCTCCGAGCAGCGCGAGACGCGTTCCGTAGTGGTGGAGGAGGGCGCCGTGCGAAACACCGGCGCGGCGGCAGACCTCGCCCGTCGTCGTCCCCGTGAAACCGGCCTCGACGAGCGAAGCGATCGTCGCGTCGAGGAGCCGCGCGCGCGTGGCGGCGCTTCGCGCGGGTTGGCTCCGGCGCGGAAGCGGATCTCGCGGCTTCGATCGATGGGAGATCATTGGGGCAATCATCAGTTATAAAAACATTAAGTCAATAACGCATGTTTTGCCCCTCGGGGGAATCGGCCGACCGTCCTCTTGTGCTGGCTCGCTCGTGGGCCCTCCCCGGGCCCGGCCCCTTCGCGAGGCGACGTGGAGGCTCGCGCGCGTGAACCGGGGCGGGGAAGTCCCCTAATAGGTTCCGCCGAGCTTCGCGTGATCCCAGGAAACGATCCGCTCGGGCCGCACGCGGATCGCCACCCGCTTGGCGGCGGTCGGGCGTAGGCGCTCGCGGAGCGCCGCGCGATCGTCGGCGGGTTCGGCGCCGCTTCGCGGCGCGACGCATTCGAGAACGT
>CAJPFO010000255.1 GCA_905339255.1 Myxococcaceae bacterium
GAGCCTCGAGCAGGCCGCGCGCGACGACGGCCTCACGCTCGAGCGCACGGCGGCGATCCGCCGCAGGCCCGACGGTTTCGTTCCGGGTCTCGGAGCGTCTCCCGACCTGCTCGCGACCGCCTTCGCGCTCACGAAGGAGCAGCCGAGCTCCGACCGCATCTTCGAGGTGGGGGATCGTCTCGTGCTCGTCCAGCTCCTCGATCGCCGCGAGCCGAGTGCCGACGAACTCGCGAAGGAGGTCGACGCCGTTCGAAAGCGTCTCCTCGAAGAGGAGCGCGGCCTGCTGCAGAGCTCCTGGATCGAGGCGCAGCGCAAGGACCTCGAGTCGCAGGGACGCGTCCGCGTCGATCTCGGGGCGCTCCGCAACCGCTGACGGCGCTCCCGACGCGCCGCCGGCTCCGGAGCGCGGCGGGCGACCGGCGCGAGATCCCGGTTGGCCTGGGGCGACCCGTACCGGCGAACCGATGCGTCCCACGCGTGCGACCCGCATGGGCGAACCGGTGGATCCCGCGTGCCACCCGGTGCTTCGCGCGCGAACGGTGCCGGGGACCCGGAGAATTCGCGTTTGAACGGTAGGGGCGACCCGGTGGGTCGCCCCCGGCGCAGGAACGTGCGCTGGAGAGGGGCTCCTTCGCGCGCGACGCGGGTCGGTGCCCTACGCGCAGCGGAGGACGAGCTTGCCCGTCGTCGTCCGGCTTTCGAGCGCGCGGTGCGCGTCGGCCGCATCGGCGAGCGCGAACTCGGCGCCGATCCGCACCCGCAGCGATCCCGCGGCGACCGCGGAGAGGACCTCACCCGCCCGGAGCTCGAGCTCTTCGCGCGTCGCCACGAAGTGCGCGAGCGACGGGCGCGTCACGACGAGCGACCCGCCGGAGTTGAGCCGCTGCAAGTCGAACGGCGGAACCGGACCGCTCGATTGCCCGAAGAGCGCAACGAGCCCACGCGGGCGGAGCGAGGCGAGACTCGCGTCGAACGTCGAACGGCCGACGCCGTCGTAGACCACGTCGACGCCCCGGCCATTCGTGTGATCACGAACCGCTGCGGCGACGTCTTCGCGGTCGTAGCGCACGATCCGCTCGGCACCGGCCTCGCGAGCGAGCGCGGCCTTCGCCTCGGTCGAGCAGGTCCCGATCACGCGGAGCCCCGCGCGGACCAGCATCTGCACGAGCAAGAGCCCCGTTCCGCCGGCGGCGGCATGGACGAGCGCGACCTCTCCGGCTCGCGGCGTCCGCAGCGCATGAACGAGGTAGTGCGCGGTCATGCCCTGCAGCATCGCAGCCGCGGCGATTTCCTCGGGAACGGCCGCCGGAAGCTTCACGAGCTGCCCCGCCGGCGCCACGAGCACCTCGGCGTACGATCCGGGCGCGGAGGCCCAGGCGACACGATCCCCGGGACCGAGCTGCGCGACGCCGGAGCCGACCGCCTCGACGACGCCGGCTCCTTCGAGCCCGGCCACGAAGGGAAGCGGCCGGGGATACGCCCCCGTGCGGAAATAGACGTCGATGAAGTTCACACCCGCGGCGTGCACTCGAACGCGCGCCTGCCCCGCCCCCGGATCTCCGGGGTCGTGCTCGCTCGGCTCGAGGACCTCGGGACCGCCCGTCCGGTGCACCACGATCGCGCGGCTCATCGATCGGTCCCGATCCTCGCGCCGCACGCGAGCGCGGCGCTCGTCGCTGCCTCGCGTCGCCTCGACACTACGCGAACGACTCCTTGCGCTGCCGGATCAGTTCGATGAACTCGGAGCGGGTCTTCGAATCGGTGCTGAACTCGCCGCGCATCGAGCTCGTGACGGCGAAGGCGTTTTGCTGCTCGACTCCCCGCATCTTCATGCAGAGATGGATCGCTTCGACCACGACACCGACGCCCTTCGGGCGCAGCACGCTCTCGAGGATCTCGGCGATCTCCGTCGTGAGCCGCTCCTGGACCTGGAGCCGCCGCGAGAACATCTCGACCAGTCGCGGGATCTTCGAGAGGCCGACGATCTTCCCGTTCGGGATGTAGGCGACGTGCGCACGTCCGAAAAAAGGCAGCATGTGGTGCTCGCAGAGGCTGAAGAAGTCGATGTCCTTCACCAGCACCATCTCATCGTACGAGACGTCGAAGAGGGCGTCGTTCAGCAGGTCGAGCGGATCTTGCCCGTAGCCCTGCGTGAGGAAGCGGAGCGCCTTCGCGACCCGCCCGGGAGTCCGCCGCAGCCCGTCGCGCGCGGGATCCTCGCCGAGCGCCTCGAGCTGGCGCCGGACCAGATCTTCGATCGGATCGTTCGGCTCGCGGCTCAAGGAGCCTCTCCATGGTCGAAGAAGTTCCGCGGCGTCTCGACGACGCGAACGTTCACGAGACGAACGCCCGCAGCGTCCTCGAGCGGCTTCTCGAGCGATTCGCGCACGGCGAGCGCGATGTTCTCCGCCGTCGGCACGCGGTCGGCGAAGAGCGGATCGGCGTTGAGCATGCGATGCGAGAGACGATCGAGAACGCGCTCGCGAACGATCGAGTCGAGAAGCTCCTGCGGCACGATCGATCCGGTCACGGGATCGACCGTTCCCGTCACCGTCACCTCGAGCCCGTAATCGTGGCCGTGGCCGTTCGGGTTGGCGCACTTGCCGTAGATGCGGCGGTTCTCGTCGTCCGGGAGCGCCGGATTCGCGAGCACGTGCGCAGCCGCGAAGCGGTAGCGGCGGGTCGAGAGGATCACGAACGCTCGGGGTCGACGACGTCGACGAAGGTATCGGCATCCTGGTACAGGCGGGTGCGCTCGAGGAGTCCCTTCGGCAGTGCGGCGGCCACGAGCCGATGCAGCAGCAGCGCGAAGTTCTCGGGAGTCGGAACCTGCTTCTCGAAGTACGGCGTGTCGAGAACCAGGTCCCGATGATCGAAACGGGCCTCGACTTCGCGCTCGAGAACGACCTTCAGGTCCTTGAGATCGAGCACCATTCCCGTGACGGGGTCGGGCTCCCCGCGAAGCGTCACTTCGAGCCGGTAGTTGTGCCCATGCGTCCGCACGCAGGGGCCGAACAACCGCGCGTTCTCCGCCTCCGGGAGCTCGGGCCGAAAATAGCGCAGGGAGCTCGAGAACTCGATCGCGCGGGTCAGCCGGACCACGTCGCAACTCCTCGGATTCACGATGGAAGCAGGCTAGCCGTGGGGCGTGACGCGTCAACCGGCCCGGCGCGTCGCGCCGACGCGCGGATAGAGCCGGACGAGGCCCCGGACGATGCCGCGGATCTCGACGTCGGCGGCCGGCAGGTCGAGCGGCCGCAGCGATGCGTTCGCCGGAACGAGCCGGACGCGATCGCCCCGGCGCTCGAAGCGCTTGAGCGTGGCCTCGCGCCCCCGCACCAGCGCGACGACCACCTCGCCATCGCGGGCTTCGTTGCGGCTCTCGACGACGACGAAGTCCCCGTCGCGGATCTGCTCGTCGATCATCGAGTCGCCGCGAACCCGAAGCACGAAGCTCGTGCGCCGCCGGCCGACGAGTTCTCGAGGCACGGCGATCGTCTCCGGCTCCTCGAAGACCTCGAGCGGCGAGCCGGCCGAGACGACGCCGAGCAGCGGAAGCAGCACCGACGCCTGCGCCTCCTCCTCGACGACCTCGACCGAGCGCGAGCGCTTCGCGTCCTTGCGCAGCAGGCCCTTCTCGACGAGGAGCGCCACGTGGCGATGGACGGTCGCGACCGATGCGAGCCCGAGACTCGCGGCGATCTCCTCGAGGCTCGGCGAGTAGCCCTTCTTCGAGATGAACTGGCGGACGCTCTCGTAGACCTGGTGCTGGCGTCGGGTGAGCGCCAAGTTTCGCCCTCTTTTCGCAGGCAGCGTCGGGGAGGGCGCCGCGC